>JANMGB010000100.1:0-13921 GCA_031374415.1 Burkholderiales bacterium
GCCTGATAGGCCTTCACCTGTTCCAGGCAACTCTCAATCCGCTCTCGATCCATGCTCACCTCGCTTCGTCTGTTGTCATCACAGACGCAAGGTTCTCAGCTTCTCTGGTGTTGCGAAAGATGGGTTGCCGGAACGCTTACACATCTTTGCCGAGAGTGAGTTGGAGGACGGCAAAAGCAATGTGCAAAATTTGCACATTGCTGGTTCGGACAAACCGGTCAAGTTCTACAGCCTCGACGTGATCATCTCTGTCGGCTACCGAGTCAAGTCCATTCAGGGCACCCATTTCCGCCAATGGGCAACCCAGGTCCTGCGCGATCACCTCGTCCACGGCTTCACCGTGCAACAGGCACGCTTTGAACAAAATGCCGCGGAGCTGGAACAAGCTTTGGCCCTGATTCGCAAGGCCGCCCATCTGCTCTACTTCGTGGTCAAGAACCATCCCTTCGCCGACGGTAACAAGCGCAGTGGGGCTTTCTTGTTCGTCGATTTTCTACACCGCAATGGCCGTTTGCTGAACCAGCAGGGCGACCCCATCATCAATGACACAGGATTGGCTGCACTGACCCTTCTGGTAGCGGAATCCTTGCCCCCGCAAAAGGAAACGCTGATTCGCTTGATCATGAACATGTTGGCCCCTTCCCTCCCATTGCGACCGCTGGATCTGATGCAAAATCAAGCATCCGGAGTTTGATGGACAAGATGATGGACATCCTCTCCTCATCCCCCGCCAACCCGCATGCTTCCTAGCGATTCGGAGGACACCGCTTCCGCCACCTACCTCTTATGGCTGTTTTAAGCGCCGTGCATCCAGGGCATAAACGGCGACAATTCAGCGCTGCCGCATGCCCGCTCGCAGGCCTAACGTGGTCGCGTCAGGGTCAGTCGCTCGATTGCACGTCGGCCAGCGCACCACTCTGATTGTCGAACTCGCATCGATAGGTAAACTCTTCGGCCGGCATGCCAGGCGCGCGCTGCACGCCACCCTGGCCTTGCAACAATGTGCGTTCTACATTGTCTGCGGGTTTAAGTTTGCGAGACTGCGCATCGAAAGCAATTCGACCGACGCGCGGGTGTTTGTTCTTGAGCACCCCCGCCACCGCAGCTTCACAGGCCTCGGGGCTCAAACGGGTCAAGTCAGGTTGCCAAGCCGTGCCATCGCCTGCAGCTTTGTTGCGCTTTGAGGATCGACTCGGCGTGGCATCCTTGCCGTCGCTGATGACCACGCCGTTGGTCTTGCCGGTGCGCACGTTGTAGTTGCATCCGTAGGTAAAAGGCACCCCAGCACCTTTCGCGCTGCCGTTGACATATCGGCCCGTCCCTTTCAGGGGTACTTCCTCGTCTTGTGGCGGCACAATGACTGGCTGCCGACGGTCGAATTCGATTCGCTGGACGCCTGACCCGCGCAGGGATCGCATGCTGTCCGTAACGGCAGCTTGGCAGGCCTCCACCGCCAGGGTCGAGACGGGCTTCTTGTCAACCGCGGGCTCAGTCGACGAAGCAGAGGAGGCGGCAGTTTTAGGCATCTCCGCCGGGTCGGCGGCCACCGCAACACGGCTCGCGCCCAAGAGGCACATGACAAGCAAAAACGGCAGGCGGGCGGACAACAACATAAGGTACTCCAGTCTGATCGCAATCATGCACAAATTCCTGCTTTGGCGGTAGCCCGCGCGCAGGGTGTTTTCCCTAGGAAACTGCCTGACTTGGAGCGTCGACAAATTCCTACCGAACCCAAAAACCATACCAGGGAGCGTGATACGCCCTGCGGACCTGACGAGGCCGTGTTGCCCAACGTCAACTTGTTGGGCTGGGTTGCGGCAATCTCCCCTACCGCCTCGGCCGCTGCCTTTGCTGCGCGAGCGGCCGCTTACCTTTTAGGTGCCTCTCAATGCCGTCATTGAGCCTGTGCCGCAGGTCGGTCACAGCATCCATCAAACCGAAAACTGTGGGGAAACGCAAGTCCAGCCAGAGCCACAACGTGCACGCCCTCAGGGCCTGCTCCATCCGGTCGAGGCGGCTGTGTTCGTCGACATCCTCCAGGAACCAGGGCCTGCCGGCCTTGCCAGTGCGCGCATGGCCGTGCGTCCAGGCCAGAAACTCGCGCACCTGGGAGTCCGTGCGGCTGTCCACGGGGGCCTGCGCATAGATGAAGCGGTCTTTCAGGGGGAGCGTACTCGCACTGCGGTCGAGCTGTTCGGCCAACTCAAGCATCTGCTCCAGCTCGGCCACTTCAAAATGCGCGTTGTCGAGCTTGAGCTGTTCCATGAACACTCCCAGCACCTCGCGCAGCCCAGTCTTGCCCAAGCGTGAAGAGATGGTGTCGATGTGCCACCAGTTGGGTGCCACCGGCGCCTTGAAGTGGCGCGGCGCGCGTGGCACCATGGGCAGGAGCGCCTTCAGGGTGCGGGCCGCCGACGGTTCGGCCTCCGAGAGCACACCCACGAAGCCCTCCTCGTGAATGCCAAAGCGGCCCGCCCGTCCCGCGATCTGGTGCACTTCGGATTCGTTCAGCGATCGTTCTGCCTGCCCATCAAACTTTGTCATGGTGCTGAACAAGACGCGGCGGATCGGCAGGTTCAGGCCCATACCGATCGCATCGGTGGCCACCAGCACGTGCGACTCGCCCTGGGCGAAGCGCTCGGCTTCTCGGCGGCGCACTTCCGGCGGCAGAGCGCCGTAGATCACCGACACCGGGTGCCCCTTGGCGGCGATTTGGTCGCGCAGGGTCAGCACATCGCGGCGACTGAATGCCACCACAGCATCGCCCTTTTTCACTGCCGAAAGAGGGACCGGCCCGGGCAGCTGCTGCACGTGCTGCTTGCGCTCGAAGGTTTGCACCTCGCAACGCTCGCCGCACAGGCGCAGCAGGTTCTCGATCGCTGGCACCGCGTAGGCGGAGCAGATGATGATGACCTCATTGGCCGGCACACCCACGATGGCCTGCGTCCAGGCCCAGCCGCGGAAAGGGTCGAAGATCATCTGTGCTTCGTCAATCACCGCCACGTCGACGGCGCGGCGAGTGTTGACCATCTCGATGGTGCTCGATACCGCACGGGCGTCTGACGCCGTGACGCTCTCTTCCCCAGTCAGCAACGAGCACGGCACACCACGCGCGGCCAGGCGATCCCGGCCTTCTAGTGCGAGCAGCCGCAATGGGGCGAGGTAGGCCCCATCGTGCGCCAGCGCCAACCGCTCGAAGGCAGCGTGGGTCTTGCCGCTGTTGGGGGGCCCCACATACAGCCTGACGCTGCGCTGGAGGTGGCGCGCGGTCGCGAAGGAGTCGGGGTAGCCCTGGAAGGCCAGATCCTGGGTCAGGCCTTCGAGCGCGTCGAGCTCGGCCACCTGGTGCTCCCAGCGGTCCTGGGCGCGGATGCACGCGGCCTTGAGTCGATCGAGCGGCTGGGGAATGGCGCACTCGGCCAACAGGCGCGGCAGCAGCGATTCCGGGTGGCGCGGGTTGAAGGCGACGCTGCGCGCAATCAGCGACTCGATGTGTGCCAGCAGCGCGTCGGCATGCGCGTATTTGGGCGCTGGGCCGAGTCCCATGGTCAGCGCAGCCAAGTCGCCAGTCCGGAAGAATGTCCAGACCAGGGCTATGTCAACGGGGATCCGGAAGGCCACCGGAATGCGCCAGCCTGGCCTGGACATTGTCAGCTCGTGGGTGGCCGTGCGCTGCCACCCTAGGCCTTGGCGGGACACCCCCAGCGCCTCAAGAGTGGCTGAGCGCGCGGTCATCAAAGCCCGCACGGCAGGGCCGTTGCCGACCACATCCAGGTGCTTTAGGGCCTGATCGATGGATTCAGGCGCAATCCATCGGCTGGGGCGGGTACCCGCCCCCTTTTGGAGCATCACCAGACCGAGTCGGTCGAGGTGGGCATCAGGGTCTGGCTCGGCATCGGGCAGGAAATCTGCAGGTTTCAAAACCTGTGGCAGGTTGAAGGCCGCCTGCCGGATGCGGGCCAACTCCTTTGGACGGGCGGCCAGGTCTGCCGGAAGTCGGCTGACGTGGTGGGGGATGGGGAGGTCGGTGATGTCTGGCTTAGAGGTGACGGGCATGAAGGTAGGCTACAAGGTTGCCGTTTCCACAAGCGGTGCGAGTGTCTGCTTGTGAAACAGTCCTCCATCATAAAGCGCCCACTTAAATTGACCCGCGTTGCGAATGCTCGCAAAGTGGCTCGGGCCATCCGTGCTCAGGTGGAATCCGTTCAGGCCAGAAGAAGGCGTGAACACAGGCTCATTTCAAGGTTTTGGATGGCTCAAGTTTGCGCACCATGGCGTTGTTCAGGGTTTGCTGACATGGGGGAACCTGGTTAATGAACGTCACCTTTCTCAATGCCTCGGCACTTTCACAGTACGCCACGTCCCTGCTTGATCAGCGGTCGGAGGAGGCGGCGTCGCCGTTGTCTTCGATCCTGGCCACCCCGCCGCTGGATCTGAGCGGCATCGACATGCAGGCCATCCAGGCCGAAAGCCAGCATGGCCTGAAAGGCCAGATGACACAACAAAGGCTCGGCCGGCAGCAAGCTGAGCTAGGCAAGGCGTTGTTGGCGGGGTTGGCGGGGCAGGGTACGGCGCTGTCGCAGGAGATTTCTTTTTCAGTGGGTACAGACGGTGTGCTCTCCGTCACAGGCACGACCGCCGATGTGGAGAAGGTGCAGTCATTCTTCAACCGCGACACGACCCAACCCAGCCTTCATGACCGGTTGAGCGGCTTGCTGCAAAGCACGCAAACGCTATCGACGACGGCGCAGACGAGCAACGCGACTGCGATGGCGGCCAAGTATGCGGGCTCGGGTTCCAATGTGACGGCACTGTACAGTCAACTGATGACCTACCAAGGTGACGCCTCGGCAAGGCTGACGGTGTCGGCGCAGGGAAGCTCGCTCAGCTATGCGGGTATGTTCAACTCAATGGCTTGAATACCTCTGCGGGGACTGCGGCGCAGGAACCAAAGCGTTTTGGCAGCGTCAATGCGGTGCCTTGTAGGATAACGGCCGCAGGTCGCAGCCCATCGAGGGTGACCAGGTTCGCAGCGAGCGATTCTGTGGTCACACCCTTCACCCTCACAATGCCGTCCTGGGGCCTGTTCAGAGCCCCATTCAATGGACAAAACAACTTAGAGGACAGCTTTGAAACTTGCCACCTGGAACGTTAACTCCCTCACGGTCCGGCTGCCTCAAGTGCTGGCGTGGCTGGCCGAGCACCGACCCGAGGCGTTGTGCTTGCAAGAAACCAAGGTCACGGACGATAAGTTTCCGCTAGCGCCACTGCAAGAGCTGGGTTATCACGTTGCCTTCTTCGGCCAGAAAACCTACAACGGCGTGGCCTTGATTAGCCAGCATCCCGCCGAGGACGTGGTCAAAAACATACCGGGCTTTGATGATCAACAAGCCCGGGTCATCATCGGTACGGTGCAAGGTGTGCGCTTGATCGGCGCGTATTTCCCCAATGGCCAAGCGCCGGACAGCGACAAGTTTCAATACAAAATGAAGTGGCTGCAGGCCCTTCAAGACTGCGTGCGAAACGAACTCTCCAGCCGCTCCGAGCTGGCCCTGTTGGGTGATTTCAATGTTGCTCCTGAGGATCGCGATGTTTACGACCCTGTGGCCTGGGCGGGTCAAATCCATTGCACGCCCGAAGAGCGTGGGCATTTTCAAGGCTTGCTCCAGCTGGGTCTCACAGACGCCTTCCGGATGTTCGAGCAAGCCCCGAAGAGCTGGAGTTGGTGGGACTACCGCAACCTGGCCTTTAGGAAAAACCAGGGCTTGCGCATCGACCACATCTTGGTCAGCGATGCGCTGCGCTCTCGGGTGAGCGCTTGCGTGATTGACAAAGTACCGCGAAAAAACGAGCGTCCAAGCGATCACGCCCCCGTAGTGGTCACGCTCAACGTTTGAGCATGGCTGGGCCAGAGGGCCCAAACACTGCCGCTGATCAGCCGCCAGGCATGGGGGTGCGATTCCAAGTGATGCGTGCTGTGAACCCGCCACCCTCACCCCAACCCTCTGGGAAAGGGGGGGTATTGGCTCCCTCAGGGAGGGTGCCACTTGCGACACATGACTTTGAATCGCACACCCCCGGATTCTTGCGGTTCCCCGTGGGGGTATACTCAGAGAGTTTTTCGACTTTCAGGGAGCGCAGTGCTGCCTGAGCTGAAAAACCCATCGCGAGCCGAGTCGTTCAAAAGGTGTCGCCTCCCGTTGTCCCGTTTGACCATGGTTCTGTGCTGTGGAGGGGAGTCGGGGGTGATTTCAGACTCGGCTTCAGACCCAACCTTCGGAGCTCAATACCATGACCGTTACCATGCGCGAAATGCTGGAAGCCGGTGTCCATTTTGGCCACCAAACACGCTTCTGGGATCCCAAGATGGCCCCTTACATCTATGGCCATCGCAACAAAATCCACATTCTCAACCTTGAAAAGACGCTGCCGCTTTTCAACGACGCCATGAAGTTCGTGCGTCAGTTGACGGCCAAGCGCGGCACCATTTTGTTGGTCGGCACCAAGCGCCAAGCGCGCGAAGTGACGTCCCAAGAAGCGCTGCGTTGCGGTATGCCTTTCGTCGACCAGCGTTGGTTGGGCGGCATGCTCACCAATTTCAAAACGGTCAAAGGTTCGCTCAAGCGCCTGAAAGACATGCAGGCCCAGGTTGAGCTAGGTACCGAAATCCGCATCAAGAAAGAAGCCTTGATGTTCCAGCGCGAGCTGGCCAAGCTCGAAAAAGACATTGGCGGCATTCAACACATGAACGCTTTGCCTGACGCACTGTTCGTGATCGACGTCGGTTATCACAAGATTGCTGTGGCAGAGGCCAAGAAGCTGGGCATCCCCGTCATTGGCGTGGTGGACACCAACCACTCACCGCTGGGCATCGACTACGTGATCCCCGGCAACGACGACTCCTCCAAGGCTGTCGCCTTGTACGCCCGTGCCGTGGCTGATGCTGTGCTCGAAGGCAAGGCCAACGCGACCAACGAGGTCGTGCAAGCGATTGCAGCCGAAGGTGACGAGTTTGTCGAGGTCAGCGAAGCTGTCTGACATGGCTCCTTCCCGTTGCTCTGGCAGCGGGTCCAAAAAGGGGCTGCATCAGCCCCTTTTTTTCAACAACAAATGATTCTGAGGGCCGGTTCTGATTGTGACGGACGACTCCATTCACAACAGGCCCTTGATCCATGTCCGGGCAAACCCTGGACTCAATGAGACGGAGAACATCATGACCGTGATTACTGCCACTTTGGTTGCCGAGCTGCGCGCCAAGACCGATGCCCCGATGATGGAGTGCAAAAAAGCCCTCACTGAAGCCCAAGGCGACATGGAAAAGGCTGAAGAACTGCTGCGCGTCAAGCTGGGCAGCAAAGCGGCCAAAGCGGGTTCGCGTGTGACCGCCGAGGGTGTCGTGGCGGCTTCTGTGCAGGGCGCGACCGGCGCTTTGGTTGAAGTCAATTGCGAGACCGATTTCGTGTCCAAGAACGAGTCGTTCCTGGCGTTTGCTCAAGCCTGTTCGGATCTGGTGTCCAAGCACAACCCGGCGGACGTTGCTGCCTTGTCCGCTCTGCCTTACACCCAGGACGGCTTTGGCCCCACCTTGGAAGACGTGCGCAAGGGCTTGATCGGCAAGATGGGCGAGAACATGTCCCTTCGCCGCTTCAAGCGGTATGCCGAGGGTGGCCAGCTGGCCAGCTACCTGCACAACGGTCGCATTGGCGTGATGGTTGAGTTTGAAGGTGACGAGACAGCCGCCAAAGACGTGGCCATGCATGTCGCGGCCATGAAGCCGGTGTCCCTGTCGTCCAGCGATGTGCCTGCCGCACTGATTGAAAAAGAGCGTTCGGTGGCCCAGCTCAAGGCGGCCGAGTCCGGCAAGCCGGCGGACATCGCCAGCAAGATGGTCGAAGGCTCAGTTCAGAAGTACCTGAAAGAAGTCAGCCTCTTCAACCAAAGCTTCGTCAAGAACGACAAGCAAACGGTTGAGCAAATGCTCAAGAGCGTCAACACCACCGTCAAGGCCTTCACCTTGTTCGTGGTGGGCGAGGGCATCGAGAAAAAGGCGGATGACTTCGCAGCTGAAGTTGCCGCTCAAGTGGCAGCCGCCAAAGGTGCTTGATTGTTGATGTGGGGGTTGCCGACCAGGCGGCCCCTTCTTTTTTGTTTGACCCGATGAACTTCTGAAGGAGCTTTTATGCCCGCTTATAAGCGAATCCTGCTGAAACTCTCTGGCGAGGCCCTGATGGGGGACGATGCCTACGGCATCAACCGTGCCACCATCGTGCGCATGGTGCAAGAGATCCAGGAGATCACCCAACTGGGCTGTGAGGTCGCTGTGGTAATTGGTGGCGGCAACATCTTCCGTGGTGTGGCGGGTGGGGCGGTGGGCATGGACCGGGCCACAGCCGACTACATGGGCATGTTGGCCACGGTGATGAACTCCCTCGCTTTGGCAGACACCATGCGCCAAGAAGGCATGGTCGCACGTGTCATGTCCGCCATTGGGATTGAGCAGGTGGTCGAGCCCTACGTGCGGCCCAAGGCCTTGCAGTATCTGGAAGAGGGCAAAATCGTGGTGTTCGCTGCCGGTACGGGAAACCCCTTTTTCACGACCGATACGGCGGCGGCCTTGCGTGGCGCCGAGATTGGCGCACAGATCGTGCTCAAGGCCACCAAGGTTGACGGTGTGTACAGCGCCGACCCCAAGAAAGACCCCAGCGCGACGCGCTACTCCGAGATTTCATTTGATGAGGCCATCTCACGCAATTTGCAGGTGATGGATGCGACGGCGTTCGCCTTGTGCCGTGATCAAAAGCTGCCGATCAAAGTATTCAGCATCTTCAAGCAGGGGGCACTCAAGCGGGTGGTCTTGGGCGAAAACGAAGGCACGCTGGTTCACGTTTGAAAGGACGTCAAACATCATGAGCATTGCTGAGATCAAGAAAAATGTGGAGCAGAAAATGGGCCGCTCCATTGAGTCTTTGAAGAGTGATCTGCACAAGATCCGCACCGGTCGCGCCCACCCCGGCATTCTTGATCAGGTGAGCGTCGATTACTACGGCTCCATGGTGCCTGTAAGTCAGGTGGCCAACGTGAGCTTGTTGGATGCGCGCACCATCAGCGTCCAGCCCTGGGAGAAGGGCCTGGGGCCGAAGATCGAGAAGGCCATTCGCGAAAGCGATCTGGGGCTGAACCCCTCAGCACAAGGCGATTTGTTGCGTGTGCCCATGCCCGCGCTGACCGAGGAGCGCCGCAAAGAGTTGAGCAAAGTTGCGCGCAACGAAGGCGAGGACGCCAAGATTGCCATTCGCAATCTGCGCCGTGACGCCAACGAGCAGGCCAAGAAGTTGCTCAAAGACAAAGAGATTTCTGAAGACGATGAGCGTCGTTCTCTTGATGAAGTTCAAAAATTGACAGATCGCTTCATTGCTGAAATTGATCGTTTGATTACAGCGAAAGAAACAGAGATCCTGGCGGTTTGAGTGATCAACTTGAAGCGCATCACAGAGTAGCCCCTCCATCGTGACTGAGCCAGTGCCTGTGCAGGCCGTTCCGCGCCATGTGGCCATCGTGATGGATGGCAACGGGCGTTGGGCAAGCAAGCGTTTCATGCCCCGTTTTTGGGGCCACAAAAAGGGGGTCGACGTCCTGGTCAACACCTTGCTGGCGTGTGCCGACCGCGGTATTGAGCACTTGACCGTGTTCGCCTTCTCATCAGAAAACTGGCGTCGCCCGCCTGAAGAAGTGTCTGGATTGATGGGCTTGGTGCCCTTGGCTGTGTCCACCTATCTTAAAAAATTGGCCAAGCTGGGCGTGCGTATTCGTGTGATCGGCGACCGTGGGTCGGTCTCTGACAAGCTCCGTGATGCCTGGGATCACGCCGAGACCCTCACCCGTGACAACTCTCGCATCACCATCAACATTGCGTTCAACTACGGTGGGCGCTGGGATGTGGTGCAGGCCTGCCAGCGTGCGCTGCGCGAGGGTTTGCAGCCCGATCAGTTGGATGAAGCCGCCTTGGCGCGCTTCATGAGCCTTCATGATGCCCCGCCGCTGGATTTGTTCATCCGAACCGGCGGCGAGTTTCGAATCAGCAATTTCTTGTTATGGCAAGCCGCCTATGCCGAGCTGTACTTCACGCCCTGTTTGTGGCCTGACTTCGATGCTGCGCAGCTGGATGCCGCATTGGCTGATTTTTCTCGGCGCGAGCGGCGCTTTGGTGATGTGAAGCCGCCCGCGTCAGAGACACCCCCCGCTCGGGTTTGACACCATGCTTAAACAGCGCGTGGTCACGGCTTTGGTTCTGCTCGCTGTGTTTTTGCCAGCATTGTTTGCGCCTTCGGCCTGGCCGTTCGGGGCCGTGAGCTTGGTGCTCATTGGCGTGGGCGGCTGGGAGTGGAGTCGTTTGAACGGCAGTCCACGCTGGGCGGCCATCGCTTGGGGGGCGGCACTGGTGCTGGTTTGTACGGTTGCGTTGTGGCGGGCTGTGCCAACGCAGGTGCCTGTCTGGGTGTGGTGGGGCGCGAGCCTGATGTGGGTCGTGGGCGGCCTGATCGGCCTGCGGGTGGGCGTGACCGGGTGGCCCCACTTGTGGCGTCCGGTGCGTTTGGCGGTGGGCTGGACTGCTCTGGGTATCTGTTGGCTGGCCATGAATGCGGCCAAGGCGCAGGGTGTGACCTTTTTGTTGTCGATACTGGTTGTGGTTTGGATGGCTGACATTGCGGCGTACTTTGGCGGGCGGGCCTGGGGCCGGCGCAAGCTGGCGTTGAGCATCAGCCCTGGAAAAAGCTGGGAGGGCGTGTACGCTGGCCTGGTGGGGGTGGTCGTGTTGTCGTTTGCCTGGCTTTTCGCTGAGCAGGCGCTGGGCGGGTCTGGCAGCCTCATGGCCCTGGTTCGAGAGCGCTTTGGTCTCCTGGCTTTGGCGGGGGCCGCGGTCGTTTTGGCGCTGTTGAGTGTGATGGGTGATTTGCTGGAGTCGCTGGTCAAGCGCAGCGCTGGCGTCAAAGACAGCAGCAGTCTGCTGCCCGGCCACGGTGGCGTGTTGGACCGCGTTGATGCCTTGCTACCCGTCTTTCCTGTGGCTTTGGCCCTCGCCTCCTTGTGAGCATCCAGCCTGCTGCTGGACCCGTCCCATTCCCTGCGAGACATTGCGAATGAAGCGTCAGAAAGTTTGTATTTTGGGATCGACCGGCTCCATCGGCAACAGCACGCTGGATGTCATGTCACGCCATCCTGATCGCTTTGAAGTGTTTGCTCTGACAGCCCACAGCAAGGTGGACGCCATGCTGGCTCAGTGTGTGCGCTGGCAGCCCCATTTTGCGGCCATGAGCGATCCGGTCCAGGCCCGCGTGCTGCGCGAGAAACTGCGTCAAGAAGACAGTCGCACCGAGGTGTTGGAAGGCCCGCCAGCGCTGGAGGCACTGGCCGCTCACCCGGATGTCGACACGGTGATGGCCGCGATTGTGGGTGCGGCCGGTTTGCCGGCGTGCCTCAGCGCGGCGCGCCAAGGTAAACGCTTGCTCCTGGCCAACAAGGAGGCATTGGTCGTGGGTGGTGGCTTGTTCATGTCGACTGTCGCGCAGGGTGGGGCGACCTTGCTGCCCATCGACAGTGAGCACTCGGCGATTTTTCAATGTCTGCCCGAAGACCGCGGGGTCTGGTCGCAACGAATTGCTGAGATCGTGTTGACAGCGTCGGGTGGGCCGTTTCGCACCCTGACCCCGCAAGCCCTGCGTGAGGTGACGCCTTCTCAGGCGTGCGCTCATCCGAATTGGGTGATGGGTCGCAAGATCTCTGTGGATTCCGCCACCATGATGAACAAGGCGCTGGAGGTCATTGAGGCGCGTTGGCTGTTCGATTTGCAGCCCGAGCAAATCAAGGTCGTGATTCACCCTCAAAGCATCATTCATTCGATGGTGGTCTGCCGGGATCATTCGGTACTGGCCCAACTGGGCACGCCCGACATGCGGGTGCCGATTGCCTATGGCTTGGCTTTCCCCGAGCGAATCACCTCCGGGGCACAGGCGCTGGACCTCACCGCCCTGTCGGCCTTGCAGTTTGAGCCGCCTGATCATGCGCTCTACCCGGGGTTGGCCTTGGCCTGGGAGACCCTCCGAGGCCCAGCCGGGTCTACGGCGGTCTTGAACGCGGCCAACGAGGCGGCAGTGGCAGCCTTCTTGGAGGGTGCGATTCGTTTTGACCAAATTCACACAGTAAATCGGCAGGTTCTTGACGCCATCCCTGTCACGGCGGCAGACAGCCTGAGCATCGAGGCCTTGATGGGCTTGGACCAACATGCGCGGCGCGAAGCCCAGGCTTGCATTCAAAGGCGGGCCGCGTGACGACCATACTCGCATTCTTGCTGACGCTGGGGATACTCATCGTCATCCACGAGTACGGCCACTATCGTGTGGCTGTGGCCTGTGGTGTCAAGGTGCTGCGGTTTTCCGTGGGGTTTGGCAAGGTGCTTTGGCGCTACCAAAAGAGCACTGACAGTACCGAATTTGTGCTTTGTGCTTTGCCCCTAGGCGGGTACGTCAGGATGCTCGATGAGCGCGAGGGTCTCGTGCCCCTACGTCAGCGAGCGATGGCGTTCAACACTCAGCCGATCTGGCGCCGCATGGCGATTGTGTTGGCAGGGCCGGCCGCTAATTTGCTGCTGGCCGTGGCTCTGTTTGCGGCGGTTCACTGGATCGGTGCTGAGGAAGAAAAGCCCGTGATGGCCACCCCTGCAGCAGCCAGCCCGGCCGCGCTGGCTGGTCTGCGCGCCGGTGACTGGGTGCGTGAAGTCTCGCGCGATGGCCAAGACTGGGACGTCGTGAAGTCGATGCCTGATTTGCAGTGGCAGGTCGTGCGTGCCGTCATGGGGGCCGAAGAACTGCGCTTGCGGGTGGTTGATGAGGCGGGCCATGGCGAGCGCACCCTGACGCTGGATTTTCCTGGCTTAGGCAGTCGAGAGGTCGATGCCGGGGTCATGCGCCGCATGGGTTTGAGCCTTCTGCGTGAGCCTGTCGCGGCCAAGGTGTTGGACGGGCCGGCCTCCCAGGCCGGCTTGCAAGTGGGTGATCGTGTGTTGCGCCTGGGCGAGGTGAGCGTGATCGATGCGGCCCACCTCGAGTCGCTGATTCGCACGCTGGGCCAGGACGGGCAGCCCCAGCGGCAGGTATGGCAGGTTCAGCGCGGCGCACAAACCTTGACTCCGAGCATCGCACCTGTGATGGATCCCGTGAGCGGTTTGCCGCGGGTGGCGGTTGTCTTCCACACCGATCCCGAGTGGGTGACGGTGCGCTACGGCTTCATCGATGGTTTGGCGCAGGCCGTGCAGACCACGTGGGATCGTTCACTCATGACCTGGCAGATGCTGGGTCAAATCGTGACAGGGCAGGCGTCTGTCAAAAACCTCTCGGGCGCAGTGTCCATGGCCGACTATGCCGGACGGGCTGTGCGCATGGGGGCGGTGGTTTACCTCACCTATTTGGCAGGTCTCAGCGTGGGTTTGGCCGTGCTGAACCTGTTGCCTGTGCCGGTGCTTGATGGCGGGCACCTGATGTATTATCTTTTCGAGCTTTTGACCGGTCGACCTGTGCCCGACGTCTGGCTCGAGCGCCTACAACGTGGTGGCATTTTTTTCCTACTGTTGCTCATGTTGCTTGCCCTGTACTTTGACCTCAAAGGGTTTGTGGGCAAACCTTGAGACACCTTCTCCATTCCATCTTTGGGGGCCATGGGCCCTTTTACGCATGCCTCTCCCATCTGTAGTGATTCGCGGTGCCCTGGCGTCCATCGCAGACCGATCTCGGCAAAGGGGTGCCGGCGGCGACATCCGAGCATCCCGACGACGGCATCGGCAACGAAGGCTGCGGCAACTTCGCCTCGTCCGCGGACGGGACGCTTACGTACCTTTCGGGCGGCCGGACCGGTAATTCGAGGCGGCTCG
>JANMGB010000102.1:0-3016 GCA_031374415.1 Burkholderiales bacterium
GCCCATCTGATCGGAGCTCAATGCGGAAATCTGGTCGGTGCTGAGGTTGCGGACGGCCGCAGTAGACAGAGCGCGCACATCGGCCGTTTCCAGGGCCGCCATCTGCACGGTGGTGAGGGCTGCAGCTTGGGCCGAGGTCAAGACAGCGAACTGCGCAGTGTCGAGGGCATTGAGGTCGACGGTGGTGAGCGAGGCGATCTGTGCGGTGTTCAGAGCCACCACTTGAGCGGTGCTCAGGGCCGCCATCTGGCTGCTGCTCAGCGCTGCGACTTGCGCGGTGCTCCAAGCGGCGACACCGGCGGTGATGAGGGCTCGCAGATCAGCGGTCTCGAGTGCGGCAATCTGCGTGCTGGTCAGGGCGGTGACCTGATCAGAGCTCAGAGCGGCGACCTGGGCGGTGGTGAGGGCGACAACTTCAGCGGTGCTCAGCGCAGCAATGCCAGCGGTAGGCAGGCTGCGGATGTTGGCAGTGCTCAGAGCGACCAAATCAGCGGTCTCCAGCCCCGCGATCTGGGCAGTGGTGAGGGCTGCAGCCTGGGCGGTACTGAGAGCCGCAAACTGAGCGGTGCCCAAGCCATTGAGGCTGGCGGTGCCCAGCGCCGCAAGCTGGGCGGTGGAGATGGCGACGACCTGTGCGGTGGTCAAGGCGCCCATCTGATCGGAGCTCAATGCGGAGATCTGGTCGGTGCCGAGGTTGCGAACGGCCGCAGTAGACAGAGCGCGCACATCGGCCGTTTCCAAAGCCGCCATCTGCACGGTGGTGAGGGCTGCAGCTTGGGCCGAGGTCAATGCGGCGAACTGCGCAGTGTCGAGGGCATTGAGGTCGACTGTGGTGAGCGAGGCGATCTGTGCGGTGTTCAGGGTGGAGACCTGAGGAGTGGCCGTCAGGGCAGCCATCTGGCTGCTGCTGAGGGCGGCGATTTGGGCGGTGCTCCAAGCAGAGATACCGGCGGTGGTAAGCACGCGCAAATCGGCGGTCTCGAGTGCGGCAATCTGGGTGGTGGTGAGGGCAGTGACCTGATCGGAACTTAGCGCGCTCATCTGTGCAGTGGTGAGGGCGACAACTTCAGCGGTGCTGAGTGCAGCAATGCCAGCGGTAGGCAGGCTGCGGATGTTGGCAGTGCTCAGAGCGACCAAATCAGCCGTCTCCAGACCAGCGATCTGGGCAGTGGTGAGGGCTGCAGCCTGGGCGGTACTGAGAGCCGCAAACTGAGCGGTGCCCAAGCCATTGAGGCTGGCGGTGCCAAGCGCTGCGAGCTGGGCGGTGGAGATGGCTGCGACCTGCGCGGTGGTCAAGGCGCCCATCTGATCGGAGCTCAATGCGGAGATCTGATCGGTGCCGAGGTTGCGAATGGCCGCAGTAGACAGAGCGCGCAAATCGGCCGTTTCCAAAGCCGCCATCTGGGCGGTGGTGAGGGCCGCCGCCTGGGCTGTGCTCAATGTCCCGACCTGAGTGGTCGTCAATGCGGCGATCTGTGAGGTTGTAATGGCCGCGATGCTTTCGGTCGTTAAGGCACGGATTGCCGCAGTGCCCAGTGCACTGATGTCATCTGTCTCCAGGCCCGCAATCTGTATCGTGCTCAATCCAGCGACCTGTGTGCTTGTCAATGCGGCGAACTGGGCAGTACCGAATGCGTTCAAATCGGCGGTGCCCAATACACTGAGTTGCGTCGTGCTCAACGCAATGACCTGCGCGGTTGTCAGCGCGCTGAGCTGCAAAGTGGTCAAGGCGTCTATTTGTTGGGTCGTCAGTGCACTGACCGAGGCAGTTTTCAGGGCGCGCAGGTCCGCTGTTTCAAACGCCGCGATCTGCGCGGTGCCAATGGCTGAGATGGTGTTGCTCGGTATTGCCGCGGCTTGCGCTGTCGTCAGCGCCACGATCTGAGCTGTATTGAACGCCGCAAAGTCCTCGGTCGTGAACGCTGCAATGGCGGAGGTCGAGAGACCTGCAATGACTGCAGTGCTGTAGACGGGGATGTAGGTGCTCATGTGCTGGCCTTTATCTCAAAAACATGCAATCAGGTCTGCGGGGCGAGGAGTCATTGACAAGCAAAAGCCTGCATAGGGACGAAACGTCCTGTGGGCTGCGTGGCGATAAGCACTCGTTCGTAGGCATGACAAAAAAGTTGTGGTGTTCGTTTTCGAGAGGGTTTCCTTTAGCCCGCGATGTCTGATCGATTTTTCAAATGACATGGCAGCGCCGGAAGATACTTTCCCGATCAGTCGGAATATCGGTTGTCTTGCCCCCGGGGTTTAGGTGTAAATGAGCGGCAAAGTGCGCCCAAATTTGCTTTTGGGGACGCCTCACTCGGGATCGACATCGCCAACACGTGTGCCCAACTGCCGCAAATTGCACAGGGTTAGCCGTTTTCGTGGATTCGCAGGCCTCAAAGTAAAAGCCGGTGAGAAGTGGCGCAGCGTGGATAATTTGCTGTCTTTGATTCCAGGCGTGACACCGGCTCATGAGCCCAACGGATGACAGCGTGCAGTCTTTTCACTCCCACGATCCTGTGCCATCGTTGCGGGTCGCCTGCTTGTGCGCAGATTGGTGTGGCACGTGCCGCGACTACCGAGTGCTGTTCGAAGGCCTGCAATCGGACTTCGCTGGTCGGGCTGATTTTGTGTGGGTTGACATTGAAGACCAGGCTGCGCTAATGGGCGGCGTGGACGTTCAAGACTTTCCTACCTTGTTGATAGCGCAGGGTAGAGGGCAGGGCGCAGAGGTGCGCTTCTTCGGTCCCGTGCCGCCCCATCGTCAAGCGCTTCGTCAACTGATCGAACATGCGCTTATCGCCCCCTTGGTTGCTCAGGTGGACGACGAGGTGCTCGCTTTGGTTCGGCGTTTGTAGGAGCGAAGCCTCATCAGAGGCTGCCTTGTAAGCGTTCCGGCAACCCATCTTTCGCAACACCAGAGAAGCTGAGAACCTTGCGTCTGTGATGACAACAGACGAAGCGAGGTGAGCATGGATCGAGAGCGGATTGAGAGTTGCCTGGAACAGGTGAAGGCCTATCAGGC
>JANMGB010000114.1:0-14119 GCA_031374415.1 Burkholderiales bacterium
GCACCGAGCATGACAGCCAGCTTGTTTAAGCCCTCGGAGAGCTGCTTAATTGCCGTCAGCTTGGCTTTAGCCTGTTTAATGAATAAGTCAGCGGGTATCTCTGGCCCAATGGGTTTATCATAAGCTTCATGGTTCGCCACAATGGGCGGAGTCTTAGGCCCAATGGGTTTATCATATCCAGGACTATAAGGATCAGCAGGTTCGTAATCCTTCTTTAATCTGCCCGTGTAAGCTTTCCCAAAATCAGGATTTGGCTTCGGTTTTATACTTATTTCCGGCGCAATCGTGATCCCGTTTAGCTCCGCAAGCGCCTTAATCGCATTCCGCGCCTCGCCCGCGATTTGCTGCAACCGCTCATGGATTGCAACAAGCTGATCTAGGCCCTCGGCTTTGATGCCGATGGCGATGAAAAGTTCGGCGAGCGAGTTCACGGTTATTTATTGGGATTATTGAGGACGTGCGCCGTCTGTTCGTAGTCGGATATAAACGTCGAATACTCCAAAGCCGCAAGAACGATGTCCGTGGGCATTGCCAGAATGTCCACGGGCGAGCCAAAACCCTCCTTGGATAGACGAAGCGCGACAAGTTGCGCCTCGTCCATCTTAACCTCGATTACAGGCTTGGCGGAGTCGGCTTGCTTTTTGTTAAGGACGACAAGTCGAGACCCGAGAAAAAAGGGGCGATGTTGAACTTCACCACCTCCCAGACTACGGGCAGGTAGTCTCCGCGAGCCGTCTCGGGTTCAAAGGTCTGACGAACGATGCTTTGGCCGTTGTGGAGGCTTTTCTTGGCGCACTCGAAAAACGCCGCCTCGATTGCCTCACTTGCAAGCAATTGGAGAATGACGTTTTTAAGCGAGTTGATGTCCTTGGAGCCGACCTCTTTCAAGTCGAGCCCGCCCAAGTCAACGTCAACGCCTTTGAGTTCAGCCGCGATGCACTTAAACAGCTTCATTCCAGCCGAGAACGAAGCCGTTTTAAGCTCCAATATTGCGCCGCTTTTCAGTGTGATTTCAGTTTCCATGTTTTGGTTTTATATTTAGTGAATGCCGCAGTTTACCCGCTACGGCACGGGTTTTTAGTTAATACCGTGCAGCAATCGCCGCGCCCCCAGACACTACGATCGTATGGACGGCACCGTCGGTCGACTTGATAGGTTTTTGGAGACCTGTGGCTGTATCGATGGTGGTCATAGATTAGACTTCAGTGAGCTCAATTTCTACGTCGAGTGAACCTCCTGCAACCGTCACCCCCGCCAAGTTTAGACAGAGCGTTTGCGCCACACCCGCCAAAAACACAGGCTTGGTGTTTTCGCCAAAGGTGAACTCAGTGGGAGCGATTAACGAGGTGCTCATCCCGATTGGCAGACGACGCGAACGGATATTACCTACGCTCGTGCCAGTAGTCGGGTTGGCCGTGTACGCCTTGACGACGGCAGTAGCGGCGGCGTCCGTCGCTTGGTGAGGAACCAAGGTTTGGTTCGTTGAACTGCCCGCCGACGCAGCCGTTGAACGACGAATCAAGTTTAGCAGAACTTGACCGGCGGTGGTCTGCACGCCGCCGATCGTGATGCGCACGATTTCAACCGTAGTTGAAGCAGAGCCAATAATCTCAACCACATCGGTAGCTGACGCAGCCAGGGCTACCGTAAACGCGCAGGAGTAGGAACGCTTGCGCGTGCCGAGCTTGCTTATGTATTGGTCGCCGAATGGACCAACCGCTAACTCGTTGTAATCACCAGCCGCACTCGCAGAGGCAACCGCAACGTCACGGCGAACACCAAGAACGAAAACACCCGTGTCGCCAGAAGCGGCCACTGCGTCCTCGGCTTTACCTAAATTGGTGGCACCCGTACCTGGTGTTAAGGTGGTTGTTCCCGTCAGCGTGGTGACGGTGCCCACTGTAGTAACCGTTGCCAAGGTCTGCGCAGCTGCGATAGACGCCGTTAAATTCAAATTAGCCGCCGCAGCTTGATGCACTGTCACCACTTGGCGTGTGTACGGTAGCTGACTAAATACCGCAATTGCTTGGATGGTTGCAGATACAGGAGCCACTGTTACACGCACCCGCACATAACGAGCTTTGACCGCCCCGCCAAACATACGCGTAGTGTTTTGCGTGATTGCAAACGGAGCAACATTTGGTGTCGGGGTAAGGCTTGTGTCTTCGTCTACTGGCCAAGCGTTACCAGCTGCGGCGGCCGTCGTGTCATTCGTCTGTTCGAACACAATCGTACCGGCGGACGTACCTGCGGAACCAATAATCTGGATTTGTGCCGAATGAAACGCCTGAGCGTCATACCAGCCCGAGGCCAGTCCAGTTAAAAGGTCAACACCGATAGCCGCAGTGCTAGCCGCAGCCCCGACGACCAAGTCATTGCTTAGGTTCATAGACGGACTAGAACTAGCGGACCGCAACCCAAGCGCATAAGCTTGGGTGTTCATGATGCCAAAAGTCACGGCAACCTGAAGTGTGGTCGTAGTAGACGCACCGTTGTTCGTTAGTTTAAGACGAAAGAAATTACCAGGAAGCGTCACGTTCTCGTTCAGAGGTACGCCCGCAGCACGAACAAATGTATAATCGGCATCCGTGGAAACCTTCTTTGTGCCCCCGACATCAATAAATTGCTCCAGAACAACCGTGTAGGCTTGGTCACACGTTACCATAATCTGAGCGGCCTGAAGCGACTGAATGTCTTCAATCGTTCCCGTGAAGGTAGCAGCAGCAGCCAACTGGGCAACGGAGCTATTCGCCGTCGAGTCTGGGTAACTAAGAGCGGTAATCTGCACGGGCTGGCTCCCACTTACCAAAGAGGGCAGCTTACCGTTGATGGTGGCGAGTGTCACTTCGGTAGCCGCCCCAGAAGGTAAAGCAGACGAAGCAACCACGACCGCGCCGGTGTTCACTGCTGTAACTTTGCCGTTGAGGGCGGCGAGTGTCACTTCGGTAGCCGCCCCCGTAGGCAGCGGCAGTGATGAGGCAACCACGGGAAGTGCAACGCCTCCGTTGATACCCTGCACTGCCTGCGCAGCGGTGCCGTTTACGCCCGCAGCCGTGACGGTACCAGTTGCGCCGCCACCACCGCCACCACCGCCGGTAGTTGGCACGGGAAAGGTCGGACTGATTTGCTGAGTTTTACCGTCAGCGTCTAAATAGGCAATTAGTACGGTGCCCGTGTGTTCGCCCGGTGCGTCTTGAATTGGATTAGGCATTTCTAAAAAGTGTTTAGTTGGTTGATATAAAAAAGGCGGACACGGCATTACCCATGCCCGCCTTCTTAGTTTTTGCTTATTAGATGACGCGGATGACCTTGGCGAACTTGATGGTGTAGGAGCTGATGGCCTGCTCCGTCTTGCCGTCAGAGGACGATACAACGTCGGGGATGCGCGAGATGACGCCGCCTTTGGCAAGGTAGAGGTCGGTCATCGAAAGGCCGAAACCGTTACCAATTCGCTTGGTAAACGAGCCGTTAAGCAAGACGTAGCTAGGGAAATCGAGCTGCATCAGGTTGAGCTGGGCGTTCATGAGCAAGTCGTCAGAACTGCCCCGCAAGAGCTTGAGAGTCATTTCGCCCTGCTTACCCTTGGAGTTAAGCGCGAAGATCGCGTTATCATTCTTGCCGTTTACGACTTCGACTAAGTCGTTGTTAAACTTCAGTTCCGCAACGTCGCCGTCGGCGAAGTCGGTCAATACGAGTCCGTTTAGGACGATGGTGTCATTACCAGTGAGTGCGACAGACATAGTGGGTAGTTAGTTGGTGGGTGATTGTAATTGAGTTAGGTGAGAATCTTATCGCCCTTTGAGATGTTGTCTTTTGCCCACAAGGGTTGTAAATTGGTGTAGTGCATTGCCCTTTTCATTTCTTCAGTATTTTCCTTTCCCTCACTTGTGTAAAATGAAAACGAGGCCAGCGGGATTATGTGGTCAATATGCCAACCAAGTAGCCCGTAATTCTGCCAGTTCATGCCTTTGGTGAACTTGCTTTCCAAGTATCCCTTTAGAAATTCGGGCGAGCATCCAGTGAGATCCATCGTCTTTTGGGATTTTTTTGCCCTTAATATTCTGTGAATTCGCGCCCGAAGGTTTGTTTTTAGCCTAAATCCATGATCTGTCTGCATCCTCTCTTTTTTTCGTTTGGCGAGCTTCTCAATGTTCTTTATGCGCCAATCAAGAATGTAGGATTTTCGCTTATCGGTGGAGTTGTGCTTTCTCTGAATTGCTATTCCCTTGTCGGTTTTCATGAATCTCGAAATGGATTCGCGCCTCAAATCTTTAGAGCATTGTGGGCATGCAGCTTTATCTACTGAGCACTTAGGCTTAATGGTAATCACCTTTGAGCACTTTATGCACGGCACTTGCCTTATTGGAGTAGGCGGCAATTTGCTTCGCTTGTTGGCCTCAAACTTAGCGTGATATGCGGCAACGCACTTAGGCCCACAACGTTTAGTGTTGTGGGCTTTAGGCTGAAATGCGTTACCGCATATGTCGCAATATCTCATTAGGCCAGAATCGAAACCAAGACATTGCTGCTATTAATGCCGCCTGCGGACTTGCCCGCGATTTGAATAACAGGAGCGCGGCGGGCGGTGCGGTCAGCCTGCGATTGCAGAGCAACGGGCTGGCTGTAAACGTAGAAGCCAGCGGCGGCGACGTTGCGAATCAGGGTAGCCGGATCTCCGAAGGTGTCGGGGGAGTTCCACGCGCCGGGGGCGAGGTATCCATTGATTACGGCCTGATTCATTACCTGAACGTAGGCGTTTTTCAGCGCGGCCATGCCCTGCTCAGTCTGAGGGAGCTTGGTCGAGGTCTGGGCGAGGGCGTTGAAGCCTGCGACCTGAAGCGCGAAAACCAGCCAGTTTGCGTTCTGGATGTCGTCGGAGAATCCGCCGTTTGCGCCGGAGGTAAAGACCTTGCCAAGCGATTGACCGCCACCACCAAAGCTCGGGTAAGTATCGATGCCGTTGGTCAAGCAGTAGGACAGGATCGTCTGGCTGATGCCGGTGTCGGGGGTGACATTGGCAAGCGACTTCGCGTGCATGTTGAGCGCGGTATTGCTGCCGGTATAGTCCACCGAAAACAGGCGCGAAGCGTAGGCGGCGGCGAATACGCGGGCGGTGACGGCCGACGTGGTGTAGTACAAGCAGCGGGCTTGCGACTGCGACGCGCCTTTGATGAGGGCGAAAAGGCCGGTGGTCGGCACGATGTCGGCGGACTCATGGCTGACCGCAAACAAAATATGGCGGTTGGCTTGGCAGTAGGCTGCGGCGGCGGTGATTTCAACGTCAAGCGGGGAGTAGCCACACCAGAGAGCGCCACCGTAGAACAGTCCCATAGTGGTGTCAGCCGTGGTCATGATGGCCGTCAGGTTGGAGCCCGACAGGAACGGCACGATAATGAGCTGACCGCCACCAGTGAGGATGTTGGGCGACTGCGAGAAGATCGCGGCGGCCTGCTGGTAAGCCTCCGAAGTGGTTCCCCAATCGGTAGCAACGCTCGCGGCATTAAGGTAGATGCCATAGCCAGCGGTGAGGGTGACGACGGGAACCTCTTGCGTGAAGATTGCGAGGTTATTGACGGCGTAAGGCAGTAAACCCGCGCCCGGCTGGGTCACGGTGATGTTTACGAAGTTGGTAATGGGGAGTTGAAGCGGCATAGCGGCGGTTGATTAGGATTCGATGATGAGCGTTGGCGGGATGGTGAAAGTGGAATAATACTCTATCGGCCTTGTTCGTGTATAGGCGCGGAGTAGCGAAAACGTCAATTGGTAACGGTTAATGCGTGCCGCGCCTTCGACGTGCGAAATGTCATTCATGGACATCGGCATGTACCCCATTTTGAAGGCGAAGCGTTCCTGTAGTTGCTCGCACTGGTTGGAGTGGAGTGCGAAGATGACTTCGTGATTACGTTGGCGGGCGGAACCGTCGCGGGAGTAAAGATTGATCGTGTAATACTCGCGGGCGTTCATCGTCTGAACTTCTTGCAGATAGGCGTCTGCGGTTTCAGTAGCGGGAACGTTCTCCTCCTTGCGCGATGACGCATAAGGAACGCTCCGTTCGTATGCTATGTATAAATAAAGACCGTCGTCTGCGGGGATGTCGTACTTCTGATTGTAGATTACGGCGTGCCCAGGCTTGAGCAAAAGCTGCGACTCCATGAGCGCGCAAAGTGCCTTAATAAGCTCGACGCTATCGGTTGCTGGAACGTCGCTCATTATTGGGCATTCCTTCCGTAGTCGTTCACCATTTCGTAATATGTAAAACCGTAGGCCGAATAGCCTTTTTGCTTTATGATGCGGTACTTGGTGCCGCGATATTCAACCACTTCGTTAGGATGCAAAATGAGGCCATTCTCGCAATGAAGCTCCTGCCAGTCCCATGACCTTTGGCCCTCCGGCTTCATTTCAAGCAAGCGGCCTGATAAAGGCTGAATCACGCCGGACGTGGTGAACGGCAAGCGCGTCTCCTTGATCTCGTAGTCGATCAACTGCTTGGTTATCTTGTATAGCGTGAGTTTTTGGAACCATCCGCGAAGCGATGCGCCAACGTCAGGCACGGCGGACAAGTCGTCAATCGACTGGTCGCGCCCGTTAATAATGCCTAGTGCGTGGAGTGCCATTTGTGGTTACTTTACCCGCGAACTTATTGCACCTCGGAGCTGCTTTGAGTCAATTAAAGGCTTGTCGGAATCTTTCCATTGCACGGTAGCCTCTGAGTTGGCGGGCCATGTTCCGAATCCGCCTGTGTCAAATGCGTCTTGAATTACCGCCTCGCCCATGAAACCCACGCGCTCCAGCATGGCCTTTGCGCCGTCGGCAATAAATGCGGCCGCAAGTGCGTCGGACTCGCCCCGCACTACCTTCGGAAGTTCGGTCGTTATAGGCATTCCAACGAATGAACGCGCCGGATTACCACCCCAAGTTGGGCGATGCTTACCCATGCGCCCGCGTGCTCGTGCCTGTTCATCAGAAGGCGAACTAACTTCGGCTGAACCGAACTCCATTTTATTGGCTATCTCTAAATTCGATTCTCCGTCGTCGCGTGCGTCGTGACTAGCAAATACGCCAACCTCCACACGCGCCTTTTCCGCCGTCTTGAGCTTCCGCTTTAACGACTGCAACCCTTGAGTGTTTAGGGTCACGCTACTCATTCACTTTAAGGGGTCGTATTACCGACGATTCCGCACACGTTGCCGATGAGATAAGGCGCAATCAGGCTCAAGTACTGCGCACCGTAGCGCGTGGTCGTTAAAGTCGAAAGGAACGGGCTGGATGACACCTTATAGGGAATGTTAAACGAGCTGTTTACATTGCCAACGGTGCGCTGGATCGTCTGCCAGTCATACTGCGATTTAAGCCCCTGCGTTGATGCGAGAATGTTAGTCACCACGAAATGCGCGGTAAGCAGGTTTAGGCATTGCGAGTAAAAAGTCTGGGAGGCGAAGAGCGCGGGGTTGATGTGCATGAGCGCCATGTTCTGCCCGTTTACGATGTCGCCAGTCTGCACCTTGCTTGCGTCGGTGTCGTCGCCGTCTTGGCTGGTAATCGTCACCGTTGGGGGCGTCTCGCTGTAACCAGTGCCGCCTACTAGGCCGGTGAATCCTGATACGGCGTTGCCGGTTAAGACGGCAGTCACCGAGGCAGTCCCGTAGGAAAATGAAACGAGCGGAACCTTTGAGTAAAGTTGCCCGCTCGTTGCGAGTGTCACGGCCGTAACCGCACCACCCGACACCGTTGCCGCTGCCGTCGCGCCAAAGCTGGGCACGGCAAAGGGGAAATCTCGGACGAATTGCGCCTTGAACTGGTCAACGGTGGGGGTGAGATAGGCCATGACGGTTTACTTTAGCGGCGGCCGGACTGCTTCATTTCCACCTTAACGGCGGCGGGGAACGGTGACTCTTCTTTGGTGAGCTTGGCGAAATTCGCTAGCTGCTCCTCAAGCGCCTTGATCTTCGCTTCTTTCTCGGCGTCAGCGGCCTTCATGGCTGCAAGTTCTTCCTCTTTGGCAGCGAGTGCCACGGCGGCACCGGCAATGGCCTTGCGGTGATCGTCAGCGGCTACCAGCTCGGCGGGGTAGTCCTTGAGCCACATTTCCGCAATCTCGTCCGGAACCTCTTTGAATTGGCTCGGGCTGATGGAAACGTCATCGTGCTGAAAAATGCGCCCGCCTTTGTTGTAAATCTTCATGTTCTTTTTTCGTTTATTATTGGGTGAAATTGGAGCCGGTTACGTGTCCGGCGTCTCGCTGTGAGACCGTGCTATCTAGTCCAAACTATGCGGGCTTAGTAGCGGAAGTAGAGAACCTCAAGGTTACGGTAAACGCCAACGCCGGTGTACTGACCATAAGCAACGTCCTGGAATTGGAAGTTGTTCGTGGTGTTCGGCTGGGTGGTGGTGAAGTCAACCGGCACGTCCATGCGCAGCGAGCGTTCGTCGTGGTTATACAAGCAGTAGATTTGCTTGCCGGTGCCGAGAACGTCGGCGTTGTTGGCGGTGTCGCCGTATGCCAACGGGTAAATCTTGAAGTTCGGGTTCTGGGTGGCGGCCTTGAAGGCGTTCTCCAGATAGGTGATCATCGGCAGCGGGTAGGTGCCAACGGTGCCGGGAACCAGATTTTGCAGACCGAGGAAATCGGTGTACGGGATCTGGAAGTGGGTCGGCATCTGGGTGCTGCCCGTGGCGGTGAAGTAGGTCGAGATGATCGTGCGGACGAACGTCGAGAAGTTCGCGGCGGACAGGCCGGAAATCGGGGCGGTAATCAGCGAGGTGTTGATCGTGCAGTTCGGGTTCGTGAGGAGACCGGTTACGCCGGTGTCGGACACGGAACCGAGGAACGCGATCTTCTGAAGACCCAAGTCCCAATTCTCTTTGCGCGAGCGGTGTTTGGCCTCGATTACATCCCAGTTATTGGCCTGAAGCGCCTGCTCGATGTCGAAGATCGAATAACCGATCTGCTTTGCCCAGTTGATTACCTTGATGGTCTTGCTGGCGACAGAGGCGTCAGAGACGGCCAAACGGTCGTTGTTGCTACCGGCACCGATGTTACCGGCCTCGAATGGGCCAGCGTTGGAGAACTCAAGGTTCGTCAGGATGTTCTGGGCGAACGCGCCGTCACCCACGGAAACGGGGATGTAGTCGGCGAAGGGAACCTTGTAGAACTTCTGCATCGAGACCTGCTTCTTAATGTATGTCAGGGTGTCGATAGCGATCTGGAAGCCGGTGGCGGACGCGGAAACGTCGCCGTTGGCATTGAAAAGGGAGAGTCCCTGAGTGCTGCGCAGGGCAGTAGGCTCAGATTGACCCTTCCCATTGAGTGCGTACTTGATGGATTTCATTGGCTGTTAATGGAGTTGGTTAGTTGCGGTTAGGGTCGAAATTAGACGGAACCGGCAGGGCCGACCTGAATCTGAACGCGAACGAGGGTCGCGGCGGCTGCGGGCTTGTCGAGGAATTGGCCGATTTTTCCGTTGGTCGGGGATACCAAGGTGGCGACGGTCGGGCCGGAGAACAGGAGCTGGGCCGATGCGCCACGGGCGGCGGCGGCGGAAGCCTCCAAGTATATGACGGTGCCGTCGCAAGCTAGCTCGATGGTCTGACCGGCGACGAAGAGGTTTTTCTTCGGGCTGTAGATGGCGACGCCGTAGGGGGTGTCGGTGAGGGCCGAGCAGGCGTCCACAATGATCTCGGGGCCAGCGACATCGACGATCTTAAAAGCCTGACCAGCTTGCAGGTAAAGCGAGGTGGAAGCGGGGTCGATTTTGACGGACTTGATGTTGGTGGAGTAGGTCAAATCGACCTGCCCGAGAATGGGGGTCTGGGCGAACTGGTTCTGATTCTGATAGGTGCTCATGGTGTTGAAGCGGTGGTGTTAGTTAGCGTGAGTGAGGTGGGTGATCTGAAATTATTTAGCGGCGGGAGCGGCACTGCCGTAGCTGGACTTGCCCTTGTTGAGACGCTCGGCCATTGATCCAGCGGAGAGCTTTACGCCGTCTTGAACGACGCTGTTTTCGACGCTCGCGTTGGAGATGATGCGGAAGAAGTCTTTCTTAGGGGCGACGGAGGCAGCGGGGGCAACCTCGGGAACGACGGCGGCCACAGCGGCAACGGAGTTCTCTTTCTTGTCTTCCGGCTTAACCTCTTCGTCTTTAGCTTTTTCCTCTTTGGCGTCGTTGAGCTTGTTGTAAGCGGCAACGAGGTCGTTGAACTTCACGGCCTTGCCATTGACGACGAACTCTTTTTCGCCTTCGATGCCGTCAGCCTTGGAGTTCTCGCGGGCGGCGATGAGTTCGCCGATGGTGACTTTTTCACCACCATTAAGCTCAATCTCGCTATCGGCAGAGATGTCGGTTGCGGTTGCGGCAGCGGGAACGACAGCGGCGACGGCGTTTTCTTTAACGACTTCGACGGCAGCGGGAGCCCCTTCAGAGGAGGCGGGTTTCTTGGTCCAGAATTTGAACAGAGACATAGTGGTGTTGGTTGTTGGTTGCTTGCTATTCAGTCGAATGGTTGCCCCCTCGTATCGCGGATTGTCTACGATAGCTAGGTGTTCGCCCGAAAATTGGAGGATCTCTTCTTGGTACTTGATGGCGTTACGTTCGCCGCCGGTGCCCGTCTTGGTGACTTTATAGGCGCACGAAACGAGCCCTACTTTGTTGATGGCGTCCTTCGCCTTATCGTCAAAAACCACGCCCTCAACATACCACCAGCCGTCCGAAGAATCGAAGGATACGCTGGCAATATATCCCTTCGCCTCACGCTCCATCGACTCGGGGTCAACGTGCTTGTGTGATAGTTTAGGCGTGAGTATAAGCGGGCGGCCAATGAAAGTGTTTACGCTGTTGGCAATGCTTTCGTGTGACAATAGCGCGAGCCCGCACCCGCAATCCTCATACGAAACGAGGCCTGGCAGTAGGATACGCGCACGGAACTTATTTGCCCACGTTTTAGCGTTGAGCCGTTGAGCGTTTACAATGCGAAATGATGGGGCGTCATTCATCGGGTGTGGGGATTATCGGCAAAGGAGCACATCGGCAGTTTGGGCCGATTCCTGGGTGGTATTTGTCTCCGGTAGCGCGATTCGCAACAGGCGGAGAATCCCATGAGAACTGATGACCTTCGAGCAAGCGATGATCCGCGCGCACACGTTCATCAAGGCGGGTTTGCCAGATGTACGAATCGACGCCGATTGATTTGTAAAGCCTCTCACGTTCCTTTGCTATAAACACCGCCGTTTCACGTTCCGCAATTGATTTTCCGCGAGTGCGTAGGCGTGCAAGGTGGACGTTGATAAGCTCGCGGAGTTTTTCGATGCTCGCGCCTTCAAGTTCGTTTTTGGTTATGGCGGCGGCAAGGTCACGAGCGGCAGTCGATACACTTTTTTTTATAGCGTCGTCGACGTTCGCCTTAATGTCGGCGAGGTCGGCAATGGATAGCTTCACGTTGGGCACGACGACGGCGGGCGGAATGGTCTTGGCGAGCTGGGCGACGATGTTTCGGTCAATGACCATCGCGGCAGCCGTCGTGTTGATGTCGGTATCGGCTTGCTCTACGTTGGAGCCGATGACGGCAAGCAGGGCCACTAGACCTAAATGGAGTTCGCGGCTTTTAACATTGGCGGCTGCGATTGATTGGCGAACGTCGATTGGCAGCTTGGTTTGCTCAATCTTAAACGACTTAGACCACTTGGAGAAGGTCGCGCCCATTTCACGGAGTTCACGGCTGATTCCTGCGTTTAATTGGCCAACGAAAGCGCCGTCTTGGTAGCTGATAGCACCGGAAGCGATTGCAGCCGTTAAAAGCGAATCCTTGGCGTTCCTGCGCGTTCCGCCTGTCAGCGACTCTTCCCAGCTCTCTAAAGCGTCAACGATGGGAAAATCCAACACGTCCTCGGCGTAGGCCATAATCGGGCGAAATAGCGCCTCCGTGTGTTCGTCGTAGTGCTTAACGGCAGCGCATACTTTTTTTGCCATGATGATATATTAGGCAGACTTGCGGGCGTTCATGCGGCGGACTTGCGCGGACTGGATCAGCTCGCGGAAGGCAGACATGGAGTTTTTCTTGTCCTTGGCCTTCTCCTTTTTCTTGGCGTCAGGCTTGGCCTTATCGCCCTTACCTTCGCCGCCGTCTTCGCTGTTGGCATCCATCGGCCCAATCGGCACGCGAGCGCCGGTGAGCACTTCGCTTTCCACGTTTAGTAGCTTGTCCTTGTGGAGCGACTCCATTACTTCCTGACCGCTTAGTAAATCGCGATCGTATAGAGCCAAGGCGCGGGTCTGCTTCTTGTTCGCAACGTCTTCCTCTTCGCTCGCGTTGAGGATTCGCAACGGGTGAAACTTCGTAGTAAACTCGGGGATGAAGCCAAAGAGCTGTTGCATGCGCAGCTTCACAACCTCGTCAATCAGAGGTAGAACCTTTTCCCGCACGTCGCCTTCCACGAGCGCGTTGTAATTCTCCATTGAGTCCTCGCCGGATGAG
The DNA here is from genome assembly GCA_031374415.1 of Burkholderiales bacterium. Lineage (GTDB taxonomy): Bacteria > Pseudomonadota > Gammaproteobacteria > Burkholderiales > Burkholderiaceae_C > CANHBY01. The sequence continues at coordinate 12,469 of JANMGB010000114.1, forward strand.
AAACCTGACGCAGAGTCGCCGAATAGCTTGTTGTATGGTATTTTGAAGGCGGCGCATAGATTGACGCGGCACTCCATGAGGATGTCAGCGAGACCGCCAAAAGCTATTTGCTTTTGCGCGTAGTCGTCGTTCGAGTCCATCACCAGCGCGTTTTTGTAATTCTTTAGCAGGTTGCTCAATTGTATGCGCATTTGGATGAGCTGCGTCCCTTGCGCTGATGCCAGCGTTTCGTTAAACTGCTGGATCTTGTAAACGTCGATCTTCGCTTCGTCGATCAGCTCATAGACCATGTTCTGAAACTTGATGTAGGCGTTCATTTCACGCATACAGCGTTCAAGCTCGCTCATGCCCCAGCCTTGCAATCGTTGGCGGATGTACGACGGAGCTTCGCGGCCTAGCATGCGCACGACGCGGGTCGTGTTGAGCATCTTGCCGTAATAATTATACGGCCGCTCCTCGGGGATGTCGTCGAGGTCGGGGTTGCCGTATTGCATTCCGCTGATGGAGATTTGCGAGAGGATCAGCTCCCAACGGTCGGCGGGGATGAATGCCAGCTTGGAATCGGGGCCGATTGCTTCGGTGTCGATCGGCGTGGTGAAATCCTGTTCGCTCGCCACGATAAGCCCCGCGCCACCGTAGAGCCGCGCCCATTTGGCCGTCGCCTTGATTTGCTCGATGTCGCGGCTAGTCTTCATCTTGCGGTGAAGCTCGGCCAATTGGTCTTCGTCGAGTTCGGCGCACTCGATTTCAATGCCGCCACGGAAAGCGTCGTCAACGGGCGCGTCGATTGCGGTCTGAACCAGACCGTAGCTCATGTAGCCGTAGCTAAGCGCGATGCGGTTAAGCGTAAATGGCGTATAGGCCGCACCGTGGATGAACGTGCCGGGCTGCGCGATGACCTCGGAGCCTTGCGAGTTGCCGCCAAAGCCGCCCACTAGGTCGTTGAGGTCGTTGCCAAGCGTTTGGCCGTCTAAGGATTCGTGGTTGGCGTCCATGTCGTTGTTTATAGGCAACGCATGAACCCGCTCTCGCAACGCTGGCAATTAACTTTTGACGCACCGCCACAACCGGCGGCATGATCCGGCTCAACAGGTAGCCAAGCCTGGGCGGGGCGTGACGGGGTTTTCATGTTTACCCTCGATAATTTCACCGCTGCTGGGTGTTCACGGTTAATCCCAGCGAGCTTCATTTGCGCATGACCCAAGCGGTCAAGGCGTTTTCGGGTGCGTTTTAGGCGTGCCCAGCCTTTTTAAGGGTACACATACCCTTTGCATACCCTATCAATACCCTTTGACGCGTCATGCACGCGTGGCCCACGCGTCGGTAACGCGTGCCGTTACGCAGGTGTGACGCACCGTGACAAAGCGTGACGGTCACGGGATTGTGTGACATTCTGCGTTACGCAAAAACAACCAACGTTGGTTTTCCGTTGGTTCCTACGTCGGTTCCGCCTTGGTTTGGCTCAACCACGGTTCAACCACGGTTAAGGCTCGGTTCAACCGCTGTTCGCGAATCCTCGCGAGCCTTCGCGAATTGTCGCGAGTCATCTTTTTTCGCCTTTCTTCGCTTTTGTCGTTGACCACGGCGCGGCGTTTCGCCTTTGTCACTCTCAACAAAGCGGCCGTGCAAAGCTCGCTTGGTTTCCAAGTAA
>JANMGB010000135.1:0-17135 GCA_031374415.1 Burkholderiales bacterium
GTAGCTTTCGCTCACGACTTCAAAGACGACACCGGCCTGATGGCTCTTGTATTCCAACATCGTCTTGAGCGATGACCAGCCCGCATCCAGCGTGGACTTGGCCATCTTGGTTTTGACCAGCGCTGCGCTGGCCACGTCGCCTACAAAGATGGCACCAAAGTCCTTCACCATGGCGGTGCTGAACTTGTGCAGCATGTCTTTGCGGTGGTTGGCTATTTTTGCGTGGATGGCCTTGGCCCGCTGCTTCTTGCGGGCCCGCTGGGCCACCCCCAGCTCGGCTTCGAGCTTGCGATAAAAACGTCCCTCGATGCGCTGGGTGTCCGAAGCAACAGCAGCTTCCTTGAGGCCCAGGTCGATGCCCACCGATGCCGTGGCGGCGCTGGCCCGCGCCTGCACCTTGACCACCACATTGAGATACCAGCGACCTCGGCTGTCCTGGCTGAAGCTGCCCGCACGCAGCTCATAGTCTGCCAGGCCGTAGCTGTCCCACAGAGACAAGCGCTGACCCGCAAAAACGATCTGCCCGGCCTTGTACTGCAAAGCCCTGGCCTTGAAGGGAATCCAACCCAAGCTGTATTTGCTGCTCTCGGGATTGGAAACTCGCCAGCGCAGCTTGGCCTTTTTGAATTGCTTTCGGGCTTTGGCGTAGTCTTCGCAGACTTGCTGCACGGTGGCAGAGCCAATCTGCACACCATCGCACTTGCTGAAACCGTTGGTCAGCTTTTGCAGGTCGTAGCCCGAGAGCCATTGGTGGCGCTGTTGAATAGCGCGTTGGCTGGTTTCGTTGCAGAAGTTCCAAACTTGATTGACCTCACGCGCCATCGCAGACAGCACCTTGTGGTGCTTGTCCTTGATGCGCAGGCGCAGAGTCTTGGTGCAATCCATCCGGCAATTATCGCCTGTTGATTTGGCGTGCAGGCGGTATCCAGCCGCCCGCACGCCGCGCTATCCCTCCTCGCCCAAATCAGGCGGCGTTGCCTCCAAGTTGCTTCGCAACTCACTGACTTGGACGAGGCTTCTCGCGCTTCTTTGGTGATCGCACGGCCCTTTGGCTCGGGCTTGGCGATGGTGTGTGGTCAAAGTCATATGATCCGCTTCAACTTTTGACCGTCTTGTTGGTAGCTGCCCGGGGGTGCCTTGGCCCAGTTGTGTGATACATAACGAGATCGCTTTGTACGGCCGCTGTTGGCTCCTGAACAGCTTGACAAGGCCAACTCCGCGACGCACGCTGACCCCCACACACTTTCTCGAATCCGACCGGAGGCTCTCATGAAACCCATCCTCGAAATTCTCAAAAAGCGCGACTCCGGCCTGTGGCGCGTCAAGCCCACCGACAGTGTGTTCGACGCCCTGCGCCTGCTGGCCCAGTACAACGTCGGCGCCCTGCTCGTGATGAACGGTCCCAAGCTGGTGGGTGTGTTTTCTGAGCGCGACTACACCCGCAAAGTGGCCTTGCAAGGCCGCTCGTCCAAAGAAGTGAAGGTCGAAGACATCATGACCCGTGATGTCTTGGTCGTCACCCCCTGCACCCGCAGCCGGGAATGCATGAGCCTCATGAGCCAGAGAAAAATCCGCCATTTGCCGGTGCTCGACGGCGAGGCCGTGGTGGGCATGATCTCCATCCTTGACCTCATGGACGACATCATTGCCGACCACGAAGTCACGATCGAGCAACTGCAACACTACATTCACAGCTGAGTCCCGGCCCCGGTGGCGCTAAAGGGGCGAAGCTCAGCACCCGCCCCCGTAGCCCTCAAATCACTGAAACGCCACCTCCGCAAAGCTGCGCAGCTTGCGGCTGTGCAGCTGGTCCACACCCTGCTCGCGCAGCAGCTCAATCGCGCGAATGCCAATGCGCAAGTGTTGATCGACCCGCTCGCGGTAAAAATGGTTGGCCATGCCCGGCAGCTTGATTTCGCCGTGCAGCGGTTTGTCACTCACACACAGCAGCGTGCCGTAGGGCACCCGAAACCTGAACCCGTTGGCGGCAATGGTGGCGCTTTCCATGTCCAGGGCAATGGCTCGGCTTTGGCTGAAACGCCGCTCGGGGGTGCGTTGAGGCAGCAGCTCCCAGTTGCGGTTGTCGGTGCTGGCGACTGTGCCGGTGCGCATGATGTGCTTCAGGGCGTAGCCCTTGAGCTGAGTCACATCGGCCACCGCAGCCTCCAGCGCCACCTGCACCTCGGCCAGCGGCGGAATCGGCACCCACAAGGGCAAGTCTTCATCCAGGACATGGTCTTCCCGCACATAACCGTGCGCCAGGACATAGTCCCCTAGGGCCTGTGTGGTGCGCAGCCCTGCGCAGTGCCCCAGCATGATCCACGCATGGGGCCTGAGCACGGCGATGTGGTCGGTGATGGTTTTCGCGTTGGCAGGCCCCACACCGATGTTGACCATGGTGATCCCGCTGCGGTCGCCCCGTAGCAAGTGATAGGCCGGCATCTGTGGCAGTCGAGATGGGGGGGCGCCCAAGTCATCCCCCGGTTTGCTGGGCAGCCCCAGGCGTCGGGTGACCACATTGCCGGGCTCCACAAAGCCGGTGTAGGCGTGGCCGGCGTCTTGGGCCATCAACTCGTGGCCCCGGCGCACGAACTCATCAATGTAGAACTGATAGTTGGTGAACAAAATGAAGTTCTGGAAATGCTCCGGCGCGGTGCCGGTGTAATGGCGCAGCCGGTGCAGCGAGTAATCCACCCGCGGCGCCGTGAACAGCGACAACGGCAAAGGCTCGCCGGGCTTGGGCTCAAAGGTGCCATTGGCGATGCCGTCGTCCATGGCGGCCAGGTCCGGCAGATCAAACTGATCACGCATCAGCAAGCGTCGGCTGGCGTCCAGCGAGCCCTCCAGGTGGTCATGTTCGGTCAGCGAAAAATGCACAGGGATCGGTTGCGCACTGGTGCCCACCTCCAGGCAGACATGGTGATTGCGCAGCAGCAGCTTGAACTGCGACAAGTAATAGTCATGGAACAGGTCGGGCCGTGTGAGCGTGGTCTCATACGTGCCAGGCCCGGAGACGAAGCCATAACTCAGCCGCGAATCAGCGCGCGCCACCGTGTCGGTGCGCACCCGCACGAACGGGTAGCAGGCGCGCACATGCGACGCCAGGCTTTCCCCGCTGACAAAGCGGCCCAAAGCGTCTCGCAGGTGATCGAGGCTGTTTTGGTAAATCAACTGCACCTGGGCCAGGGCGGCCGCAGGGTCATCAAACTGACTGGGGGCGATGAAGGGAGGCAGGATGCTGGACATGCGTCAGAGGCGTTGATAGAAGGTCGTGGGCCGAGGGGCGCTCAGGGCACGCCAGCGTCAAGCTGGGGGTACTTCGCGTGCCACCCCCGAGCGTAGCAGCGGAAATGGTAAAACCAAGTTCTTGTACCCCTTCGTTTGGAGCTGCATGTGGCAATCTGGTTGACAGCCCTCAAGGTGATCCCTTGGGCCGAGGTGATCGCGGCAACGCCCGCCGTGACCCAGGCCGCCCGCAAACTCTTCAAGCGAACCCGAGAGGCGCCATTGGCCGATGTGATTGTGGCCTCAGGTGCTGACCCTGCTGCGGTGCTCAGCGTTGCGAACATCCAGGCCCTGGAGGCCACCGTCGCCCAACTGCGAACGCAGCAACAAGCCACGGCTGCCGTGATGGAGTCCCTGGCCGCCCAAAACAGCCAAATCGTCAACGCCATCGACATTTTGCGCATGCGCCAACGTTTGCTCATCGGTTTGTGCGGCGCCTTGTGCGCTGTGGTGGTGGGCCTGACCGCCTGGCTGATAAGCCGCTAAATCGACATAGGACCGACCCCATGCCCTTGAGCCCCTACCGCAATCGGATCCCCCAGCTCACCCCCAGCACCTGGGTGCACCCCAGCGCCCAAGTGATCGGCGATGTCGTTTTAGGCCCCGATGTCTCGATCTGGTGCAACGCGGTGCTGCGAGGTGATGTCAATCACATCCGCATTGGTGCGGGCAGCAATGTGCAAGACCTCACCATGGTTCATGTGTCTCACGGGACGCCTGCCAAGCCTGAGGGGTCACCGCTGCTCATTGGAGCCCACGTCACGGTCGGCCACAGCGTGATCCTGCACGGCTGCACCATTGGTGATGAATGCCTGATCGGGATGGGCAGCATCGTCATGGACGACGTGATCATCGAAGACCGTGTGATGCTGGGGGCCGGCAGCCTGGTGGCCCCAGGCAAGCGGCTGCAGTCCGGTATGCTTTACGTGGGCCGGCCGGCGGTGCCCGTGCGCGCCCTGAACGAGGCTGAACTGGTGCACTTGCGCTACTCTGCCGAGCACTACATCCGTGTCAAAAACCACCACGCCAGCGACGACAACCCAGTGGCGCGCCACTAGCGGGGTGAGGTCATTTTCGTCCAGTCAGGGGGATGCGGCCGCCAGACTGTGAGTTGTATAGTTTTTGTTGCGCGGGCCAGTTCTGCGCCCCCTAAAACCAACGCGCTCCGGTACGATCGGGGCCGCCTGTCGGACAGGGGTGGTTAACACTCACTTGATCAGCTTGCGCTGTCGGGATCACGTGCCTTGCTTATTGATAGTTCTTTGATTGTTCTTTATGACCGTTCTCGATCCAGCCAACGATAGCCCGGAGACCCCGCGCCAGCCCATTCTCAAGCGCCCGCCGGTGATGTTTGACAAAACTCAAGAAGTCTTGGCCCGCATCGAAGAGCGGCTCGGCGCCCCCGTGTTGGTGTATTGGAACTCCGGCGGCGGCGCGGTGTGTGACAACGATGTGCTGGGCCTGTACGAGTTGCTGCACCATGCCAAGCGCCTCGAGAAGGTCTACATCTTCATCAAGAGTGATGGCGGCAACGGCCAAGCCTCTTTGCGCATGGTGCATTTGCTGCGCGAGTTTGCTGATCACGTGTGTGCTTTGGTGCCGCTGGAGTGCCTGTCTGCTGCGACCATGATTGCGCTGGGTGCCGACAAGATCTTGATGGGGCCCATTGCGCGCTTGTCGGCAGTGGACACCTCATTGCGCCACGACCTCTCGCCCCTTGACCGTGAAAACGACCGCGTCAGCGTCAGCCAAAACGAGGTCGAGCGTATCTTGCGCAGCTGGAAAAACATCGCCGGCAATTCCACCGCACACCCGTTTGAGTCCTTGTTCCAGTATGTGCATCCTTTGGTGATTGGCGCGGTTGACCGCGCCAGCATGCTCTCCATCCGTTTGTGCGAAGAAATTCTGGCCTATCACATGACGGACACCGAGGCCATTCGCCGCATCAGCAACACCCTCAACAGCGACTACCCCGCCCACTCCTACCCCATCACGGCCCGCGAAGCCCAGCGCATCGGCCTCAACGTCGAGCACCTGTCGCCCGAGGTCAATGACGAACTGCTGGCGCTCAACCGGCTGTATTCCGAGATGGGGCAAAGTGCCGTCACCGATTTCGATGAGAACAATCAGCACAACAACCGCATTTTGAACATCCTCGAGCGCCATGGCCTGCAGGTCTTCTACCAAGTCGACAAAGACTGGCGCTATCGCCCTGAAGAGCGTCGCTGGATCAGCCTCAACGATGAAAGCTCGTGGCACCGTGTAGAGCGCGGTGACGAGGGGCCTCAAGTGTCCAAAATTCACATCAGCTGATCGTTCTGAGGCGTGTGGGTGGGCTCGATCCTCGTTTGCACGACTGGCCAAGGCTATTTTGCTGTGCTTGGCGCGGGCACAATACACACCTTTGACCTTATCTCCCCTGAAATCCCACCCGTGAGGACACCTTGGACAGCCACCTGATCCCTGTCAAAACAGCGCAAGGCCATGACGAGCTCAGCAGCCGTCAACGCCGTGTGGGCCAACGGCATCGCACCTTGCTGCTGTTGGTCGATGGCCAGCGCACGATCGGTGAGGTCTTGCACCTGAGCGGTCAGGCGGGCGTGCCCGAAGCTTGCCTGGAGGAGCTCATTTCCTTGGGCCTGGTGGTGGTGCCGCAAAGCGGCTTACCCCGCTGGTACAGCCCCGCCGATGAGCTGGCCCCTGGGGTGGCTGTCGAGGTTGAACTGCGAGACCTTGACGGCAACGCCGCGTCCGTCACAGCGGCCCAGCAACTGGAGGCGGCGGTGCGCTCGACTGAAGACAACGTGCCGACCAGCACCCTGCCGGATACCGAATTTGGCATGTCAACCGTGGCCACCGACTCGGTGATGGATGGCTTTGATGACGAGGGCATCTCGCCCGCCCCCCTGGAAGATGCCCGAGACCTGTTGATTCAAGCGGTCAGCACCCAGGCCCCCGTCACCGGCGCTCTCACCTTAATACGGCTCAAGCGGGCGCGCACGCCCATGGAGATTTTGGCCCTGATTCGCGAGGTTCAACAGCGCATCGACCGCCCGCACCGTGCCATGGCGACGCAACACATGATGGGCCGCGTGGCGCAGCTGTTGTCGCAGGCTGAGGCCCAGCTGGCTGATTACTAACGAGACTGGCCAAGCTGTCGCATGAGCTTTCTCGCGATCGATGTCGGCAACACCCGTTTGAAATGGGCGCAGTACGAGGCTGCCCGCCCCGGTGCGCGCTTGCTGGCTCAAGGTGTGGTGTTTCTGGAAATGATTCATCGCTTGGCCGAAACCGACTGGTCTGCGCTCACCCCGCCCACCCACATGCTCGGCTGTGTGGTGGCCGGCGAGGCGGTTCGGCGCCAGGTTGAAGAACAGCTCGAATTGTGGGACTTGCCCCCCCGCTGGGTGGTCTCATCAGGCCAGGCGGGCGGCGTGGTCAATGGTTATGACCACCCGGTCCGCCTAGGAGTGGATCGCTTTGTCGCCCTCATTGGCGCCCGCCAGCGCGTGCTGGCGTCGGGCCGGGCCCAGCCTGCGCTGGTGGTGATGGTGGGCACCGCGGTGACGGTGGACACGCTGGACGCCAGCGGCCGGTTTTTAGGGGGTTACATCCTGCCAGGCTTCGGCTTGATGCAGCGGGCCCTCGAGATGGGCACCTCGGGTCTCAAAGCGCCAACGGGTGAGGTGGTGGACTTCCCCACCAACACCAGCGACGCCTTGATGAGCGGGGGCGCCAACGCCCTGGCCGGCGCCATTCAGCGCATGCACAGCAAGCTGGCAGTGCACAGCGGCCAGACCCCACGGCTGTTCATGACCGGCGGCGCCGCAGTGAAGCTGGCCCCCATCACCGATCTGCCGTTTGAAATGGTCGACTCACTGATTTTTGAGGGCTTGCTGCGATGGCAAGCCCCTTGAGGCTGCCCATTGCCCATGCATTGAACTACCTCAGTTTGGCAGCCGCGACGGTAGGGGTGCGTGCAGAGCGCCACCAAGCGTACAGGTCTTCAAAGCGGCCATCGAAGCCGGTGACGCGCAACTCCTCGGCGGCGACGGAGCACATGCCGGCCGATGTGGCGTCGAGCACCATGCGCATGGACGCACGATCACATTCCAGGTAAATGGCCTTCAGTTCTTCGACCTTGGAGAGGGCGGTCTCGCTGCTTTGGGTCGGCAACCAAGTGGGCGGCGCGGCGTGCGAAACCAGGGGTGCGAAGCTCAGCGCAGTCAGCGCGCAAAGGGTGGCAAGGTTCAGGCGTGTCATGGCGGGCCTCTTTCTGAAGTGACACAGACATCCGCCTCGCTCGATCGCCGGTCAACTCACGGTGGGATTCAAACTGCGCGGTCTGATGACACTATCGGCCCACAGACCGACCTTGAAAGAGGAAAAAAGGCGCCGCATTGACGGGCAATTTGCAGATTTGCGGGTGGCTGCTACGGTGTCCCAATGGATTTGAAAGGTTGAATTGTTGAGGGGCTATCGCGAAGTACACAGGCCGCTGGATTCCCTCCTGCGCGGGAATGACAGGGGGGATGCCAACCCCTGCGCCCATCACCCCCCCCCCGGCACCCGTCATCCCCTCCTGTGCCCATCCCCCCCCCCGCGCCCGTCATCCCCGCGCAGGCGGGGATCCAGGAGGGTGCCTCAGGAGCAACATCCCCGCGCGCACTCCATTCCTGCAGGCTCCGCCTGTTCGCTTTGGCGAATCAACCCCACAAATTCATTGCGCCTGGGATCACTGGGTCCAGCCACCCCCCAGTGCACGGTACACCGCCACCAATGCGGTCAGCGTGCCGCCCTGGGCCTGCACCAGCACATCCTGTGATTGCAACAGGTTGCGCTCGGCATCCAGGACGCTCAGGAAATCACTGGCCCCGGCGTCAAAACGCAGCCGGGCCAGGCGGGCGGCCTCGGCGGCGTTGCGGGTTGCGCTGTCCAAGCGGCTGACTTGCTGCACGGTGCCGGTGTATTGCGCCAGGGCCCCTTCGGTCTCTTCGATGGCCAATTGAACCGTCTGGCCATAGCTGAGCCAGGCTTGTTCGGCACGGGCTTCGCTGATACCCACGCGCGAGCGGATGCGCCCGAAGTCAAAGGGCGTCCAGCGCAAGAAGGCGCCAGCGCTGTAGTTGCGTGAGTCGGCATCCCCCCACTCAGCCACACGCGGAGCCATGAATCCCAAGGCCCCTGTGAGACTGATGCGCGGGAAGAATTCGGCCCGTGCCAGGGTGATGTTGACGCGTGCGGCTTGCACTTGGCGCCAAGCGGCCACGAGGTCGGGGCGGCGCTCCAGCAGGCGCTCGGGGGTGCCCACCGGCAGCGTGGACAAGTCGGTGAAGGGCAGATGCGGCAGGGCGTGATCGCCCGCCACCAAGGCGCTGACCGCCCGCGGCGTCTGGCCCGTGAGGGTGGCCAAACGATAGCTCGTGCGGTCGATGGCGGCCTGCAGGACCGGCAGCGCGGCCTCGGTGCCATCGACCAGCGTGCGAGCCCGCGCAACGTCGAGCAAGGTGCCACGGCCCAGCGCTTCGCGCACGCTCACAATGCGCAGTGTTTCGCGTTGGTTGCGCAGGGCGCTTTGCGTCACGCGCAAGCGTTGTTGCAAGGTGCGCAGGCTGAGGTAGTTGCTCGCGACCTCGGCACTGAGCAAGCGCTGTGCCGCCGATACGCCGGCTTCGCTCGCACTGACTGAGGCCGCAGCCGAGTCGCGCGCGGCCCGGCTGCGGCCTACAAAGTCGATTTCCCAGTTGAAGGTGGCGCCGACGCTGAGTTGGGTTTCAGCCGGATCAGGGCCGCCAGGGTTGGTCCGCGCAACGCCCGCATTGGTCCCCACATTGGGCCAGGTCTGCGCTTCAACCAAACCCGCTTGGGCGCGCGACTCTTGCAAGCGCGATTGGGCCAACTTGACATCGGTGTTGGCCGCTAAGGCGTGGTCCACCAGGGTGTTGAGTGTGGAGTCTTGAAATTCACGCCAAAAGGCCGCAATGCTGCGGGCCTCGGCGTCTTGCGCAGGTGCGGCGGCTGAGGCCGCAGCAGGGGCCTGAACGAACTGCTTGTCAACCGGGGTCAGTGCTGAGGGCTCAAGGGGTGGGGTGGTGCACGCGCCCAAGGCCGCGCCCACACTGAGCAGGACCACCGTCAAGTGCTTATGCATGCTCGCCTCCCGTGGGCTCCAAGCGCTGGTTCAGCACGGGGATCTGGGACCGTTGCTGGGTGAGTTTGCGCAAGAGCACGTAAAACACCGGCGTCAGGAACAAGCCAAACAAGGTCACCCCCACCATGCCGCTGAACACGGCGATGCCCATGGCACGGCGCATTTCAGCGCCCGCACCGGTCGAGATCACCAGGGGCACGACGCCCGCGATGAAGGCGATGGAGGTCATCAAGATCGGGCGCAGCCGCATGCGGCAGGCATGCACGACGGCATCAACCAGGGCCTCGCCGCGCTCTTCGAGCTCCTTCGCAAACTCGACGATCAAGATGGCGTTTTTGCAGGCCAGCCCCACCAACACCACCAGGGCCACTTTGGTGAAGATGTTGTTGTCCGCTGGCGCACCCCACAGGCTACTGAGCCAGACACCAAACAAGGCGCTCAAAATGCACAAGGGCACGATCAGCAAAATCGCCAGAGGCAAGGTCCAGCTTTCGTAGGTGGCCGCCAGCACCAGGAACACCAACAACACGCACAACGGGAAGATGTAGACCATGGTGTTGCCAGCGATTTTTTCTTGGTAGACCAGCTCGGTCCACTGGTAGCTGATGCCGCGCGGCAGGGTCTGGGCGAGGATTTTTTCCATCTCGGCTTGGGCCTGACCTGAACTGAACCCGGGCTTGGGCGCCCCGTTGAAGTCGGCCGAGAAGAAACCGTTGTAGCGCGTGACCGAGCCCGGACCGAAGGTGGACTCGACGCTCATGATCGAACCCAAAGCCACCATCTGACCCTGTGAATTGCGTACTTTGAGGTTGCCGATGTCGTCAGCTTTGGCGCGGTAACTGGCGTCTGCTTGCACGATCACCTGGTAGGTCTTGCCAAAACGGTTGAAGTCATTGACATACAGCGAACCCAGGTAGGTTTGCATGGTTTCGTAAACGTCGCTGAGGTTCACACCCAACTGCTTGGCTTTGGTGCGGTCGATGTTGGCAAACAGCTGCGGGACGTTGATTTGGTAGTTACTGAAGGCCTGGGTGATGCCGCTCTGGGGGTTGCCATACACCTGCCCCATCAGTTGCTGCACCACGCCGTACAAGGCGGCTTCGCCCTGTCCACCGCGGTCTTGCAGTTGCAGCTTGAAACCGCTGGCGTTGCCCAAGCCACTCACGGGCGGGGGCGACAGCACGAACATGAAGGCGTCTTGGATGGCGCCCAGTTTGGCGTTGACCTGGCCGACGATGGCATTGGCCGACAGCTCAGGGGACTGGCGGTCATTGAAATCACTCAGGCTGAAAAAGACAATGCCGGCGTTGGGCGCCGCCGCAAAGCCGTTGATTGACAAGCCGGGGAAGGCGACCGAGTTTTTGATGCCGGGGACTTGCAGGGCGATATCGCTCATCCGGCGGATCACCTCGGTGGTGCGTTGCAAGGTCGCGCCGTCAGGCAGTTGTGCAATCCCGACCAGGTATTGCTTGTCTTGCTGCGGCACAAAACCGGGCGGCACCCGCATGAACAACAGCACGGTCGCGGCCACCAGCGCGGCATACACCACCAAGGCCAGGCTCTTGCGCTTGACGACCAGGCCCGTGACGCCGTGCGCATAGCGCTCGGCGTTGCGCCGAAAAACGCGGTTGAAGGCGGCAAAGAAGCGGCCCAACACCCGGTCCATGGCACGGGTGAGCCAGTCTTTGGGGGCGTCGTGTGAGCGCAGCAAAATGGCCGCCATGGCCGGCGACAAGGTCAGCGAGTTGAAAGCCGAGATCACCGTCGAGATGGCGATGGTGACCGCAAACTGGCGGTAAAACTGCCCCTCCAGACCCGACACAAACGCCAAGGGCACAAACACAGCGCACAGCACCAGGCCAATGGCGATGATCGGGCCCGACACCTCTTGCATGGCTTTGACGCTGGCATCAAACGGGCTCAGGCCCATTTCGATGTTGCGCTCGACGTTCTCGACCACAACGATGGCGTCGTCCACCACAATGCCAATCGCCAGCACCAGGCCAAACAGGGTCAAGGTATTGATCGAAAAGCCCAGCGCCAGCAGAACCGCAAAAGTGCCGACGACGCTCACGGGCACCGCCAGCAACGGGATCAAGGAAGCGCGCCAGTTTTGCAAAAACACCACCACCACCACAACCACCAACAACACGGCCTCAATCAACGTGGCCACGACCTTCTCGATGGAGGTCTGCACGAAGCGTGTGGGGTCGTAGACGATGGCGTAATCCACGCCCGGCGGAAATTCGCTTTTCAAGCGCTCCATGGTGCTGCGGACCTCATTGGACAGCGCCAGGGCGTTGGAGTTGGGGGCTTGGAACACGGCCACCGCAGCCGCTTCTTTGTTGTTGAGCAGGGAGCCCAGGGCGTAGGTGTTGGGGCCCAGCTCCACGCGGCCGACGTCCTTGATGCGCACCAGCGCGCCGTTGCGTGTGTCGGCGCTGATGATGACATCGGCAAACTGCTCTTCGGTTTGCAGGCGGCCAGGAGTGTTGATGGCGAGTTGAAACTCGGTGTGCTTGGGGGCCGGGGGGGCGCCGATCACACCGGCCGCCACCTGGGCGTTTTGCTCACGCAAGGCCCGGGTGACATCGGAAGAGGTGAGGTTGCGCGCGGCGAGCTTTTGCGGATCGAGCCAGATGCGCATGGCATAGTCGCCCGACCCGAAGGTGAGCACCGAGCCCATGCCGGGGATGCGCAGCAAGGCGTCCCGCACATTGAGTGCCGCATAGTTGCGCAGGTAGAGCGCGTCGTAGCGGTTGTCGGGCGACACCATGTGCACCACCATGGTCAGGCTGGGCGAGCTCTTCTCGGTGGTCACACCAATCTGACGCACGACATCGGGCAAGCGCGGTAGCGCCCGGTTGACGCGGTTTTGCACCTCGGTGGCGGCGCGCTCGGGGTCGGTGCCGATCTTGAAGCTGATGCTCAGGGCCATGGAGCCATCGGCGCTGGCCTGGCTGCCCATGTAGAGCATGTTCTCGATGCCGTTGATTTGCTCCTCAAGGGGCGTGGCCACAGTTTCGGCGATGACGCGCGGGTTGGCCCCCGGAAACTGCGCCCGCACTACCACCTGGGGCGGCGTGACCTCGGGGTACTCCGAGATCGGCAGCTTGAAGACCGCGATGGCGCCGATGAGAAAAATCAAAATGGACAGCACGCCTGCCAGGCGCGGGCGCTCGATGAAATGTCGGGAGATGTTCATGCGGTCAGGCCCCCCGTTCAGCGCTTGCTGGGCGACGAGGCGGCGTTGGGGGCTGGCGCCACCATCCTGTCCACCGGACGCCCTTGGGCATCGACGCTGAGCACCTCTGGGCTCAAGGGGGTGCCAGGGCGCACCCGCTGCAAGCCACTGACAACGACCAACTCGCCGGCAGTCAGACCCTGCGTGACCACCCGCATGCCATCCTCCAAGACCCCCAGAGTGATGGGGCGGAACTGCGGCATTTTGTCGGCCCCGACAACCCACACAAAGCGCTTGTTTTGGTCGGTGCCAATGGCCCGCTCCGCAACGACCACCGCGTCAGTCGTGCCGCTGGTGAGCTTGAGTCGGGCAAACAAGCCAGGGATCAAGCGACGATCGGTGTTGTCGAACACGGCACGCGCGCGCACGCTGGCGGTGGCCGGGTTGAGGCGGTTGTCAAAGAAATCAATCACACCCGTGCGCGGGAAATCAGCCTCATTGGCCAAGCCCAAACTCACAGGGGGTGGGGTGGTGCTGGCGCTTTGGGTGTAGCGCAGATAGGTTTGCTCGGGCACATCAAAGTAGGCGTAGACCTTGTCTTGCGACACCACGGTGGTCAAAATCGTCTCACCTGGCGCGACCAGGTTGCCCGCCGTGACGTTGGCCCGAGAGGCCATGCCGGTGAGGGGCGAGCGAATTTGGCTGTACTCGACGTTAAGTGCTGCCACCTGCACGGCCGCTCGAGCCGCCTGCACGCTGGCTTGGGTATTGCGTGCGCTGGCCATGAGTTGATCGGCCTCTTGTTGCGAGATGGCTTTCTCTCTCAGCAGTTTGACGGCGCGGGCCTCTTCGGTGATGGCCAGTTTGGCTGCAGAGCTGGCCGCGCTCAACTGGGCTTGGGCGCGGGCCAAATCAGCCCGAAAGCCCCGCGCATCCAAGCTGAACAGCAACTGGCCTTTGGTGACCCGCTGGCCCTCCGCGAAATGCACTTTGTCAAGCGTGCCGCCCACCCGCGCGCGGATGTCGACAGTGTCGGTGGCCTCCAGGCGCCCGGTGAATTCATCCACCAGCGCGACGGTACGTTGCACCGCCGGGGCCACGGACACCGGGGGGGCCATCGGTGGGCCCCCTTGGGCCTGGGTGGGGCCACAACCCTGCAATGCAGCGGCTAACAACGCGGTCAAAAATACGGCGGGCGACACCGGCGCGAGCCACTGCATCAGCCGAGCTCGGCTGGCGAACACGATCAAACCCATTGACGAATCCTCGAACCCAGGTTGAAGAGGCTCGCACCTGCACGGTGACCAAGCGCGTTGGACATGCTGCAGTGCAAAACCACTGAATGTATCGAATTCCACGGGGGCCGTCTTGGCCATCCGTTGGTCGGGGGTTTGGATGCCAGGGGCGGTCGGGCCGCACGCTTTCCCTTTGACCCCGTCTCAGTGGACTTGAAAGGTTGATTCGCCAAAGCGAACAGGTGCCGCATTGGCAGGCGCAGCGTCCAGGAATGGAGTGGGCGCGGGGATGGCAGGCGCAGGGGTTGGCATCTCCCCATGTCATTCCCGCGCAGGCGGGAATCCAGCAGCCTGTGTACTTCGCCATAGCCTCTCAACAATTCAACCGTTCAAATCCACTGAGACGGAGTCCGGTCCGCCTTGAACTGCGCCACGAAGGTGCTGAAGGTGGCGGTCCTTGCGCAGCTTCAGGTCGCCAAAGCGGGTGAAGAGGTGGCCGTTGCGTGCATTGCGTGTGGGCATCACGAAGCCGAACCCGTGGCTGACGCCGCCTACCACGCGGCAAGAGCTGGGCCACCAGCGTCACGGCTTGGGACAAACGTAACCTTTCATCACACAAAGAAACACAAAACGTTGCCGCACAAGTTTAGGCTCGCGAGTGACCGCTTACGACCACCAACCCGGCTCGTCGCTCTTCCACCAACCTAAGGTTTTGCTATGTCCAACTGGATTTTTCAACTGAAGCACACTGTTCTGGCTTGCGGGCTGATGTCCTCAGGCCTGGCGCTGGCGTCTGATTTCTGGCTAGTGAACGCACAGTCAGACGTCAAAGTCCTGCGCATTGTGCCGGGCATGGCCATTGATTTGGGTCAGATTCCGTCGAGTTACTCCCTGAGCTTTGAGCCCACCACACCTGTGGGCAGTACGGTCATCCAGCTCAAGGGCCCCGTTTCCCACAGCCAAACAGAAAGCATGGCGCCCCATGCCTTGTTCGGTAACAACGGGAATGACTACAGCGGCAACCCGGCCAATCTGAAACTGGTGCTGGGCGCTTATGTGCTGTCCGCGGGCGCCCAGTCGGTGGCTTTCAATGTGACGAATTCCACTATGACGAATTCCACTAATTTCTGGCTGGTAGACACCCGCACAGATCGCAAGCTGTTGGAGATCAAGCAGGGTATGCGTATCGAAGCTGCCCAAATACCGGCACGCTTTTCCATCAGCTACGAACCGAGCACACCTGTGGGCAGCACGGTCATTCAGCTCAGCGGCCCCGTTTCCTACAGCCGGACAGAAGGCCTACCGCCTTATGCCTTGTTCGGTAACGCCGGGAATGACTACTCGGACGGTCCTGACAATGTGGCACTGCTGCCGGGCGCTTATGTGATTGCCGCAGGCGGCAAGTCGGTTTCGTTCTCGGTCGCAACGTCAGCACCTGCACCTGCACCTGCACCTGCACCTGCACCTGCACCTGCACCTGCACCTGCACCTGCACCTGCACCTGCACCTGCACCTGCACCTGCACCTGCACCTGCACCTGCACCTGCACCTAAGCCGCCAGCTCCAGCTCCAGCTCCGGCTCCGGCTCCGGCTCCAGCTCCAGCTCCAGCTCCAGCTCCAGCTCCAGCTCCAGCTCCAGCTCCAGCTCCAGCTCCAGCTCCAGCTCCAGCTCCAGCTCCAGCTCCGGCTCCAGCTCCAGCACCGACCGTCATCTCGCATACCTACGGCAAGAACAGTGGTCCATCGAAAAATCCTCACAAGGGTTGGAACTCGGGGGGGTGGTCCAACTTTGAGGAGGCTTCGGTTGGATTTCAGTACATTTCTTGGGGCGAATTTGAGCCAAAAGACAATGAATTCAATTACGCAGCAGTAGAAGCAATCATCAATCGAGAAGGATCGCGAGGGAAGCACTTCGTCCTGCGGCTCTATTGCGACTGGGGGCCTAATGACGTGAATTCCAACTGTCCTAGCTGGATACACTCTCAAAAGGGTGTACAACGAATTCAAGGCGCTAACGGCACTTACATCACGGATTACAACAACCCGAACTATGTGAGCGAGGCGGTGCAAGCCATTCAGGCTCTGGCCCGTCGTTACGACAACGATCCTCGGGTGCACGCCTTTCAGATAGGCATACTTGGCTACTGGGGCGAATGGCACACTGCCGGGTTCTCGCGTGTAGGTGGTGGTGGCTACTCCATCTCTGCCGAGGCTGAAAACGCTGTCCTCAACGCCTACAAGACAAGCTTCACGAAGGCCAAGATTCAAGGTCGCTATCCTTGGCGCGAACCACTCAAGTCATGGGGCGGTATTGGCTTCCACAACGATTACTTCGTGGCCAACAACGGACACAGCGACGAATTTGATAATGCAATCAGTGCCGGTGGGCAGTGGGTGAACGGCCCCATCGGCGGTGAAACGCCACCGCGCAGCGATGCAGAAAGAGCCGCCGAGTTGCAAGCGATGCACACCACCCCGAAGGGGGAAAGCATGGTTACCAAAGGCCATTACTCGACGATGAACGGCGGCTACCGGGTACCCCCAGGGCATGCGTACTACGCAAGCTCCATGAAGCTGCACCGCATGATGGGCTACAACTACCAGATTTCCTCGGCTTTATTTGCAGTCGATCAGCCCAGCAGCCAGCCTTTGGCGGTGCGGCTCAATGTAGACAACGTGGGACTTGCGCCCATCTATTACCCGTGGGAGGTTCAGTTTGCCCTGCTCAGGAGTGACGGCACCCCTGCTGTTGCATTCAAATCGAACTTCGATTTGAGAACCTTGCGGGAAGGCCGCTCGGCGGTTTTGAGTGCTGAAATGGGCGCGAACCTTGCATCTCGCGGCCAGTATCGCCTGGCAGTGCGCATCATTCAACCGGAAGCCGACAGGCCTGCAGCGGCACTGTGGAAACTTGATGCTCGCAACGCGTACGTCGAGTTCGCCAACGACCTCACCGTCATCCCAGGCCTCTGGAATTCCAGCCTGGGTCTGGAGGGCGGCTGGTCGGTTTTGGGCAAAGTCGAGATCCGATAAACACCGCGCCGTCCTAGCGCCACCGCCGTTCCTCTCGATGACATTGCGGGGACGGCGGTGTTTTTTGGCGACTGTCTTGGGGTCGGAAGTGACCCCAGGCCCACTTCCCCCGAGTTCGACACTTACGGCACGTAAGTGATTGATTCATATAGAAGTGAATCAAAAAGTGCAGACTACAAACGGGGTTTGGCGAGGTTGGCTGGGGTTGGTGTGGGGATGTTGATGGCTTTGAAGAGTGATTTTTGCA
>JANMGB010000153.1:0-2217 GCA_031374415.1 Burkholderiales bacterium
CGCGCGGCGGCGGCGCCGCGACGCCGGCCCAGCGCTCCGACAGCAGGCGGTAGGTTCTGGCGACGTTGGCGCAGCGCACGGCGTCGCTGACGTCGCGCCGCAGCGGGTCCCAGTCGCCGGCGTGGCGCGTCATGCCGACGCCGTTGGCGGCGGCGACGCGCGCGAGCGCCATCAGCGTGCGGCCGGCGTCGTCGGTGGACGCGTGGTCGATCAGCGGAGCGTCGTCGCGCGTGCCGGCGAGGGCGGCCGCCGCCTGCGCCGCGCGACGCCGGTACGAGTCGATGACGATGTAGTCGGCCGAGTCGTGCTCGAGCTGCGCGAGCGCGTGCTCGTACCAGCGCTGCGCGACGGGCGCGCACTGGTACTCGTGCCAGAACTTGCCGCGCACAAACGACAGGTGCACGTCGGTGGCGCACAGCTCGTCGAGCGCCGCCAGATTCGCGAGGTGCGCGTCGATGTGCGAGTCGACCGAGGCGAGCGCGGCGGCGGGCGCAGCGGCCAGCGTGTGCGCCGCCGACGCGGGCGCGATCGGCAGCGGCCGGCAGAAGCTCTGCACCAGCGCGCTGGTGTCGGCGGCGGCGGCGGCGGCGGCGGCGACGTCGTCGCTCGCGTGGCGCAGAAAGTCGTCGTGGTCGATGGCGGGCGTGAGCTGAGCGGCAGTCTGGCTGGTGAAGCGCAGCTCGCCGTTGTGCAGCTGGCGCCGCATCTGCTCGAGCGCCGCGCGCAGCTGCGCGATCGTCTGGCGCGGCGTGGCCGAGAGCAGCACGAGCTGCACGTTGTGCGAGGTGGCGATGAGGTGCGCGAGGCGCTGCGTGTCGTGGAAGACGAGCTGCTCGCCGCCGGCGCCGGCACCGGCGCGCTCCTGCAGACAGAGCATCGCCAACATCGACAGGCGTCGTGTGTGACGATGGCGGTCGGCCCGGCGATTCTGATTGGGAAGTTCTCGGGCGCCAATGTGACGGCCGATGTGTTTGACGGCAACCGCGACGGCCGCCTCGACGTCCTCGAGTCGCTGATCCAGCTGTCGCTGGTGAACGGCTCGAACTCGCTGTCGTCGTTTGACGCCGTGCGCGGCGAGACCGTGAACCGCCTCAGCGACTTTCTGCTCGAGGTGCGCAACCGTGCCGACAAGAACGGCGGCTCGATCCAGCTGCAGTCGATCGTGCTGACGGGCCGCGCCGGCAACGTCGCCAACCCGCTGCCGATCGCGGGCGAGTCGGCCAACTTCCAGACGTTTGGCAACGGCAAAACGCTGATTTCGCCGTGCATCTCGGTGCCGCTCAACGACTCGTTCACCTTGCAGATCGTCACCGTGATCAAGGGCTTTCGAGGCCTCGCGCACGCCCAGGTTGCCGGCGCCGCGTTCTTCGAGCAGGGCGTGGCAGCCAACGGCTTTAAGGCCAGCGGCGTCACGGGCTCGTTCAACCTCCTCTTCGGCAACAGCACCGACGCCGGCGCGCCCGGCCTCGTCGGCTCGCCCGCGTTCCTCCAGTTCGGTAACGTGGTCGGCTCGGTCAAGTTTGAGAAGTGTGCGCAATTTTCCTATTTCAACTGAAGACCAAGGAGACCCAAGGAGAACCAAGAGAAAGAAAGAAGAACCACTTAAGTTAAAAAGCCTTCTCCCTTGAGGAGAGCGAGGGAAAAGAAGAAACAGTCATGTTTGGTGTGACTTGTTGTTGCTGTGTTCTCCCTGTTTTGCTGTGGGTGACTCTTTTATCCTCACTCGAGATCGCGACGATTAAGATTAAGATTAACGATCGCGATAACGGATTAACGGTGCACTTGGGGAGTGCACGGTGTCGCAGAGACTTTTTTTTCGACTTTCCCGCCTGACGCGTTCCGAGCGACGAATCGAACGCACTCGTGGACTCTTTGTCGCTGTCTCAATCTCAGATCTCAGTCGCTGTCCCTGTCTCAATGTCGTGATTCGGTTGTCCCGCGACGACAACGATTCCTCGCACTGCTACGCTCGTTCACTCGTTTTGCTCTCGCTGGCGATCGTTGACGTCTGCTCGAAAATCGTTTTCGTCTCGTGCCGCAGCCAGCGCCAGTCGACGTCGTCGATCGCCACCTGGAACGGCGTCGTCGTCGTTTGCAGTCGATGCCGCCTGTACGTCGCCTCGTCGCAGCCGAGCTCGTACGTCGTCCACGTGGTGGCCAGCGCGCCGCCGAGGTCGTCGAGCGACAGGTGCTTGAGGCGCAAGCGCGGCGGCGGCG
>JANMGB010000159.1:0-1349 GCA_031374415.1 Burkholderiales bacterium
GATCGACGTCGTCGTTCAGCAATACGCATCGCAATGACACTCGTCAACAATGGCTGCCAACAACACGCCGACCACACATCGGTTGCCAAAATTTCACTGTTTCTTGTCGTGGTAGTGTTTGACCGCGCACACCAAGTTCCACTTGCTGTGAAGCGGCAGTGTCGACCACGGACGAGCGGCGTCGAGAATCTGGACTGTGACCCACGCCGGCAGCGCCAAATCTTGCAGACCAATGCAGATCTCGGTCAAGCGCTCGCGACACTCGAATCGTTTGCGGTCTTCGGGACGCGAGGACTGAATCGCAACAGCAACGTCGACGCGGTCATCCTCGATCAGCCGATCGACGACGGCGAGGTGGCCGCGCCGAGCAGCCCATCGGACGGCTTGGTTGTCATCGGCCGACGGATCGACGCGCTTGTCTTCCAGCAGTCGTTCGACGACCGCGAGGTGGCCGTTCTCAGCAGCCCGTCGCACAGCTTCGTTGTTGTTGGCCGACGGATCGAACATTGCGTGTCGAAGCAAACAGTCGACGACGTCGACGTGGCCGTTCTCAGCGGCCCGCCAAAGGGCTTCGTTTAGATTTTCGTTGACAGGCAACTCGCCAGATTCGAGCATGCGCTGCACATCCGCCAGTCGACCATTGGCAGCGTGATCACAGAATGTGTCAAATTTTGCTGTGCGAGACATCTTCACATCGTCGAGAAGGAAGAGAAGCAGCTCGAGCGGCACGGCACGTACATGTTCAGCAAATGCGTGCAGCTGTAGAGTGCGGCAACTCGCGCTGTGACAGCGTGGCGTCGAGCGGCGAGCCCGACCTTTCTCGTGCGCATCTGGCGCACCAGCACCAGCAGCACCGCGACGAAACGCTGAGACCAGTTGTGTGTGCCACTCGCGCTCGCTGTCGGCGGTGCGCGCCTGATTGCGCTCGGCAACGAGCCAGATGACCGGCAGCAGCAACCGCTTGTCCGCCGCGCGTCGGTGGCGCTCGCTGCTGCGTCGCCCGACACCTCGGACGACCAGCGAGAGACGCACGCCTGGCTCACTGCACTCGAGCAGCAAGCGCTGGCGCAGTCGCACCTGCCCGCGTGCTCCGGCGCCCTGATTCGCGCGACGAGTTTGAGCTGGCGCTTGGCGAAGCGATGACGGCGCTGCAGCTCGGCAACTGCGATCTGGTGCGTCTGCGCGGCACGAGCGATGGCGGCGTGGCGGCGCAACTTTGTGGCCCGGCACTCGCGCGCTGGCGTTCCGTACGCGCGAAGCGTATGGCGCCGAGCGCTACAACGAGGCGCGCAAGGCGGCCTGACGAGGTGGGACGCCGCCAAGCCCGAGCGGAGAGTGGTGCAAATTGC
>JANMGB010000177.1:0-3745 GCA_031374415.1 Burkholderiales bacterium
CAACGAGCAGGGTCAGCTGGTGGTGCAGGGCGAAGGCGGCATGATGAAGTACGACTTCAGCCGAGACGAGAGCGGGGCGATCACCTCGGCCCGCCAACTCAGCAGCCTGCCGCCTGGCTTAGCGAAGGTCGACCTGGCCAACCCACCGAAGCTCAGAGACGCGACGCAAGTGAGCTTCATCCCGGGCGTGGGGTTTGTGACGGATGCGAACAACATCATCCCGCCGAAAAAGAAGAAGAACTGGCTCAAGACGGCGCTGACGATTGCGGCGGTGGTGGCGGTGGGGGTGTTCACGGCGGGCACGGCGGCGCCAGCGCTGCTGGGGGCGATGGGGGTCGGTGCGACCACATTGCCTGGAATAATGATTGCCGGGGCGCTGGTCAGCGCGGCGACGACGGTGACGAGCGGGCTGATCACGACGGGCAAGATTGACGTCAAAAACGTGCTCAAGAGCGCGGTGGTGGGAGCGGTGACGGCCGGGGTGATGGACGGCCTCCAAGGCTTGAAAGAGTTTCAAGACGCGCACAAGGCAACGCAGCTTGGCGTGCGCATGCTGACACAGGGTGTGCTGCAAACGACCAGCGGGGGTGATTTCAAAGATGGTGCATTTGCAGCGCTGGCGCAAGGTGCGGGAGACTACGCCAAGGGATTGGCGGGGTCATTAGGCGCTGGTGCGGCCAAAGTCGTTGGGCAGCTCAGCAAGGCCATCGTGACCGGGGTGACCCGAGGCGAGTCAGCGGGCTGGAATGGACTGGCCAACGATTGGGCGAGTGACCTCATCAGTCCCCACATCCCCACGCAGGCGTCCAGGCAAGAACAAGCGCGAACCCAAGCGCAGGGGGCCTTCCGGCAATTGGAGCGAGCGCAAGAGCAAGCGACAAGCAGCCCGTTCAATGGCAGCGATGGCAGGTGGGCCGACGGGATCCAACTGGCATCGCCGCAACTGATCGCGTGGGTCAACGATCCGCTGGTCCAAGCCAGCCCGCCGCAGCTGTACGGAGACGACACGCAATGGGCGCAAGACAACGCGCAGGCGCTGGACGAGGTGAAAGCGCAGGAGGTAGCGCGCCAGAGGGAGCAGGATCAGGAGAGAAGCACAGCGCAGGGCGCCTTCAGGCAATCGGAGCTGGAGCAGCAAGCTGCGGAGCCGCGCCATGCGTCGGGGGCAGTGGATGTTGGCGGTCAGGCGGTTGGCAACGGGTTAGGCGACAGCATCGTGGCTAAAGCGAGCAGCCCCAGCTACACAAAGGAGGAGTCCGATGCAGACTTCAAACGCGAGAACAACCCGTTCGCAGAAGCGGCGGCGCGGTCGGCGGGTGCTGCCGCAGGGGGCGCGGGTGACCCTGTGGGAGTGGGAGGCTATTCCTACGAGGAAGCGAAGTTGCGCGGTTTGGTCTTCTCGGACGCCGGTTCTGGTGTCCCTGGAGCGGATGGTTCTCCAACTGCGGCTCTCGACCTAAAGCGGCTGGCCCCCAGCGCGGGTGGGGAACGAGGCAGTGTCATTCCACCGATTGACCGAGGGTGGAGCTACGTTCTGGGACAAATGAATCCAGAAACCCGTGAGCGCTTTGTTGATGCCGTGTGTAGTTGCAGGGACAACTGGCGACCAACGGCCACCCAGGTGGCGGAGGCTGGCGGCATGGCGCGGGAGGCCCTCACGGGGGTTGCTCAGGATCTGGAACGGCCGTCGTCGCTCAACGAAACTCACAGCCGCCAGCAGTGCGTGGCCGAGGCAATGAGCACCTCATCCCTGTGGAGAGGTGGGCGTCCGATCGATCCGGCCTTCTTGTCGGAAGTTGGCTTTAGGCGCGACGGGGGAAGCTGGTTTGATCCCATCTATTCCGAGACGGGTCGAACGACCTTTGATGGAGGCCCCATTGCTCCCGGTTCGCCACAACGCTCGCTGAGTGAGGCCCGGCAACTGGGCAAGGGCAACGTCGTAATCTGGGACCATGTGCTGCTGAACAACGAAAGCATTCCAGTGTCGTACGACGATACCAATCGGTTGGTGGAGTTGAAGTTCGTGGGGGACGTCCTGACCAACAACCAGAGCAGCGCATTTTTTCGATCAGACCAAGTGAACGAGAAGCTCTCCGTCCTGCAAGTCGAAGACATGGCCGCAACTTGCGATGCCCCAAGGCAGGAGCGGCATAGAGAGATTAACCGGATCATTTGGGAGATCGGTGAATCCATGAACAAGGCGGCACCGCTGTTCACCCCTGGGTTACCCGGACTGCCCGGACTGCCCGGTATTCCCAAAGTGAGGCCATGAACGCACTGCAAGCGCTCTTTGAAACCCAGGCTGCGGGAGTGGCGTCGCCCCAACTGACGCTGGTGCTCGAGGCCTATGCCGGCTACGACAACGGGGCGGACTTCAACTCGCCAGAGTTGCTGCGTCCCTACGAGGCCTTTCTGCGCCGCTATGGGCAGGACGTTGCCTGGAGTGCCGCTGGCGAAAACCAACAGGGATGGCGCCCGGCCAGCCCTGCGCGCTTGAATGAGCTGAGGGACTGGTTTGGCAACCCCAAGGCGCGATTCCACGACGCAGGCACTGTTAGGTTTCGCGGGGGTACCAGGGACATCGCGCAGGCGCCCATGCTTTCGTTCACGGCCTACCCGCGAGACGCCCTGCCTTCCATCTGTTGTCGAGCGGCCTTGCCGTTGACGGATGGGCACTTGGCCGATGTCAGGACGTTGGTGCGGGAATTCTTTGAGGGTCAGTTCCCGCTGGCTGCAGCGACAGTGGGGTTTGGGCTGGCCTATGACGGCCTTTCCTTCGACCAGTGTCAGATCGAGCAATACTTCCGGTACTGGGCATTCCGGCATCCGGGGCTGGTCTCAAGCGGCGACGGTTCACAGTGGAAACTCATCAGGGCCGGTGGCCTGCACGACGTGAACTGGATCACCGTATTGGGCCAGCCGCTCAGCGACCGGGTGGGCGGCTTGGCAGCGCTACAAAGGGCGTTTGAGCCGTCAGGTATCTCCTGCGAAGCCTTCGGGGCAGGCGGAATCCTGATCCAGGCTGGAGAAGCGCCTGAACTGGGCGACACCACCCAGGGCGACACAGTCGATCTGTATCGGCAAGTTGGCCGTGTACTGGCAACACTGCGTGAGGGCATCCCAGCAGAGAACCAGGTGGTTCCCGGGATGGCACGTGAGCCGGAATTGCGCGCTAAGTGGGCCAATAGGTTTTTCCAGTAGCGTGCGGTGACCCGTTGTCCCATCCAGGGCGTGGACACCCACTGTCTCGTCCAGGGGGTGGACACCCACGCCCGAAGGCCGCGGCGGCGATTTTTTGAAGCGCCAAAGCCGTTCAGGTGGTGTTTAAGGCCATGCTGATGTGATTTTTTTCGACAAGATGCGTGCGATGTGTTGCCCGACAGCCTTCTTTCGTCAATTTGGCGCGGGGGCTACCCGGACAGTCCCCTTTTGTCCTTCGTGCCTACGCTGGGGTCAGGCCTTGCCTTTTGCCTATTGCGATTCTTGGTGGGCTACGCATGATGCATGACGTGGGCAAAAGGCAAAGCCTGACCCAATACTGTTCGTTTAATCAAAGTTTGCGAATTTCTGTCTGGGCGAAAGCGGCTTGGGTTTGAGCAGTTCCGGTGTCCCGTCCAGGGCGTGGGCACCCACGCCCGAAGGCCGCGGTGGCGATTTTTTGAAGCACCAAAGCCGTTCAGGTGGTGTTGAAGACGATGCTGATGTGATTTTTTTCTACAAGATTCGTGCGATGTGTTGCCCAGCA
>JANMGB010000237.1:0-10311 GCA_031374415.1 Burkholderiales bacterium
ACCAAGGGCCGCATCGCGGCCCTTGGTTTGCTCTTGCTCTTCGCTTTTAGTCTTAGCCGCTATCCCCCGCGCTCACGCTGCGGGTTGGGGGCGGCTTTTTCTGTCTTCAAATAAGTCGGTGAGGCAAGACTCAAGGCTTGAGGCTTGACCCCAACGATTCCCTATCACTATTTCCGCCTGCCTATCGCCGCGTGAGAAAGTTGCTCCACCGTGATCGGTAAATTCAAAGTAATAAAATTAACCGCAGAAGTTAAATTATCAAAATCTTCCCGTATATATGACTCATACAAATCAGTCGCATCTTCGAATTTTTCATTATAACGATCAAAGCCAACAAAAAATTTCCCACCAATCCTCTTTAAGAAAAATTCCTCCATAAAAACATCATCACCAACATGGTTTGAAGAATTTATAAATATTCCCTTGTTCTCAAGGAAATGCTTCAGTTGCGCAAGTAAACTTTCTTTCATTTCTGCAGATCCGTCACTTGCGTCGAACAGGTCGATTCACAAAAATATCAGCCTTTTTCCCTTCAGGGGTAACGACGTTTATATGAGGAGTGGTTTTGTGTGGATGCCCATCTGGCAAACTCTCATGTCCATATAAAACGCCAGTCTCCGGATTTGTCTTGTAATCCATATGGTATGACGCTTGGCCTGTGCTATTTTGGCGATTTGCCTTAAATGCCTCTTTGTCAGCGGCTGTTTTTGCTGAAGGCTTGTTTGCAGCACCTGCTGATTTCTGCGCATCTGGAAATGCTGTAAAAAGGACATCATCTGCTTCCGCATATGAGCATGTAGTAACGCTATTACCAGCTTGAAGTTGGCTGGCTTTCTTGGCTATCGGCGGAGGAACCAATTTTTGGTTCCAACCCCCAGCCTTCATCGCAATTAATCCATCTGGATCTACGTGGCTTGTGGGCCTGTTCCCAACATATGCATATATATTGAACCCGTCACCCAACCCAATCGGATCCTTAGAAACGAATCTCCCCGAGTGCGGATCGTAGTACCGATGCCTGTTTTGGCAAAGACCAGTTTCCGCGTCATGGTGCCCTGGTCTCTAGTCTTAGCTGGTATCCCCCGCGCTAACGCTGCGGGTAGGGGACGTCTTTTGCTGTCTTCAAACAAATCGGCAAGGTAAATTCAGAGTTCATAAATTCGTTTCAATTCAATCCTAAATTTTTCCGTGGACTTTGGGTTGTCAATACATCGCTTTGCCCAATATGAGCCTCTGCAAAAATCAATATTCAAAAAATAATTCGCAATCTCATACTGGGAAGTCGAGTCCCCCAGACTCGCTGACACTTCGAGCCAATCAAAGGACTCATTTATCCATTTTTCGTCATTGAAAAAGTTTGCAACCTTAAAGCCGAGAAAAAAAGAAATCCTCCTAATTTCTTCAATACCTCCATCCACAGCCTTATCCAACACAGCACGCAATTCATCCTTATTAATATAAACTGGTCCATCGAGACTCAGCGCATCAATGTCTGAATCTGGATATACATCATTTAGCAAAGATCTCGCATGGAGTACTAGCGCGTTTAGATCAACATTTGACTTATACATATAATTATTTGAATTAAAAAACCTTGAATTTTCTTCTTTGCGCCATATCTGGTCCGCCATTTGGGTGACGTGGTGCCACAACAGGTTTTCCATTTTGCGGCCAGACCGATTCATCTGCAGCGACAACTTTATTTCCAGGAGCAAGATTGGCTTTTAGTTGCTCTGCAAAACTATTTTGTCCACTCCCAACACTGCAGGCGTAGACGACCACGGTTGTGCTTTCTGTATATTTTGGATGCACCTTCACCTCATTTGCCACCTGAGCCGCACTAACTCTTACGTCTGTCGCACCTCGCTGATCAGCCATTTGCTGTGAGTTCCCATGCCCGCCTACTGTAATGCTGCTTTTGACCGAGGGCAATTTCTCAACAGTTGCATGTAGCGGATCAGTGGGTCTCAACATATTAATATCGATGAGCCCTAGCGGATCGATCCATTGAAGTGGATTCGGCGCATATTGCTGAACATTAATACCGCCTTCGAGCCCAATCGGATCTTTAGAAACGAACCTGCCCGAGTGCGGATCGTAGTACCGATGCCTGTTTTGGCAAAGACCAGTTTCTTCATCGAAGTACTGGCCTTGCAGTACTCGTATCGACCCCTCCCCCCAAAGAACACTTTTTTGCCGGCCACCCAACTACAAGGCGCATTCTAGCCAGCCCCTTTTGCAAATGGGGCCGTGCTTTTTCCCGGTTGAATGTCTTGATGGCAGGCTGCCGTGGCAGACCGCCACCCTCGGCGCACGCGCGCTACGGTCGGTGGCGCTCGCCGTCGTGGGTGGGCCGGTCAGTGCTCGTCCTGCTCGCGGGGATGGAAACGGGCGTGCATCGCACGCAGATCGTTGATCGTCACCTTCGTGTAGAGCTGGGTAGTCTCCAGCGACGCGTGCCCCAGCATTTCCTGCAGCTGCCGCACCGGGGCACCGTTGCGCAGCATGTGGGTCGCGCACGCATGGCGCAGCGTGTGCGTGGTCACCGGCTTGACCAGCTTCGCACCCTGGGCGTGTTTGTGAACCACGGCGCCGACCGCATTCGGCCCCATCCCCCGTCCCCAACGGTTGAGGAACAGATGCATGTCCGCGCCAACTCCCGGCCAGCGCGGCCGGATATCCACCAGGTAGCTGCGCACCCGCTCGCACACCGAGGCCCCCAGGGGTACGACCCGGTCCTTTCCGCCCTTGCCCTCGCGCACGAACACATACCCCCCATCGATGTCCACATCGTCGAGTCGCAGATTCGCCAGCTCTTCGCGCCGCAATCCGGTTGAGTACAGCACCTCCAACATGGTCCGATCTCGGAAGCCCCCTAGGGTCTGCGTGTTCGGTATGTCGAGCAGCCGCTTGACCTCGCCTGGGTCCGCCATCGAGCGCGGCAACCGTGTCGGCTTCTTCGGCCGTGGAATGGCCTCGAATGGGTCCGCCAGCCACCAGCCTTGCGACACTCCGAAGCGGCAGAACGTCGCGATGTGTCCAAGCAGCTCCAACTGGCTGCGCACGGCCAGCGGCACGCCCTTGGCCGTCAACCGCCAAGCCAGTTCCTCCCGGTAGCGCATCAGCGCATCGCGGTCGATCTGGGCCACCGTGTCCACCTGGATCGTCGCCAGGAATTCCAGCAACTGCTTCAGCGCGCTTTTGGCGCCTCGTACCGTGCAAACGCTTCGACCCAGGGCCAGCATTTGGTTGATGTACAGCCGCTGCGCGTCAACGAGCCTCATGCGTCCTCCTTGATGTCTTGCGACGCACCCAGCGGGTGATACTGCGTGTGCATCGCCTTCAAATCCACCACCGCCACGCGCGTGTAAATCGCCGTGGTGTCGAGCCGCACGTGTCCCAGTAGATCCTGAATCGCACGGATGTCTGCGCCGGCTTGTAGCAGGTGCGTGGCACAGGCATGGCGCAACGCATGCGGCGCGACTGCCTTGCGCAAATGACACTGCGCCTGGTAGCCCCGCAGGATCACGCGGATCTGCGTCGCGTGCAACACATAGCCACCCCGCGTGGTGAACAGCGCTCGCTCGAACGGACGAGGCTTCACCAGTGTCGGCCGCACCTCATCGACATAGCGTGCCAGCCATTGCGCTGCCGCCGCACCGGTCGGCACCACCCGCGCCTTGCCACCTTTGCCGTGGCGAATCACCAGTGTTTGCTGGGTACGTTCCCAATCGCCGAGCCACACCTGTTCCAGCTCGCCCACGCGGATGCCGGTGGCATAGATCAACTCCAGCAGTGCCCGGTCGCGTAGCCCCAGGGAAGTGGTGGTGTCAGGTGCGGCCAGCAGCTGGCACACCTGCTTCACACTCAGCACCGCCTTGGGCAAGCGGTCCTTGCGACGAATTTCCACCACGTGATCGGCTGGGTGCAGCAGCAGTTGGCCTTCGCTCACCAGGTGGTCAAACAACCGCTTGACGCCCCGCATCCGCAGCGCTTGGGCCTCCACCCCGATCTGCTCGCCGCGCACATAAGCCTGATACAGGTCGATGTCCGCCCGCGTGATGCGGCGTAGATCGGCGGCCAAGGTCTGTGGCAACCATTCGCCGAAGCGCTTGAGCTGGTTGGCGTAGCTCCGCAGGGTGTCCGGGCTGTAGCGGCACAGCCGCAGGTGCGCCAGCAGGGCGGTGGT
Organism: Burkholderiales bacterium; assembly: GCA_031374415.1. Taxonomy (GTDB): domain Bacteria; phylum Pseudomonadota; class Gammaproteobacteria; order Burkholderiales; family Burkholderiaceae_C; genus CANHBY01. The sequence goes on from JANMGB010000237.1 coordinate 4,190, forward strand.
GCTCTCCAGGAAGGTCATACCCCCTCCCTCCCTGCCAACTTTGCCTCCCACAGAACCCTCGAAGTCGCGCAAATCGCTGGCAAACCCTTGTCAGTACTGGCTTTTAACTTCGTGGCCCACCGCCCACGAAGTGCCCTCGAAGTAAAGACTATTAACCTCGAAGTGGGGGATTTCACTGATGCTTTGGCCTCCATCAGACAGCCTCCCTGGGCTCGACCAGCGTGGTCGGCTCTGTGAGCACCAGCCGCCGTTCTTCCAGCGGCTCCTGCACATCGGCATTCGGCAATTCGTAAAGATACTCCCGACCCCAGGTGCCGTTGCGCGCCTTGATGTACTCCAGGTCCTCCAATTCCTTCGCATGCGTGCGAACCTGCCACTCGGTCCACCCGGTGGCCTCGCGGATATCACGCCTCGTGAAGACACAGTGTGCTGGCGGCACGTCCTGCGCCTCGCAGTGCACGCGCACCATCGCATGGATGTGGCGCAACAGGTTGCGCGCCGGCGCGCTCAGCTCGTCCTGGCTGGCGCTCAGCGCCTGTACCGCCAACTCATTTGCTTTGGCAATGTCTTCCCTTGTCACCTCCAGATAGCGGAACCGCTGCCCGCCACGTTCACCCTCTTGAATCTTGCGCTGATACTGGTGCAGGAATGCAACCGCCTTGATGAGCATCAGGTACTTCTTGTGATCGCGCCGCGCCCGCAGCGAATGCACGGGGAAGCCCAGTTGCTGCGCATACGGGTTGAGCACAACCAGTGGTTCCAACAACCGCTGCGCCGCATGGTGTTTGGCGATCACTTTTGCCTTGTCAAGCTCCGCCATGTACCCAGCCAGCGTGTCGCGGTGGCGCTGCGCGGCCAGGATGGTCTGCGTCATCCCATGCGACTCGTCGATGGTCAGCGTCAGGAAGCGCGAGGCCGTCTCTTCGTCCAGTGCCGCCGACGTGGTGGTCAGCAGCACCGCCACCGGCCCCTGCACCGTGTACTGCTGCGTCTTCATCTGCCCGCTGGCCGGGTCCTTGATCGTGGTCGCCACCGTCAGCTTCTTGGCCGATTGCAGGGCCCGCAGGCTGTAGGCCGCATCCCCCAGTCCCTCGGCTTCCTCCAAGGCCAGGACCTTGTGGGCCAGGCGCGCTTCACCCTGGTAGAACAAGGCTTGCGAGGTCAGCCGGGTGTAGTGCACCTGGTCCTCGTCCGGCGTCAAGGCCAGCACTGCGTGCTGTAGGGTTGATTTACCGGCCGAGGAGCGCGACTGGATCAGCAGCGACAGTGGATCGTCGAGCTTGCGCGAGATCACCGCCAGGTAGCACAGCAGCTTGTTGGTCTGCTCACCCGCCACCCCGAGCGTGACCATATCCTCTAACACCTCATCGAGCAGGGCAGGATTGCTCAAGAATGCCCGTGCGCAGGCTTCGTCTTCGGGCGAGGACGCCGGCACCACGTCCGCTGCTGCCGTCGGCGCCTGCCAGGCTTCCACGCGCTCGATCAGGCAGGCCAGGTCGGCGCGGATCGTGTCTTCATCGACGTTGAACATCGCCGCGCAGGCTTTGGCATAGGACTCCCGCGAGCGAGCGCTGTAGAGGTCCAGCGTGGTCAGCTCGAAGCCCTTGCGGGCTTCTCCCGTGGCCTTGACGGTAGCCTTCAGCTGGGTCGTCACCCGGGCGATGCCCTTTACCTCGTAGCGCCGGCCGTGCAGGGTCAGCTTGAAGCCGGAAGCGGTCAGCTCGAACTGCTCGCCTTGCAGCGCTACAGGCGGAGCATCGCCTGCATCCAGCCCAGCGAACACAGCGCCGACTTGGCCGGCCAGCGCAGCCCGTGCCTCGTCCGCGTGGACGCCGCACAGGTGGCTGTTGAGGTCAGAGCTTTCAGGCAGTGCCAGTTGTCCGACCACCAAGCCCGCATCGCGCAGTTTGGCTTGTACCGCCTCCATGCCGCGCCGCCCGGCGTCGTCACCGTCGAACGCCAGCACCACGCGCCGCACGCCGCTTTGCGTGAGCCAGCGCAGATGCTCGTCCGACAAGCCGTTCACGCCGTGGCACGGCATGGCTTCCAGCAGACCAGCATCCAACACGCTCAGTGCGTCGATCACCGACTCGGTGAGCAGCACGCTGTCCGAACGTCGGGCGGCCTGAGCGTTCCACAGTCCGTGACGCGTCCCAGGAAGGTACAGGTGATTGACCTCGCCATCAACCATGCGCCGGCCATACAGGTTGATGATGGCGCCCTCGCTGTTCCACAGCGGAAACACCACGCAGCCGCGGAAGAACTCGCGCCCCGAGGCATTCAGCACGCCGAGCGCACGCAACTGCGCCAGCGTCGCCGCGTCCTGCGGTAGCACGTCGAGCAGGCTGCCGTTGGCCAGGCCGATCTGGAATGTCTTGAATAGGGCCACGTCGCGAATGCCACGCGATTCCTCCAGGTAGCGCCGGCCCTCAGGGTGATCGAGGAAGGCGCGGTGATAGTGCGCCGCCACCCGCGTGAGCAGCTTGCAGCGCTCGGCGGGGTTCACCTCGGGCAGGGCGGCATCGCCTTCAACGCCCTGGGCGGTTGACGAAGAAGCGGGAGCAGCAGGAGAGGACTGCTCGCCAAGCAGCGACTTCACGGCCTCGACAAAGGTGCAGCCGTCCCGCAGTTCGACGAAGCGCACTGTATCGCCCGCCGCGCCGCAGCCAAAGCACTGCCACAGGCCCTTGGTCGGCGTGACCGTCAACGACGGCGTGTCGTCGTCATGGAAGGGGCAGCGGCCTTTCCACGAAGCTCCTTGGCGCTTGAGTTCGATGCTGCGCGATTGCATTAGCGCCAACAGGTCTACCTGCTTGGCACGTGCCACTTGTTCATCGGTGAAGCGCAGTTCAGCGGAAATGACGGCCTCCTTGGAGCGGCTGCGCTTCGAGCTTGGTTTGGGCTTGGCAGAAGTGGAACTTGGCATAGGAGAACATCAATTGGTCATTGCAATAGTACATATTATGTACTATTTGATTCTCTTGTCCACCCCTTGCGTACCATTGCGTCTGTTTTTTCCTCTTTTACGTTTCGTCTCCATCGCCCTGTACGCTATGCCCGCTGCAAAGACCCCCCGCGCAAGTCGCCATCACACCGCCCAAAGCTTCGGAGAACTGTTGACCCAGGCGCGCAAAGCGGCCGGCTACACGCAGCAAGAACTAGCCGATGCACTGGGCATATCGCGGCGCATGGTCGTGTACTACGAGGGCCAGGAGGCGCCACCGCTGGCTGTGTTCGTGGCCAGCGCGGTGAAGGTGCTGGGGGTGTCGGCCGATGAATTGATGGGGTGCCAGGCGGCAGGGATCACAGCGGCGCCAGCCAACGCGAAGCTGGCACGGCGACTGGTGGCATTGGAAGCGATGCCTGCCGCAACGCAGCGCCAGGCCATCGAACTGTTGGACGCGCTGATCGAACGCGCGCAACTCAAGCAAGCCCGCAAGGATTGACGTGGCGCAAGGCGCCGGTCCCTGTACCGACCAGGGATCGGCGGATCGGCGGATCGGCGGGCCGCGTGTGCGCGCAGCAGGCAGGCGTTGCACCTGCTTGTGGACCAAAATGCCACGGCCACCGTCGAACGTCGAACTGCGCCAAGGGCTTGTCACTCAACGGCCCCACCAGGGCGAGAACTACGAATCCAGCATTAGCGCGGCTATGCGGCGGTCGTCACTGTCAAGTCAGTGACGACCGCAACTCGGCTCGCGTGCGTGCGGATGCGAGGGCGGTTGAAGGCGAGTGAAAATGAGCAAGCACCGCTTTCGGCCACTGGCTGTTAAGCCAGGACGATGCGGCAGTGACGACGTTTCCGTGCGAACGGATCAGTGAACGACCATGAAGCGAACGCCCATGGCAAGAGCTACCCAAGAAGACAGAAATGTCTTTGAGGTAACCAATATCAGACCAGCCGTGGTGCCAAAATTTCTTGGCGCACATGTTCTACAACACCGCCTGCGGCGGCTTGTAAGGTGCGGAGAAGGGGAACTTCCCGCGCTATGTAAAAGATGCCCCGAGCATTGATGCTCCCAGCCGAACGTGAGGGGCGTATCCAGCCATCTCTTTACAACTTCAAACCGATGCGTATCTCGAAAGACCACATCGGCGGACGCCTCAAGACGCCCTGGGACTCTGCACTTTTGGATTGGGTACCTCGGCAGCAGAGTGCCGATCGTTTGAGCCCCCATCTTGCCCCGTCACTTTTTGAGGGGCCACGGAATGTTGAGTCTGGCCCGGGGGCATCCACTTGGGCCCTGAACAACATGCCCCGGCCGTTGACGGATTCGGGTCCTACTCTTAATTTTTCTTGTCGAACTCGTCGAGCATTTTTTGGGATCCATCCCAATTTGGAGGGGTTTTCTTAACCACATCCTTTGCAACTTGGATGAGGGCACAACCCAATAAACATGATTGATCTAATGATAAGACGCAATAGCCGGCCCAGCCTTCACTTCGAAGGTGAACTTTCATAATGAATTCTTTCTGATTTATCCTTCCAAGAGCACCAATTAAGTCTTTGAGTCCAATGGTATTTTTCCCAGCCTCGCCTGCTCGTTTGGCATGTATATTTAGTATGCCAATGGTAGAAGATGCCAATTCCTTCGACTCAAATTCAATCTGAGCAGAGGACGAATCAAGGATGATTTTCAAATCATCTAATTCTTGATATTTCTCGTTAAATAGTTTTCTTAATTCATTTATTTCAATCATGGTCTATGCACTCCGAGCCCTGTACGTCGCCCTCTCAGCAGAACTTCACGTTCATTCCATTCGTCATTAGAACGCTCCCAGGACCAGCAATCACCGTCCTTGGGCGCCCCAAGGGGTGCACTAAGAATCACCCCGCCAGGTCCTTCCTTATTCGCGTGGTAACGTGCCAGTTCTAAATCATGTGTCCAAGACGTGTACTGGCTGTCATGCGCATGTGCCCCCGCATTATGTTGATCCGCCGTTGCGCCGCCTTGTGTAGACCCCGGAGTTGCTACTCCTCTGCGTGCGTCGTTGATGGCCGGGTGATTTGCATGTACACCTCTGTACACATGACCTGACGTTGGGCAAGGACAGCATTTGTTAGGAGCTTTACTGGCTTCGGCGCGCCTTTGAGTTCGACGCTGAGCAGCGCTACCACTTAGCCCAAGAGGATCAACCCATCCAGTTGGATTCGGAGCAAACCGCTGAAGGTGAATACCACCATCTAAGCCAATAGGGTCTTTCGATACAAACCTCCCCGAGTGCGGATCGTATGACCTGTAGCGATTGTAGTGAAGCCCAGTTTCCTCATCAAAATACTGGCCTTGGAATCGAATGTGATTCTTGATCCCCGCCTTGCGCGCAGCATCGCTAATAGCGATCTCTGCCAGACCCCAGGCTTTGTAGCGGGCTTGCCAGGCGACTTTACCTTCAAAGTCTGTCATCTCCCGCGGGGTGCCGAGGTGGTCGCATTGGTAGTAGACCAGCTCCTGCGCGTCAAACGCCAGCGGCTCGTCGTCAGGCTCGTCGTGCCACAGCGGATCCAGCTCAATGTCGTAGCGGCCTTCGTTGGCCGCCATCAGCGCTTTGACATCCGTTGTCGGCTTGAGCTTGATTGGGCCCGCTCGCCTGGCTTGCATCAGCGGCACGAAGCTGCGCGCCTCATGGATGTAGTGCACCGTGTCGGCTTGGTGGGTTTGGCTGCCTGGGCCGTCGAACGTGGTGCTTTCAAACGCCAGCGTGTCACCATCCCAGCCAAATACCGTGTGCTTGATCGGCTTCGGGGGCTCTTGGTAGATGACGGCGTAGGGGTCTTGGCTGTCGTTGTTCGGGTGGTAGTGCTTGCTGATCCTGCGCCCCAAGGGGTCGTAGGCAAAGCTGACTACTCCGTCGGGCGTGCTGGCCCGCGTCATGCGGTTGAACCCGTCCCACTCGAATTGCGTGCGCTTGCCTTGGTGCAGCCGCTCGGTGAGGTTGCCTCGATCATCAAACTCGTAGTGCGTGCCTGCGTATTCCTTGACCAGGTTGTCCAGCACCTTGTTGGCCTTGGGGCCACGTATCTGGTCGTGGTACTTCTCTTTGGACTCGCTGATGTTGCCCGCAGGATCAAATGCAAACACCTCTCGGCCCAGGCCGCTGTAGGCCTCGAACAAGCGTCCCAC
>JANMGB010000129.1:0-1007 GCA_031374415.1 Burkholderiales bacterium
GTCAGGTCTCAAATATCAACCCCCAAGCGCCCTGTTTTCCGCTAGAGTTTCGCCATGTCTCGCCCCCTGCGTATCGAGTTCCCCGGTGCCGTTTACCACGTCACATCCCGTGGCGACAGGCGGGAGCCTATTTTTGACGACAATGCAGACCGGCAACTTTTTCTGGGTGTGTTGGCTCATGGTTTAAGCCGGTTTGATGCCCAGGTGTTGGCCTACTGCTTGATGGGCAACCACTACCACTTTGTGCTCTATACCCGGGCAGCAAATTTGTCGCGTTTGATGCGGCATATCAATGGCGTTTATACGCAGGCCTACAACCGGCGGCATGGCAAGGTGGGGCATTTGCTTCAGGGACGGTTCAAGGCGATCTTGGTGGACCGCGAGGCTCATTTGTTGGAGGTGTGCCGCTATGTGGAGCTGAACCCGGTTCGGGCCGAGATGGTGCCTTCGCCGCACGCGTGGCCTTGGTCCAGCTACCGGGCGCATGTGGGGCAAACGCCCACGCCAGAATGGCTGGATACGGCAGGCTTGCACGGGTATCTCCTGGGGCATGAGGCTGTCACGCAGGCCGATCAACGGCTCGCCGTAAAGCGGTACATCCAATTTGTGGCAGACGGACAAGGGGTTGATCTGTGGGCCCAAGCATTGAACAAACAAATTTTCCTGGGTGATGATGATTTCGTGGAGCGGATGCAGCAACAGTCCATGTCGTTGGCCTCTATTGCAGCGGCGCAGTCATCCAAAGCGATTCCCAAAGCGCAGCGCAGCCGCCCGCGCACTTTGGCTCAATGGTTGAAGGAATGCCCGAGTCGAGAGGAGGCTCTGCGCTGCGCCTATGTTCACAGCGGCATCAGCATGACGGACTTGGCCAATGAGCTGGGCCTGACGCTGTCACGGGTCAGCCAGTTGATTGCGCGCGCAGAGAAAATGGTGCAGACAACAGCGGGTTGATCTTGATCTCCGGTGAGTTCGAAATGCTTAGGCCTTTATATTTGAGACCTGACCCC
>JANMGB010000278.1:0-1007 GCA_031374415.1 Burkholderiales bacterium
TGTCGCCCAGCGTGAGGCGCGAGCCGCCAGCGCAGAGCTGCTCGTAGATCGTAAGCACCTTCTGCTTCGCGCGCTCAGTGCATCGCCATGCAACCGAAAAGTCAGAATGCGCAGCGCTCGACGCGCACATCGGCGCGCGACGCCACGCACCGCTCGGACCACCGATCGGAAATGGCCACGCGACGCTGGCCGCCGCGCCGCCGAGGCACAGAAAGTCGACCAGCTCGAGTTTGTCGTTGCAGAGATCGAGCAAGCCGACGGCGACGCGGAGCGGCGGCAGCTTGAAGCGCGCCGGAAACGAGAAGTGCACGCCGCGGCGTAGCTGCCGCAGCTGAGCCACGAAGCACTGCAGCAGAATGTCGTCGCCGTCGGCCATGCCGGCATTGAACGAGCAGATCTCGAGCCAATGGCGTTCGCCATCCAGCCACATCGCAGCACGCACCACGAGCGACTCGTCTTGGCCGACGGCGTGCACACCGTCCATCGAGAGCGTCAGCAGCAGCACGAGAAAGCCGCCGTCGACCAGATGCTGGAAGCGCTGATAAGTCGAGAAGAACGCCGCCGACTCGTAAACAGAAGCCGGCGACTCGCCGCCAGTGGCGCGCGAATACGCGCCGATGTCCGACTGACGAGTCAGAAACGGTTCGAGCGCGCGCCGGCCAGCGTCGAGCTCGAACGCACGCGGCTGGCGCAGCACGTCGGACCATTCCGCGCCGGGTTGTACGCGACGTCGAGCACGCAGGTCGGTGAACAGCTTGGCAGCGATCAAGAGCTGTAGCGGTCGGTACGGTATCGCGACTGTGGTCGAAGAGTCGGCGGTCGGCAGCTGCGGTTCGTTACGACGCTGATGCGGCGTTCGGTCCGCGCGTGCCACCACGGCGCGCAAAGTCGGCACGTTTGGCACGCCGTGCCGCTCTCGCACCGACTTGACCACCGACTGATAACTCTGGTTGACATCGATGCCGCGCTCCCTCCGCGCCAGAAATTTCGCATCTTTCTGACGTTCG
>JANMGB010000303.1:0-5848 GCA_031374415.1 Burkholderiales bacterium
TCATCAAAAAACTGAAATAGGTCTGAAACCCCGGCCTTCAGGCCGGAGAGCCCCGAAGGGGCGACTCTTTGGTAGGGGATGCAAACCCCTTCCAACAGCCTACACACCGACCTTTAGGTCGGTCGAATGTTTGCCGGAGGAGCGTACTTGTTGCTCGGTAGGATAATCCGGGATGACTGAATCTGACAAACCCACTTCGACCCCAGCCACTTTGGGGCCTGCTTTCAGCAGCCTTTCCCTGTCCCCCGCGGTGTTGGCCAATTTGCAGCGCCTGGGCTATGAGCACATGACGCCCATTCAGGCGGCCAGTTTGCCCCTGGCCTTGGCGGGCCATGACCTCATCGCGCAAGCCAAAACCGGCAGCGGTAAAACAGCCGCCTTCGCCTTGGCTTTGCTGGACCGGCTGAACCCGCGCCACTTTGCCGTGCAGGCCTTGGTGCTGTGCCCCACCCGTGAGTTGGCTGAACAGGTCACGCAAGAGGTGCGTCGCTTGGCTCGCGCCGAAGACAACATCAAAATTTTGACCTTGTGTGGGGGCAGCACCATGCGTCCCCAGATCGCCAGCCTGGCGCATGGGGCTCACGTGGTGGTGGGCACACCGGGGCGGATTTTGGATCACCTGTCGCGCGACACCCTGCCGCTGGATGCCCTGCAAACCCTGGTGTTGGATGAAGCGGATCGCATGCTGGACATGGGCTTTGCCGAGGACATTGCTCAGGTGGTCAAAGCTTGCCCAAAGCAGCGCCAAACCTTGTTGTTCTCGGCCACCTACCCGGATGGCGTGAGTCAAATGGCGAGTCGCTTCATGCGTGAACCCAGGGAGGTCAAGCTCACCGAGCGCCACGCGCAGCACCAAATCCGGCAACGCTTTTACCAGGTGCAAGACAGCGAGCGCTTGCACGCCGTGGGCCTGTTGCTGAATCATTTTCGCCCGGTGAGCACCCTGGCGTTTTGCAATACCAAGCAGCAATGCCGTGACTTGGCCGCCGTGTTGCAGGCCCAGGGCATCGTGGCGCTGGAGTTGCATGGTGACTTGGATCAACGTGATCGCGACCAGGTGCTGGTGCAGTTTTCCAACCGCAGTTGCAGCGTCTTGGTGGCCACCGACGTGGCCGCGCGGGGTCTGGACATCGCCCAGCTGGAGGCGGTGATCAATGTGGACATCACGCCGGATGTCGAGGTGCATACCCACCGCGTGGGCCGCACGGGACGCGCCGGTGAAGTCGGCTGGGCTTTCAGTCTGGCCAGCATGGACGAGATGGGGCGCGTGGGGCGAATCGATCAAATGCAGGGGCGTGCCAGTGAGTTTCATCCGCTGAGCGAGCTCACGCCCACCAGCACGCAGGCCTTGCGGCCACCCATGGCGACCTTGCAGATTTTGGGCGGACGCAAAGAAAAAATCCGTGCCGGTGACGTGCTGGGCGCCTTGACCAAAGACCTGGGTCTGCCCGCCGCCCAGATCGGCAAAATCAATGTCAATGAGTTTTCAACCTACGTGGCTGTCGCGCAAGAGGTGGCGCCAGCGGCCTTGCGCGCCCTGAATGCGGGCAAGGTCAAAGGCAAAAGCGTGAAGGTGAGGATGTTGTGAGCGGGGATGGTGTGAGTTTTGCATCCTTGGGTCTGTCGGCCGCGTTGGTGCGTGCACTGGCGCAGATGGGCTTGACCCAACCCACGCCCATCCAAACCCTCGCGCTGCCGCCCTTGCTGGCGGGGCGTGATGTGTGGGCTTGTGCGCCGACCGGTTCAGGCAAAACGGCCGCGTACGCCCTGCCGTTGTTGCAGGCCACGCAGGTAGGGCCCAGCGGGCGTACGGTGGGTCGGGTGCGGCGCACGCAGGGTTTGGTGGTGGTGCCGACGCGCGAGCTGGCGGCCCAGGTGGGGGCGGTGCTGCGTGAGTCGGCCCAGCACCTGAGCGTGCCGCCCAAGGTGGCGGTGGTGTTTGGGGGGGTGTCGATCAACCCCCAGATGATGGCCTTGCGGGGCGGTGCTGACCTCGTGGTGGCCACGCCTGGGCGCTTGCTCGATCTCATCGATCACAACGCCCTGCGCGTCGAGGCCATCGACACCCTGGTGCTGGACGAGGCTGATCGCTTGCTGGAGGCCGGGTTTGCGGATGAGTTGTCCCGCGTGCTCGCCGCCCTGCCTGCGCGACGGCAGACCGTGCTGTTTTCAGCCACCTTTGCCCCAGCGGTGCAGGCTTTGGCGCAGGGCTTGTTGCATGACCCGGTGCGCGTGGAGGTGCCTAATGAGGGCCCTGCAACGTCAGCCCCGTTGATTGCACAGCGGGCCATCGAAGTGGATGCGCCTGCGCGCACGCAGTTGTTGCGACATTTGATTCAGGAGGCGGGCTGGAGCCGGGTGCTGGTGTTTGTGGCCAGCACCTATGCCAGTGAGCATGTGGCTGACAAGCTGCGCCGCCAAGGGGTGGATGCCGTGGCCCTGCATGGGGGCTTGAGCCAAGGCGCACGCACGGAGGTGTTGACAGCGTTCAAGAGCAGCCATGTGCGCGTGGTGGTGGCCACCGATTTGGCCGCCCGCGGTCTGGACATCGCCGCCTTGCCGGTGGTGGTCAACTTTGATTTGCCACGTTCGGCCACCGATCATCTGCACCGCATTGGGCGCACCGGCCGGGCCGGATCTCCCGGCTTGGGGTTAAGTTTCATCAGTGCTGACACCGAAGCCCATTTTCGCTTGATCGAAAAACGCCAGGGCCAGCGTCTGCCACGCGAGCAAGTGCCTGGCTTTGAGCCGCTCACCCTTGCTACCGCCGAGGCGGCAGTGGGGGGCGTCAAGGGTAAACGCAAAAGCAAGAAGGACAAGCTGCGCGAAGCGAGCATGCCTTTGGACGGGGGTACTGGTACCCCTTCGCAGTGAATTTGCAAGGTTGATTTTGCCAAAGCGAACAGGTGGTGCATTGGCAAGCGGAGCGTGCAGGAATGGCGTGCGCGCGGGCCTGTTGCGCTTCAGGCACCCTCCTGGATCCCCGCCTGCGCGGGGATGACGGGAGAAGGCGGGGATGACGGGAGAAGGCGGGGATGACGGGAGAAGGCGGGGATGACGGGAGAAGGCGGGGATGACGGGAGAAGGGGTTGGCATCTCGCCACGTCATTCCCGCGCAGGCGGGAATCCAGCAGCCTGTGCACTTCACTATGGGCCCCGCAACAATTCAACCTTTCAAATCCACTGAGACGGGGTACTAGGCCAGTTGGGGAAGCTTGAACACCGCGACGGCGTCGACCAACTGGTCTGCCATAGCCTTCAAGTTTTCGGCAGACGCCGCACTTTGCTCGACCAGCGCGGCATTTTGCTGGGTGGCCTGGTCCAGCTGCGTGACCGCTTCGCCGATCTGTGCAACCCCGGTGCTCTGTTCATTGCTGGCAGTGCTGATGTCACCCATGATTCCTGTCACGCGCTGGATCGCCGAGACCACCTCTTCCATCGTCGATCCGGCCTCGTCGACCAGCAAGCTGCCTTGTTCAACGCGCCCGACGCTGGCAGAAATGAGTGACTTGATTTCCTTGGCAGCATCTGCGGACCGCTGCGCCAGGCTGCGCACCTCACTGGCCACCACCGCAAACCCACGTCCTTGCTCGCCAGCGCGGGCCGCTTCCACGGCCGCGTTCAAGGCCAGGATGTTGGTCTGAAAGGCAATGCTGTCGATCACGCCAAGGATGTCGGCAATCCGCTTGGAGCTGTCGTTGATGCCCTTCATGGTAGCCACCACCCTAAGAACCACATCACCCCCCGCGGTGGCAACGCGTTTGGCGTTGGTGGCGAGTTGGTCGGCCTCGAGGGCATTGTCGGCATTCTGGCGCACCGTGGCGCCCAACTGCTCCATCGCGGCCGAGGTTTCTTGGAGGGCGCTGGCTTGGTGTTCAGTGCGCGCACTCAGATCAAGGTTGCTCTGCGCAATCTCTGCGCTGGCGCTCGCAACGGTTTGTGACCCTTCCCTGACTCGGCTCACGACATCAATGAGGCTGGCTTGCATTTCATTGAGGGCGTCCATCAAGCTGGTGCCGTCACCATCGCGCACCGCGAAACGAGTCGACAGATCGCCCAGGGCCATGGCTTTGGCGGTGGCCACCGCATCGCCCGGCTCACCGCCCAATTGCCGCGTGATGGAGCGACTGACCCGCCATGCCACCGTCGCCCCGCCCAGTGCGACAACCAGCAAGCCCAGGACGAGCGCGATGACGGACCGGCCGATTCGAGACTTGGCCGCGGTGGCGCGCTCATAAGTGTCAGTCGTCACGCTTGCGACCAGCTTGCGCATCTCGGTGGCAAACAATTGCTGCTGCGGGCGCACCTTCTCGAGCACCAGCGCCTTGACCTCGTCGAAGCGCCCCTCGTCAACGTCCTGCGTCACTTTGGTCAGCAGCTTGTCGATCTTGTCAAACTCGGACGCTAGCCGCTCCAGGGAGGCAGCTTCTTGCGGCGAAGCCGAGAGCAAGCGCAACTCGTCGAACAGCTTCTTCGTATCGGTCTTCAAGCGCTTGGATTCAGCGAGCAGGCCATTTTGCAGCTTGATGTCGTCGTTCATCGCCAGGTCGCGCACGTTGACCGCGAGCTGCAGCCCTGTCGATTCGAGTTGTCCTAGCTCTTCGATTTGCGCCACCCGTTGCTGAGCTGCAGTCTGCAATTGCGTGTCGGCGTCTTTGAGCGCGAACAGCGCAAATCCCACGAGGGCGGCCAGCGTACAGATGACTCCCGCGAACGTGACGAGCAATTTGCCGCGAATCGTGGTGATCATGACAACTCCAGATGGGGTTCTATCCACCCCGCAGATGGGTTCAGCGTACATGCCACCTGCGGCATAGGTCACTCAAGAAACAGCTTTTTGGCTTCGGCGGTTTGCAGGAAATCAAACAACTTTTTAACTTCGGGACTCGGCTCGCCGATGGTGACGAAACCCAAAGGCCGCGACACGTCAGGCCCCTTGACCTCGGTGACCTTTCCTTTGGCCCCCTCGGCGGTACCCGCGCCGACGTAGCCGATGGCATTCTTGTCGCGCGCTACCTCAGCCACCTCCGCCGCGCTTGTGCGCAACTCCTTGGCCGTGGTGCTCAAGGGCTCGCCACCGAGCACCTGCTTGTCAACCACGCCCCTCGTCCCCGAACTGGCGGATGCCATCACCACGGCGATCGGGGCGTCAACGCCACCGACTTCTTTCCAGTTTTGTATCTTGCCGCTGAAGATGCCTTTGAGCTGGTCCTTGTTCAGCGCCGAAATTTTGTTGTCGGGATGCACGATCGGAGTCATCTTGTCGATCAGGACGGTGTGCAATTTCAGGTTCGCTGGCACATTGGCCGCCCCCAACTTCTTGGCGCCATTGACGGCATCAGCCAGGCTCTCCGACACTGCGGCAACCGTCACTTTGCCCTCAAGCAGCATCAGCAAGCCCTTGCTCGAGCCCACGCCCAACATCTTGATCTCCACGCCGGCCTCGAGCGCCTTGGCGGTGACGGGATCGACAATGGCCTTTTGCACCGATGTGGAGCCCGCAATCTCGAGTGGCGCGGCTTGGACTCCCGCGCCCGCCCAAGCCAAAGTCAGCGACAGCAGCGATGCGGTTAACATTTTCAGATGGTTCATGGAGCATCCCTAGGCGTGATGTGTTACAGCTGTTTTCGGCCCGGGCGATGTGTTCTTGAGCAGTTCGCAAAATGCCGCCAACACCTCGACTGCCTGAGTCCACCCAAGCATCGAGCTAGGGCCTGTTCGGAAACTCCTCGCCAGGCATCAAACGGCCTCTTGAAGCGGTCTGCTTTGTAGCAAATGCTCGCAATACCGACCGGTATTGCTGTGCTTTGCGCCTTGCAGCCCACTCCAATAGACCATTTGCTGCCCG
>JANMGB010000139.1:0-24334 GCA_031374415.1 Burkholderiales bacterium
CTGACTTCCCCGAGATGGACGCGGACCAACTCGTGGCCGTCTTGCGCCGTCATCGCCCATTCAACGTGGTGGAGGCGGCGCACCGGCTGGCTGAGGTCGAGCATCGCGCAAGGGGCACTGCGGCGCGCGATGCGTTCAAGACGCTGATCGGCAGCCATCTGCGGGCGGTGGCAGCGTGAACAGATCCGACATCCTCGCAACTGCGACGACCTACGTGACCAAGGACCGGGCTGCCACGCACGGTGACGCGGAAAGCAACTTCGCCCTGATCGGTGCGCTTTGGTCGGCTGACCTGGGCATCGCCATTGGGGCCGCTGATGTAGCAAGGCTGATGGTGTTGTTCAAAGCCGCCCGTGCCAAGGGCAATCCGGGCAATGTGGACTCGTGGGTTGATCTGGCCGGGTACGCGGCTTGTGGGGGCGAGATTGCCACGAAAGGGGATGACGCGCCGGAAGTGCGGGCGGTGCAGGGATGACGCGCCATAGCAGCCCTCTACAGCGCGAAGTCGGGGCCGCGCGCTACCCATGCCTAGCCGCGACGAATTGCCCCTCTGGTGGGCCGCGTATGGAGTGCAGCACATGCGCGTGATCGGTGAAGCGGTTGGCGTCCTGACATGGACGGCCTTGCAGGGCGCGGCGTTCGGGCTGGGGTTCGCCCTGATGTGGGGGGTGATGGGATGACCCGGAACCGCAAGCGCGGCAAGGCCAAGGGCAGCGCGGTGGCCCCCAAGAGCATGGTCAGTCTGGCGGCGTTGCCGTGGGACCCAAGCCCGGATTGGGACCACGGCGCGACGGGTGCAGCCAACCAGAAGCAGATGATGACCGAGGAGCGAGGCGAAGTGGACCCCAAGACCGGCAAGATCAAGAACCCAAACGGCGTCACCGGCGCACGTCGCCTGTCGGTGGCCCAGCTCTACGAGCGCAAGGGCCTGCTGACCACGCGGCAGTCTGCGGCTGCCCACGAGCTGCTGCTGGCGTGGGAGCAGAAGGACCGCAGCCCCGCAGCCATTCAAGAGGCCAAGGTTGACCACTCACCCAAGCCCGATGACCGGACTGCGATGCTGGTCGACCGGCAGATGAAGTACATCAAGATCAGCGTCCACATCCCGCCGCAGTTCGCGCCCTTCATCAACTGGGTGGCCCGCGACGACAAGCACCTGACCTCGATGCCAGGCTATCGCCGCGTGGCCTACATGGACCGGCTGAGGAAGGGCCTTGACCTCATGGCGGATAGCCTTGGTATGTGAGGCTTGACGGAACACGAGATCTGTGGCTTTGTGTCACCATCGCAAGAGGCGTGGGGGAAACTCCGCGCCTTTCTCATTTCCGCCGCGTTCTCCCACGGGCCACCCCGCGCCCGGCACATAACTGCGCAGCGCAAGTCAAGCCGGTGCGGCAAGCATTCAATGGGCCGGTATGCGCAGCGGCGGGGAAACGAGGCAGCCATGAGTAACGGAAAGGACCCGGAAACCGGACGCTTCACGGCGGGCAATCGCTTCTGGGAGGCGAAATCCACCTTCATCGGTCATCCAAAGTTGTTCGAGAACGGGGAAACCCTCAAGGCAGCCATCACCGAATATCTGGACTGGAACGATGCCAACCCGCTGATGGCGGCTGAGTTGGTGAAGTTCGAGGGCAAAGCGACCATAGCAGAACTGCCGAAGATGCGCGCCTTGACGCTGCAGGGCTTGTTCATGTTTCTGGGCATCAACCCCAAGACATGGTGGGACTGGCGGCAGAACCGTGATGATCTGGCTGATGCGATCCAATGGGCCGAGGCGGTGATCTACCGGCAGAAGTTCGAAGGCGCCGCGGCTGACATGCTCAACCAAGCGATCATCGCCCGGGAATTGGGGCTGGTGGATAAGCAGGATCATTCGGGCACGATCAAGGCGGAGGTTACTGCCGATGCAGCATTCGCCCAACTTGCAAGCCTTCTGGGCGGCGCTATCCCCGGCGCACAAGGCAGCACTGGCGGCTCGAACAGCTTGGCTGAAGACAGCGAGGGCTGAGCAGGTCCCGCAGTACAGGCCAGGGCAGACAATCTGGGCTGCAATCTGCGGACGGGGTTGGGGCAAGTCCAAGGCGATCTACGAGGATACCTGGTGGCATGCCGTCCAGACGCCTGACATGCGGATTGCCATCATCGCGCCAACTTGGTCGGACTTGAAAAAGGTCAGCTTCTTCGGCCGATCCGGGCTGAAGGCGCTGACACCACCGGAAACACTGCGCGGCGGTTCTTGGGCAACGGCGTTCAACGTGGCCGATATGCACCTGACCTTCGCCAATGGGGCGACGGTGCAGGGCTTCCCGGCGACGGAGCCTGACAGGTTGCGCGGGCCTGAGCATCACATGGCGGTGTGCGAGGAACTTGCCGCGTGGCCTTATGCGCAAGACGCCTGGGACATGATGCGGATGGGTCTGCGCCTCGGTGCATCGCCCAAGACGGTCATTGCCACGACGCCGCGCCCGACGACGATCATGCGGGCGCTGATCAAGCGCGACGACTGCCATGTGATCAGGGGTCGGACATTCGACAATGCGGCCAACCTGCCGGAATCGTTCCTGGCCGAGCTGCGCGACAAATACGAAGGCACCCGGCTTGGGCGGCAGGAACTGTACGCGGAGTTGCTGGATGATGCCCCTGGCGCACTTTGGACACGGGACAGCATCTCGCACGGGTCATTGCCGCAGATGCAGCGGATAGTCGTCGCGGTTGACCCATCCGGGGCCAGCGGCGCGGCAGATGAGAACGCGGACAGCATTGGCATCGTGGTCGCAGGCAAGGGCATAGACGGGCGGTTTTATGTGATTGAGGACGCGACTTGTCGCCTGTCTCCCAGCGGATGGGCGCGGCGGGCGGTTGAAAGATACCAGGCCCACAAGGCAGACAAGATCGTGGCGGAACGGAACTTCGGCGGCGATATGGTTGCCAGCGTGATCCGCACGGCAGACCGCAACGCCAATGTGAAGCTGGTCACGGCCAGCCGGGGCAAGGCGGTCAGGGCGGAACCTATCGCCGCGCTGTACGAGCAGAAGCGTGTGACGCATGCCGCCGGATTGAGCGAGCTTGAGGATCAGATGATGCAGATGACCTTGAGCGGCTATGTCGGAGAGGGCAGCCCAGACAGAGTGGACGCGCTGGTGTGGGCGCTGACTGAGTTGATGACCGGCTCGGCCTACAGCTTGAGCAACATCTAAGGCATGACGATGGACAAAAAGCCGCGATACCGCCGCACAGCCGACGGTCGCACGATCATGCTTGATGGTTTGACGAACGTGGTGGCCAATCTTGGCACATCGCGGGATAAGGCTACATTCTCCACGGTCACGGCAGCAGACCTGGACGCCAACACGCTGGTCAACACCTACCGTGGGTCATGGGCTGCACGGAAGGGCGTGGACATTCCGGCGCTGGATTCGTGCCGGAAGTGGCGCGATTGGCAGGCGCAGGACGCCGAAGTCGAGCGCATTGAGAATGAGGAAAGCCGCCTGAACGTGCGCGGACAGGTGCTGCGGGCCAGAATTGCGGCACGGCTGTTTGGCGGGTGCGCCCTGCTGATTGGCGCTGATGTGGCCAACCCGGCAAAGCCGCTGAGTCTTGAGTCGGTCAAACAGGGCGGGTTGAAGTACCTAGCCCTTGTGCATCGTCGGATGCTCGGGCCGGGCATGATAGATGAAGACCCGACAAGCCCCTATTTCGGCCAGCCTGCCTATTGGGATTTGAATGCTGGTAGCCGCATGGTGGAGCGCATTCACCCTTCACGGCTGGTGCTATTCTTGGGGGCGCAGATTCCCGACACGGCCTATGCGCCGGTCCAGTTGGGGTGGGGTGACAGCGTTTTGACGGCAGCAATCGACACCGTTCTGGCCTTTGATGGGGTTGCGGCTAACATTGCCAGCTTGGTTTTCGAGGCCAAGGTCGACACGATTGGCATTCCAAACTTCATGCAGAATCTGGGCGATTCTGGATATGAGCAGACCATCCTGCGCCGATTCGCATTGGCCGAAACAGGAAAGGGCATCAACGGAACGCTGATCCATGATGCCGAAGAGAAGTTGGGTCAAAAGCAGGCCAGCTTTACTTCTCTGCCTGACATATTGGACAGGTTTGCGGTAAACGTATGCGCTTCGTTTGACATCCCGATTACGCGATTCATGGGGCAGTCACCGGCTGGCCTGTCATCGACGGGTGAAAGCGACATTCGCAACTATTACGACGCCATCAGCAGCCAACAAGAGCTAGAGATGGGACCAGCTATGCGAATGCTGGACGAGTGCCTGATCAGGTCCGCGCTGGGAGCGCGCCCGCCAGAGGTTCACTACCGCTGGGCCAGCTTGTGGCAGGTGTCCGAGAAAGAGCGGGCTGCCAATGGCAAGACCTATGCAGATACAATCGTCGCGCTGAAAGGCACCGGTCTTTTCCCTGACGAGCCGCTGGCAGAGGCGGCGGTCAACTTGATGACGGCCAGCGGATCAATGCCGGGGCTTGAGGGTTACATGGCTGACTATTTTTCAGCCTTGCCGGAAATCGACGGCGACGGTCCTGACGGCGCGCTACCAGAGGAAACCGGATCATGATGGACATGAATTTTGTCGACGCTGTTGCGATCAACGGGGTGCGCATCACTGGCGACGGCTACATGGTTGGTCAGGCCAAATGCGCCCGCACTGGCTGCCAAGCCTACATGGCGGCAGACGTGGGCCTGCCTGGCTCTGGGACGGTCAACGTTTACCGGCCAGACGAAGTGGTATTTGACAAAGCCAGCCTGGCCACCTTTGCTGGTAAGCCGATCACCATCGGACACCCCAGCGAGGGCGTTACGGCTGAGACTTGGCGTCAGTTGGCAGTGGGCGACATCGGCACCGAGATTGCCCGCGATGGTGAGTTTGTATCCGTCCCGTACAAGATCATGGACGCCGCTGCGATCAAGGCCATTCAGTATGGAGAGGCCTGCGAACTCTCTATGGGCTACACAACTGGAATTGAAATTCGAGACGGGGTAGCCCCGGATGGAACGCCATATCAGGCGGTACAGACCGGCCCCATCCGTGTGAACCATATGGCAATCGTGAAGTCCGCTCGTGGCGGCTCACAACTCCGCATCGGCGACGATGCTCCCTGGGGCGCTGCCCCGTTCACCTCCGATGGAAAGGAAATCGGCATGGCCGACACCAATCTCAAGACGGTGGTTCTGGGTGATCAGGCGGTGCAAGTTGCCGCTGTTGATGCTCAAGCTATCGAGAACTTCAAAGCCGCTTCGGCCAAGGCTCTCGCTGATGCCAAGGCGGACGGCGACAGAACCATTGCGGCCAAAGATGCCGAACTTGCCACGAAGGATTCCGAAATCGCCGCACTCAAGGCTAAGGTGTTGGATGCTGCCGGTCTGGACAAACTGGTGGCTGACCGCGCAGACGTGATCGGCAAGGCCAATGTCATCGCGCCAGCAGTCATGATCGACGGCAAGTCGATTCCAGAAATCAAGCGCGCTGCCGTGGTTGCCAAGTCCGGTGCAGCGATGGCCCACAAGTCGGAGGCTTATATCGAAGCCGCATTTGACCTGCTCTGCGCTGATATTGCAGATCCCGCAGCCAAGGCTCTGGCAGACGCCAAGGGCCATGCGGTCAGCGACAGTGACAAGTCGTACGCAGATCGGGCCAAGGCTCTGTCCGACGAATGGAAGAAACCCAACACCAAGAAGGAGGCCGCGTGATGGCACCCATCCAAGACACCATCGGGTCGACCTATCCGACCCGCACCACGTCCGGTTATGCCGGTATGCTGGCAGACGGATCCCTGAACGATTCGCAGTCGAAGATTGTTGAAACGGCTGCCATCGCATTTGGCTTGGCCGTTGGCGCGGGCACTGCTGACGGTTCCGTCAAGTTGGGCGGCACCGGCTTTGAAGGCATTGCTGTGGTCGACAAGACCCGCACGGCGGACAGCTATGCTGTTGGCGAGTATGCCGCCATTGCCAAGAAGGGCGTCATTTGGGTCACTGCATCAACGGCGGGTGTCAACCCGGCGGCGGCAGTGACCTTCACTGCGGCAACCGGCGTGATCGGCGCCGGACTTGTCACCACCATCACGGGCGCGAAGTTCCTGGACACCGTTGCAAGCGGTGCCTTGGTTCGCGTCTACCTGCCGTAAGGAGCGCAGCCATGACCTTCCAATTCAACGACGCCGCCGCGCTTTCCTTCGTGGTGGGGCAGGCCTCCCATATCGAGCGGGAAGTCTTCAACATCCCGTACCCGGAAATCCGCTATGCGCAGATGATCCCCATCGACACTTCGGCGGGCGAGTATTCTGCATCGGTGACCTTCTTCACCCAAGACCTGGTGGGCAAGGCCAAATTTATCAACGGCAATGCTGATGACTTCCCGCTGGCCAACATTGTCCGCACCAAGTTCGAGCAGTCGATCCTTGATGCAGGCATCGGCTACGAATTCTCGCTGACCGAAATCGGCCAAGCGCAGATGATGGGCCGGGGCTTGCCGACTGAGGGCGCCGCAGCAGCCCGCCTTGCATATGAGCAGTTGGTTGACGCTGTGGCCTTGGCCGGTGACAGCGGGATTGAAGGCTTGTATGCGACGACCGGAATCACGTCTACCGCCGCTGCCGCCGCTTGGTCTGGTGCGACTGCGGCGCAGATCCTCGCCGATGTCAACGCGATCATCGCGCGGATCGTGGCTGCCACCGGCGGCATCCATTGGCCCAACACGCTGGTCTTGCCGCTGTCGCAGTTCTCGATCATCGCTGGCAAGCAGATCGACCCGACGAACCAGACCACCATCTTGGAGTTCATCCAGAAGGCCAACGCCTACACTGCGATGACTGGTCAGCCCTTGGCGGTGTTCTCGGACGTGCGGCTGTCCAACAAAGCAGTCTGCTACAAGCGCGACCCGATGGTGCTCAAGATGCACGTCCCGATGCCGCTGCGGTTCATGGCGCCGCAGCTTATCAATCTGCAGGTTCGAGTTCCGGGCATGTTCCGCTTCGCTCCGCTGTCCATCCGGCAGCCCAAAGCGATTCAGTATATCTCGGGGATGTGATTATGGCAAAAGCGCGAACCACCTTCGTCAATGCCAACAAAGCCGACCTGAACCTGCCCGATGGCACCACCATCGGCGCAGGCGAGTCGGTCAGCCTGGACAAGGCCATGCTGGAAAATCTCGGTGTCCAGATGTGGATTGCAGAGGGCCTGCTGGTGCCGGAAGGCGCGGCGCAGGTCGCAGAAGAAACCCCCGCCGACGAGTGACCTTCAAAGTGGGGCGGCGCAACCCGCCCCATCATCAAGGCCATGAGGTGAACCAATGACGCTATCCTTGACCACAATGGCCGTCACGCAAGGCGAGGCCGATGCCTACGCCGCCGCCCGTGGCATCGCGACATGGACAGGTGCAACATCCGGGAAGACAGAGGCGCTGCGCCGGGGTCAGGATTACATCGCAGGGGCGTACAACAACAAATGGTCCGTGTCCTTTGACAACGCCGCCGCGCCGGATGCCATCAAATTGGCCATCACAGAGGCTGCGATTCGCGAGATTGCCGTGCCATTCAGTCTGACACCTGACCTGATCTTGGGAAAAGAAAAGGTCTTGACGAAGCTGGATTCATTGGGGTGGTCAACCGTCATTGACAACCCGACAGTTGACGACCTGCGCCCGACCCTGACTGCAATCGAGTATCTGCTGTCCGGCTACATCATTCGCTATCGCGGGCCTTTGGTGGCCTAAACCGAATCCGACTTGAGGTGACACAATGTCCATGAGCAACGCCGCTGAGGCAGCCTTCCTTGACCTGCTGTTCCTGAACATAGCCTGGACGAATGTGGGCAATGCGGGCGGGCTGCAGCCGTCTGGCGCGGCTGGCAGCTTCTATGTGTCCCTGCACACCGCAGATCCGGGCGAGGCGGGCGACCAGTCGACCAGCGAGGCGGCTTACACCGGATATGCGCGGGTTGCGGTGGCGCGGACATCTGGCGGCTTCACGCGGTCTGGTTCGCAGATCAGCAACACGGCAACCATCCAATTCGGCGAATGCACATTCGGCACGGCAACGGCCACATTCTTCTCGGTGGGCACGGCTGCCAGCGGCGCGGGGCAGATCATCTATTCGGCGGCGCTGGATGCATCCCGGTCAATCTCGGCTGGCATCACGCCGTTGTTTAACCCCGGCACCCTGACCGGCACCGCCAACTGACATGCTGCAATCCATGCGTGACATCACATCGGCAGTCGACGATGGGCGGGCGCATTCGCAGCGGGTATTCAAGAACGCGGGCACCACGGGCGATGGACAATGGCACGACTGGTCCTATGCCTCGGGGCAGCCAGCCTATGACGCGCGGATCGGGACGGCGCTGGAACTGACGCCATTCACGGCGGCCGGCAATGATGCCATATTCTTCCCCGGCATTCCGGCGGCTATGGAGCGGCGACTGCTGGGCGTTGATATGGTGTTCACCCCGAACGGGGCGAGCGCATCGACCACGGATTTCGTGATCTATGACCTGCTGGCCGTCTATCCGCTGATCGACGGCGATAACACAGACACGCAGGCGATGGACAACACCGCCGCGTTGCCACGGTACAGCCAAGCGCAGGCAGTCTTGGTCAACCATGTGGCCCCGGCATTGGCTGCTGCAGACGTGGTTGTGGAGTATGTGAACCAGAGCGGCGGGACCAGTTCGGTAACGTGGCGCGCGCCGTTTCTGGGTCAGAACAAGGTGAACTATACCACCGCGGGCACGGGGACATCCGGCCCGCTGTTCTGCGGCTTGGCGGATGGCGACCGTGCTATCCGGCAGATCAACACGGTGACATTCACGTCACCACCGGGCGGGCTTTGGGCGATCTACATGGTCGCGCCGCTGGCCCGGTTCTCGAACTACGGCAACAACGGGGTCGCGGCTCCATCGGCGGCGTCTGAGACAGCCTTCGCACTGAAAGACGGGTTTCGGCTGCCACTCGTCAAAGATGGCGCTTGGCTTGGCTTGTTCGTCATGCCTGCGACCGGCGGGCGCGCGAATGCGCTGCACGGGCAATTTCACTTCGTCTGGGGATAAGCATGGCAATCCAGTCCATCGACAATCTGATTGCGGCCATCTCTGGCGGGAAAACCAACCGCTGCGACTGGAATAAGATCACGGGCGCTGCTGCCTATGTGGCGGGTCGGTCCTATGACTTTTCGCTGCTGAACGGCTACCCGGTTGCGAATGCCTATGCCGGAACAGCCTTGGCTTGGCGAACCTGCGACGAGTTGACCGGAAACGGAACCCAGATCTTCGGTCTGCCTCATGGCGGCAACGTCTCGGCTGACATCAAGCATTTGCTAAACATGGGCATCCAAACCACGGCGGCAACGGGTGTCCCGGGCACGTTCACGCTCGTTGACTTGCAGGGGTACTGGCCCGGCATTTCGGTCAACTTGGCGACGGCGCAAACGCTGACCGGGACACCGACCCTGCGTTATAACAACGGGGCCGGTTGCCGCCTTTATGGGGTCATCACCGCGGCCTCGGGTGCGACAGCCCACAACATCGCCCTGTCCTATACCGATCAGGCGGGCAACACGGGCAACGCGCTGCCTGTCACGGTTTCGATGACCGCCTCAGCCATCGCCGGTCACATCCCTCATTCCGGGGTGGCCGCAAGCAACTATGGGCCATTCCTGCCGCTGGCATCGGGTGACACCGGGGTGCAGAACGTGGCAACTGTCACCATGTCCGCAGCATCCCTGGCAGGTACGATGGCGCTCTGCCTCGCACGGCCCTTGGCGCAGATCACTTTGGGCGTGGCGACGATCTATCACGAAAAGGAACTGTTGAACCAAGTGCCGTCTTTGCCGATCATCAGGGATGGCGCCTGCCTTGTCTGGCTCTACACGGCAGGCGCGGCGACGGCGGCAAGCACGACTTTCATGGGCCATGCCGAAATGGTCTGGGGCTGATGTTCTACCCGCAGCGCACCCTCGCCTCGGGATTCATGACGCCCTACGGCTTCACAGGGACGCCCTCGCTTTTCCCCGCTGATCCGGTCAACCGGCGCGGCATGTTCACCGCGTTCCCCAAGACGACCGCAATCCCGAACGGGTACAGCGCGGGCGGGGCTTTCGTCATGCCTTACACGGCGGGCGGAATGGCCGGCCGGATGGCTTTCGACATGACCGGCGCGGGGAACGTGCTGGCAGGCGGGCCGATGATCGGCGCGGGCAGCCTTGAACTGGACGGCACGGGCGGCTTGTCGCTGGTGATCAGCTTGTCGGGCGATGGCACTGTGACGGTCACCGGCACCGGCGGGCTTGCGCTCACCATCGGCCTGACGGGCAACGGCGCGCTGGAAATCACCGGTACTGGCGGCTTGTCGATGATCATCCCGGTTTCTGGGACGGGTGACCTGACCCTGACCGGATCAGCCGATCTGCGCGGCACACTGGCAATGTCGGGCGACATGACGGCAACGGACGTTGTGACACCGCAGACCGTGGCCGCTGCTGTCTGGGCGGCAATTGCGGCGGAAAGCAACGTGGCCGGGTCAATGGGTGAAAAGCTGAACGACGCAGGCTCGGCCAGCAACCCGTGGACGGAAGTGATCGAGGCTGGGTTTACCGCCGCTGATCTTCTTCGCCTGCTGACTGCGGCGATGGCTGGCAAAGTATCCGGCGCTGGAACCGGCTCGATCACCTTCCGTGATCTGGGCGACACGAAGGCGCGGATTGTGGCAACTGTGGACGGCGACGGCAATCGGACGGCAATCACAAGGGATGCGACCTGATGTTTGCGCCTTCGTACTTCGCCCGGTCCTACTTCGCCCCCGGCTTCTGGGGTGCGATTGAGGCAGTCGCCGGGGCATTCCGTCCAGCCCTACCGCCGCGTGGCAGCCTCGCTGGGCGCGTTACCTTGTCTGAACGGGCCGACATACCGCCGCGCCCGGATTTGGCTGCACGGGGCGCTCTGGCGGGCCGCAGCGGGCTATCTGGTCGCGCTGATCTGCCGGGGCGCGGCGTCCTGACAACGGAGCGGCTGCATGGCTGAGGCGCTTGAATACAATAGGAATTGCGCCTAAAGTAAGCGGGCCGAATAGGTGTCTCACCACCGACCCGGCCCTAACCAAAACGATCCGATGGAGATCATCATGGCTAAGACTGAGTTACTCTCACCTGATGTATTGCGTCAACTGCTTCGGTATGAACCGGAGACTGGCAGGTTGTTCTGGCGAGAACGCCAAGCTTCTATGTTCCAAAGTGGAAAGGGGCGCTATACGGCAGATCGGGCGTCCAAGATTTGGCATTCCAAATACTGCGGGATGGAAGCGTTTGGACTTGACGCAAGTGAAGGATATCTCCGTGGGTCGATGGCTGGCCATAAGGTTTATGCTCACAGAGTGATCTGGGCTATGCAGACTGGCGCTTGGCCTGCCGATGATATTGACCACATCAATGGCGACAGATCGGACAACAGTTGGGTTAATCTTCGATCCGTCCCTAGGCGGATTAACGCCAAGAACGCCAAACTTCGGTCGACAAATACAAGTGGAGTCATGGGTGTTTTGCAATATGGCAACAACGGGAAGTGGCGGTCCCTGATCATGGTTGATGGCAAAAAAATTCACTTGGGCTGTCACGACACTTTCGAATCCGCGAGTGCGGCCAGAAAAGCCGCAGAATCAAAGTACGAATTTCACGCAAACCACGGACGACCATAATGCCGGAGTCTTGGACCACCATCGCCGCCGATGTGACCGCTGCCATCGCGGACGTGGGCTTTGACATCACCCTGACCCGCAAGGCGACGGCGAACCTGACCCCGTGGGACACGCTGCCCAACCGTGACACGCTGACTGTCCGCGTGATAGACGCCAAACTGTGGCGGAATCGGCTTGCGGGCGGGTCTGAGGTCAAGGCCGGTCGGAGCCTGCTTTGCGCCCCAAGCGCGAATGTGCCAGTAATGGGTGACCGGGTGACGGTGCGCGGCGTTGAGCATGAGGTTATGATGCAGCGGGCCGTGGCGCCGGGCGGGGTGGATCTGTTCCATGTTGTGGAGTTGAGCGCATGATCGCAGACGACGCATTCAAGCTGGCCCTCGCCAAGCTTGAACCTGCCATCCGCGATGCCTTCCTTGCCGCAATCGGGCAACTGACCAGCGCGGCACAGATCGCACTTGTTGACGACGCCATTCGCAGCGGCAACAACGCCCGCGCCATTGCGGCGCTGCAGCTTGACGCGGCATTCTACGCCCCTCTCGACCGGGCGATTTCTGAGGCCTATTACCAAGGCGGTGTGATGGCTCTGGCAAACTTGCCGCGCCTCACAGACCCTTTTCCGGTGGGCGCGTTGTGCTGGGCTTCAATGCTCGCCATGACCGCGCCGAAAGCTGGGTCAGACAACACGTAGGCGACCTGATCGAGGCGATTGTCGCAGACCAAAAGGACGCGGTTCGCGGCTTCATCGAGGCCGGGCTGCAAGACGGAACCGGGCCGCAGACCTTGGCGCGGCAGATCACTGGCACGATGAACCGGGCAACAGGATTGCGTGAGGGCGGCATTCTGGGGCTGACCTCGATGCAGACCGATTATGTGATCCGGGCAAGGCATGAACTGAACGACCCGGCGCGAATGGCGCACTATTTCACCCGGCAACGGCGTGATCGGCGGTTTGACAAGATCGTGCGGGATGCGATGGCAGCGGGCAAGCCAGTCGCGGCGGCTGACATTGACCGGATTGCGAACAGGTACAAGGACCGGCTTCTGGCGCTGCGTGGCGAGAACATCGCGCGGACTGAGGCAATCACAGCGCTGCGAGCTGGGCGGCACGAAGGCTATCTGCAACTGGTGGACAGCGGCAAGGTGGCGGAATCAACCATCATCCGCACATGGCGGGCAGGGCGCGACGGTCGCACCCGGTTTGACCATGTGATCCTGGACAAGACGGAAATCCGGGGCCTGAACACCCCGTTCATCGCGGCAGACGGTTCGCGCATGTCTTTCCCCGGCGATAGCAGCCTCGGGGCCATGGCGCACAACACGATCAACTGCCGCTGCAACCTTGACTATCAGATCGACCGGCGGCGGCTGTAATGGGCAAGTCGTTCAGCGCCTCGATCCGGGGTTTCGCAGACCGGACCAAACAGGCGCAGGTCGACATTCTGCGGTCCAGCCTGGAGGATGTTATGGCCGTGGCCAGCGTTACCCAAGCGAGCGCCAAGACGCGGGCAGGACCGGCGGAACAAGGCGCAATCCCGCGTGACACCGGGCATCTGGTCAACACCGTGGCCAGTGATGTGAACGGCTCCGGCCAGTTCGCTATCGACGCGGACAATGACGTGACCTTGAGCATCAACGCGATGGAAGCGGGTGACAAACTGCACATCGCCTGGACGGCTGCCTATGCCCACCGGATCAACTCGGGCTTCACTGGCACGGACAGCAAGGGCCGGACCTACAATCAACCCGGGGTGCATTGGGTTGAGAATGCGGCAGAGAAGTGGTCTGCGATTGTGGACGCGAATGCGGAGTTTCTGAAGGTATGATCGACCAGTCCGACATTCTGAAGATCTGCGGGCAGGTCATCGTGGCGTCTGGGTCATTCCCTCGCATCGTGTGGGACAACTCGGACGCTCTGCCGGCCAAGCCCTATGTCGTGATCGAACTGCGCCCGCGCGACATTCAGGATCGGACGCTGAGAAAGACATCGCCGATGTGGGCCGGAACGATGACCGCAACCATCGTCACGGCTTTGGATAAGTTCGACACAGAGGCCCAAACGCTGGCCAAGGCGATGGCAGAACTGTTTCCTGCCGCCTCGCGCCTGACACTGACCAGCGGGCAGCGCATAGCCGTCGCTGACCATCCTGCGCCAACGGGCGGCTACCGTGACGGGGCCGACTGGCGGCAGCCGGTCAACATCCCGCTGCGCGCGGACGGCTGAACCAAGAGCAAAGAGCCTACCACGCCCCGCCTGCGGGGTTTCCAGTCATGAAAGGACGCCGCAATGGCAACAATCACCCCAACGTCGATGCAAGGCAGCGGCTCGCGGGCAGTCACCGAAACGACAATGACGGCTTCGGACACGTTCACCTATGTGCCCAATACCGGGCAGATTCTGATCATCCGGAACACCAGCGGCGGATCGATCACCCCCAACATCGACGGCGCGGATGGGGCGGCAACTCCCTATCCGGGTGTGCCCAGCGTGGTGATCAACTCCGGTTTCTTCTCATCGTCACAGGCCGCAGGCGTGACCCGCGTGATCATGCTGGACAGCATTTTCGCCTACCTGCAGGGCGTCATCAACGTGACGGGATGCTCGGGCGCAACCGCAATCCTTCTGAACAACTGAGGCGCAAAAATGGCAACTATCGCACCAACTTCTATCGCGCCCGGCTTTCCTCGGGTGGTGACTGAAACCACAATGACGGCATCTGATACCCTGACCTATTTGCCCAAGACCGGGCAAATCCTGATCCTGAGAAATGCCACGGCAGGCGCTCTGACCGTCACACTGACCGGATCAGCCAGCGTTTCAGCATCGTTCCCCGGCGTACCTTTCGTCAACACATCCGGCGGCTTCTCCACCGGATCGATTGCGGCTGGCACAGTGCGAGCAATCCCCCTCGATACGATTGGGGAGTACCTGCAGGGCACCGTTACGCTGACCGGCGGGCTGAACATGGTCGCCAGCCTCTTGAACCCCCTGTGAGGATGACATGGCAAAAATAACAAACCCCGGTCGCCGCCCGCTCACCTTGGCCACCAAGCATGTCGTCCCTCGCATGGGCGAACTGATCACCACCAACGAGGTGATCCAAGGCGCCGACAACTGGCCGACCCTGAAGGCCATGCTTGATCTGGGCGAGATCGGCATTGAACTGGATTCCGCGCCGGAAGTCGTGTCGCCGGTCTATGCCACCGATCCGGTTGCGATTGTGCCCGAAGTTCTGGGCAGGACGCCGGTCTATCCGACCGATCCTGTGCCGCCCGAACCTGCGCCCGTGGCCGAAACCCCGGTCTATGCCACGGACCCCTTGCCGCCCCCGGCGCCTGTTGTGCCGGAAGCCGCGCCCGTTGAACCCACTGAGGCTGTTGCAGCCCCGGTTGAACTGCCCGCCGACGCCATCCCGGCCAAGGTCAAGAAGTAACCCCAACCCCACACTCTGAAAGGACGCCGAAATGGCAACCATTACTTACATCGGGGCGGCTGTCGCGGTCGTCGTCGGCACCCCCGCTACCTTCGATTCCGCAGGCTTTGCCGCAGTTGGCACGTACATCGTGGCCGGTGAAATCGTCCAGTGGGGCGGCACCGGCGACGTGTCCGAAGATGCCACCATCACCACGCTGGCAGGCCGCACGGTCCACGCCAACGGTGCCAAGGACGGCGGCGCGATTGACTTCACCCTGCGGTACGAAGTGGCCGACGCCGGTCAGGTCATCATGCGCGCCCAGAACAACGGCAACAACGATGTCTGCGTGAAGATCACCGACCCGGACGGCAAGGTCGAATACTCGGTCGGACGCATCGCCAACCTGCGCCAGATGGCGCGCACCGCGGGCACCATCAAGGGCATGGAAGGCCAGTTCCGCGTCAACTCGGCTGTCGTGACCGTCTAACCCCCTGCGGCGGCTTTCCGTCCCCTCGTTGGGCCGCAACAGACCGCGCCGGTGGCATGGTTCACCACCGGCGCGGACCTGAACCCCGAACCAGAACCCACACATCAGGACCAACCTCATGGATTTCTCTACACTGGACACCAAGAAAGCCGCCGAAAAGGGCGCGTTTCTGCACCTGAAACACCCGGCCTTGAAAACCCCTCTCTGGGACGGCGAAGGCAAAGGCCGCATCGCGGTCGGCGTCACCCTGCGCGGCATGGAAAGCAAGACCGTG
Source organism: Burkholderiales bacterium (assembly GCA_031374415.1). Classification (GTDB taxonomy): domain Bacteria; phylum Pseudomonadota; class Gammaproteobacteria; order Burkholderiales; family Burkholderiaceae_C; genus CANHBY01. The sequence continues at coordinate 15,880 of JANMGB010000139.1, forward strand.
CAGGACCGGCTGAAGCGCCTCCAAAAGGACCGCATGGCCGATGGCAAGACCGCAGACCCCGATGACGGGCTGGATTTTGTCGTGTCGCTTGTAATCGGCTTCACCGGCTGCGACCGCGAAGGCACCCCCCTGGACGCCAAGAACGAAGATGATGTGCGCTGGTTCTTCGGCCTCTCGGACGGGCTGGTTGAGCAGGTCATCGAGTTCGCCCGGGAGCGGGCCAATTTTTTCAAGCCCGCCGCGACCGCCTGATCCTCGCGGCGCGGCAGTGGGGCTTCCTGCACTCCACCCCCAAGACATGGCCCACGACCCGGCTTGAACACTATCGCAAGTACAAGCCGAAGATTTGCCCGGTGCCTCTGGTGGCGGGCGAATACATGCTGGACGCGCTGTTCCGCGCCGGGCCCCTCGGTCAACCCACAATGAACGGGCGCGCGGCGCTGAGCTGGTCGGAGATCGTCCCATTCGCCACCGGGACACACCGGATCAGCGAACCGCACGAGATCGAAGACCTGTTCGACATGTCGCGCGCCTATCTCGACGGACTCACCCAAGGTGAGGACCCGCTCGGGCAACCCCCTTATGAGAAGCCCTGACCAATGGCAGAAATCGCAACCCTCGTTCTTGGCGCTGATGCGGCGGGCCTGCTGAAAGGCGAGGCCGCGCTCAATTCCATCGTCAAGACGGCGGAAAAGACTGAGGCGCGGGTTGCGGGCGCGATGGACGGCATTGCCGATGCCATCACTGGCACGGGCACGGCTGCGACAACATCGGCCAAGGTCATCAGCACGGCGGACACCAGCAAGGCGCGCTCTGCCGATCTGGCGGCGCAGGCGATCCGGGCGGCGACGGCGACTGAGACGCTGGCCCGGACTGCGGCTGCCACGGCTGCCACATCCTCGGCCACGCAGGTCGTCAATGCGGTGACGGCGGTGGGCAAGCAATCCGGATTCGCAGCAGGCGGCGGCGTTCGCATGCTGGGCCAGCAGCTTTCGCAGGTGGCGCAACAAGGGGCGGTGACGGGCAACTATCTGGGCGCGCTGGCCGTCCAGTTGCCGGATATGGCGCTGGGGTTTGGCTCGGTGGCGGTTGCCGCGTCCATCGTGGCGACGGTGGCCATGCCGTTGCTCATCGGGGCGTTTGGCAATGGCAAGACGGCGGCTGAAAAGGCGATGGAGGCGACGGAGGCCTATGCGGCATCGTTCGACCTCATCAAGACCGGGTTGGCAGACGCGGCGGCGCTGGAGGGCGAATACACCGCTGCACTGATTTCAGGCAGCGCACAGCGTGTGCAAGCCATTCAGCGCGAGGCGGACGTTCGGATCAAGCTGCTGGAACTGGACCTGTTTGACCAGAACGCAGCTAAGGTCAAAGTCGCACAGGAAATGGTGGCAGCCCATGAGGCACTGGCATCGGCCAGAACTGTAAAGGCCGCAGCGGAGTTGGAACTGACCAACGCTATGGCTTTCAAAGATGCCACGGTGACGCAGGGCGTTGCGAAACAGGCCCTTGAAGAAGCAACCGCCGAACTTGAAGAACAGCAGCGCCTGTATGACCGCCACTCCTTGGCATTCCAGCTTATCCAAGCCCAGATCGACGCGAACAACGGCAAGCTGACCCTGACTGTGGAAATGCTTGCGCGCATCGCGGCTGGCCTGCCACCAATCACCGGCGGGCTGAACAATGCCACGGGCGCTGCTGCCGGGTTCACCTCGGAACTGTCGCGGGCGATGGGCTATGTCGCGGGCATCCGCGCGGGCATCGACGGCATGTCGTTCACCAACATTGGGCTGGCGGCAGAGAATGCGGCTCTGATGGCCGGGGAGACTCAGGCGGCTGCATCTGCGGCGGGCGCACTGGCGCAAGAGGCGGCACGGCTGGCCCCGGCGCTGAATGGGGCCAGTGAGCGTGAGGCCAAGCTTGCGAGTGAAACGCTGGCAGCAAAGAAGGCCGCGCTTGACCAGAATGTTGCCCTGACTGAACAGCGGGCGGCACTCTTGGCAGCGGCCAATGCAGCAGATGCTGGTGGCGCGGCAACCGTGGCCACAATGGACGCTGCAGCCGACGCACTCGCAGAAGCAGACGCCGCTGCCAAAGCCTATGCCGACGCACTCAACGCCCCGGTCATCGGGGCAATCGACGGCGTGTCCAACGCATGGGGCGATTTCGTGTCAGGTGGCCTGCGCGATTTCAAAGGCTTCACGCAAGGCATTCTCGGCTCATTCCAGGGCATGCTGGCCGACATGGTTGCCATGTCGCTGCGCAACAAGATCATGATCAGCCTGGGCATGGGCACACCGGCAATGACCGGGGTTGCAGCTGGCGCAGCCGGGGCGGCGGGCACCGCGGCTGGCAGTGGCATGCTTGGCTCATCGTTCGGCGCCCTTGGTGGCCTGACTGGCATCGGCGCTGGACCTGCTGCAGGGGCCGCGTCTGGCCTCATGGCGGCCCTGCCAGCCATCGGGGCTGTGGCGGCTGGCATTGCCCTGCTGGGTGCCATGTTCAAGCGCACGGAGACGGCGTCCAGCTTCTCGGGTGTCTATACCGGTGGCCAGTTTGATGGCGGCACATCCAGCACGTCGCGCAACCTGTTTGGCTCCAAGACCAGCAACACCGCAATCAGCGCCACAGGTCAGGCCAACATCGAGGCCACGCTCGGCGATATGCGCGCCAACGTTCTGGACATGGCCGGGTCGCTCGGCATCGGGGCTGATGCCTTGGAAGGCTTCACCGCGTCCATCAAGTTCAGCACCTTTGGCCTTTCATCCAGCGAAGTAGCTGCCAAGTTGCAGGCCAGCCTCGGGACCGTTGGCAGCAACATGGCCGCAATGGCCTTGGGTGCTACCACCTATGCCAAGGCGGGCGAAACCCAACTGGACGCCCTGACCCGGCTTTCGCAGGCGATGCCACAGGTCAACAGCGTTCTCGCGATGCTGGGCGATGAGGTCTATTCGGTCGGGCTGACAGGCGCGGACGCAGCGTCAAAGCTGGCCGACGCATTCGGCGGGCTGGAGGCTATGGCCACGGCGTCCAAGACCTATTTTGACCTGTTCTTCTCCGATGCCGAAAAGCTGGCAGCCAATACCCAAGCCGTGCAGACCGAGTTCGCGCGCCTTGGTGTGGCCATGCCGCAGACACGGGCAGCCTACCGGGCGCTGGTAGCCGCGCAGGACATGTCGACCGACGCGGGCCGGGCGCTCTACGCCTCACTGGTCAGCATGGCCGGGGCAATGGATCAGGTGTTGCCGGTTGCCGCTGCATTGACCGACGCCATCGCGCGGCTGGTCACCAGCGCAGGCGGGCAGCTTGACGCGATGATCAGCGGCACGGAAGCGGCGCCGAATGCGGCAGAGCAAGCCGCCTCGCAGTGGTATGACGCCGCCAAGGGCCTGCGTGACTTCATTGCCGATCTGCGCGGGGCCAGCAGCGATCTGTCATCTGCGCAGACGACGCGGGCCTATAACGAAGCGCGGTTCCAGATGCTCTTGGCGCAGGCTATGGCGGGCAGCCAGTCGGCCTACAAGGACCTGACCGGCGCGGCCAGTGCGTTGTTGGATAGCACCAACAGCACGGCCAGAACATCGGTCGAGGCAGCGTTGCAGCAGGCCCGTGTCATCGCCGATCTGGACAAGGCCGCAAACGTGGCCGACATTTCCGGCGGCAAGAATGACGTGGTTGCAGGCCTTCTGCGCCAACAGCGGGCAATCCTGACCGAGGTGAAGGATTACCTTGCCGCCGGTGGGGTTCTGGACCCGGCCAACATCGACGCGCTGAACGGCCAGCTTGGCGCGCTGCAAGGTGCCATCGCGGATGCGCAATCCATCGACTATGCGCAGGTTGTGGCAAGCCTTGACGTGACGGCCACATTGATCAGCAAGGTGGACGATCCGGCACTGAAAGCCCTGCTGGAGAACGCCAGCCATGAGATTGAGGGCAAGGTTGCATTCACGGCAGATACCGCAGGCCTGACCCCGGCGCAGCGGTTCTTGGCTCTGCATGCGGCAACGTCGACCATCCGCACGGTCAACCTTTTGGCAGACACCACCGGCATCAGCGCCACGGACGCGGCACTGGCCTTGGCCACCAATTCGACGGCCCTGACAGCGATCACGGCAACTCTCACCAGCACCATGTCCGATCAGGACAAGATGCTGGCACTGGTCACCAGCGACAACATCACCCGCACGGTCAACATGGCCTTGGGCACGGTGGATACGGACGCGAGCAAGCTGGCATTGCTCGTAGCCAGCGACATCATCCGCAACGTCTCGGCCACCATCGCGGCGGCGGACATGGACAGCACGGCAACCCGGCTGGCTCTGATTGCTTCGTCTGACGTGACCCGTACAGTGATCACCTCGATGGGTACGACTGATCTGGACGCCAAGAACCTCGCATTGGCGACTTCATCCGACATCACGAGAATAATTACAACGAGCTTGGGTAATTACCCTGACGACCCATCGGTCCTTCTCGGGTTGGCGACGGCCTCAGTCTTGGCCCGTGCAGTCACGGCGCAACTGACCACCCCGGCCAGCGATGCTGCCGTATTGGTTGCGCTACAGGAAACCAACCTGCTGACCACAACCGTTATGGCCGAACTTGACCGGCCCGGCAGCGATGCGGACGCACTCACGCTGGCCTTGGGTATCGGTTCGACCATCGAGCAGCACATCAAGGCCATGAAAGCGGCGGGCCTCGACCAAGAGGCCTGGGACTTGGGCATGGCCGTCGATAGCCTCCTGATCCGTAAAATCAGGGGCATCTGGGGCGGTGGCAGCGTTCAAGCGGCGCTTGATCTGGCAGCGGCAGAAGATAGCCGCCTTGGTCGCCGGGTGTTCGCGGCATGGGGCGTGGGCAGCATCGAGGAGGCCTTGGAACTCGCCCAACAGAGCGATACCAAACTCGCCCGACGGGTGCGGGCCGAGTGGGGCACGAACCACATGACCGCCGCTCTGGCGCTGGCACGGCAGGATGACAGCCAGCTTGCACGGCAAGTGGTCGCAGAGTGGGGCCTGTCCAGCATTGACGCCGCTCTGGAATTCGCGCGCAAGAACGACAGCCCGCTGGCGCGGCAGGTTTTGGCAAAGTGGAGCGGGACAGGAGTAAAGGCTGCCTTCCAATTCGCCAACAAGGACAACAGCGAACTCATACGCGCCATTACGGCCGATTGGTCGCTGGGTGTGGACGGCGAGGCGCGAGACTTCGCCCTGCTGGGTGGCAGCCTGTTGGAGCGCACAGTCAGTGCATTGACTGGCACCCTTGACCCGAACATGCTGGCACTGGCCTTGGCGACCAGTAGCCCGTTGACCCGCGACATCACGGGCAGTGTCGACCTGACCGGCCTGACCGACAACCAACTCGCCTTCCTCAACGCACTGACCGGATCGACCGGCGGCATGATCACCCTTGGCGGCTCGTTCCTGTGGGACCCGTCGACCGGCTTCCAGACATGGCTGGAATCGACCACACAGGGCAACATCGCGGACCCGCTGAATGCGCTGGTGGCGCCGATGGCATTGCTGCGGGCGGAACTGACTACACTCACCGCAGAGATTCGGGTGCAGAACGCGGCAGAGGCGGCAGCACGGGCGGCGGCGGAGGCGGCGGCTGCAAAGGCCAAGGCGCTGCAAGATGCACAGGCGGCGGGTGCAACCCTCTTGGCTGCAAGGACCGCTGCTGGCGTGACTGCAAGTGCAGCCGTGAACGCTGTCAACGAATTCAGCCAAGGTGACGGCTATTTGTCACGAGCCGACAGAACTCGCGCAACAATCTCACTGAATGCCAGTGGAACCGTGAACTGGAACGAGGCGAGCGGTGTCATAGGTAGCGACGCTCAAATCGCCGAGTTCTTTGGTGCTGGTGGTTTGCGCGATCAGGTCAGGGCGGCATCCTTGGCCCAGATCGCTGCAGAGCGGGCTCTGCAGGACGCCCGCCAACAGGTGATCGACCTTGGCGGGGTGCCCACCTTTGCCCGTGGCGGCATGCACTCTGGGGGATTGCGCATCGTGGGCGAGCGTGGGCCGGAACTGGAAGCGACCGGGGCCGCGCGCATCTACAACGCCCGCGACACGGCGCGGATGATGGGCGGCTCGGACAATGCCGAACTGATCCGCGAGATCCGCGAACTGCGGGCCGAGGTCAAGAAGCTGAAAGATCAAGACCATGAGTTCTCGTCCAAGGATGCTGTTCTGCAGCGGCGCATGGCGAAGTTGATGGAGGCTTGGGACGCTGATGGATTGCTCACGAGGACATAATGAAAATCGTCAAACCGATCACGATCACGGCGGCGCAGTATCCGATTTACCCTGCGCCGCTTGGGTACTCCAATGAAGGTGACTATGCTGAGTGGAACGTCGCAACACCTTATGTGACCGGCAACAGGGTCATCGTTGACAGCTTGAAGTCACAGTTTGAGGCGGTCGCAGGCAGCACAGGAACAGCCCCAACCCTGACGATGACAACCCCTTGGCTGAGGGTCGGAGCGTCGAATGCTTGGCGGTTGTTTGACGGCGTACTGTCTGTGCCTTTCGTTGGTCAAGCCGCCCCCATTGCGGGTTACAATAACTATTCACGTTATTTTGTGCTGACTGAAATTCTCGGTCGGTTTGATACCGTGGCCATTCTCGAAACGAATGCCACTTCGTGCCTACTGCAGGTGGAGGACCAGAACTTAGCGCCCATATATTTCGAACTTAAGCTGGCTAACGATAATAGTCAGGTGGATGACTATTGGGGTTACTTCTTTTCCGACATTCTAAAGAGCCGCTTCTTTGTCTTTGACGATGTTCCGGGGTGGGGCACGGCTTCTCCAGGTTCGAAGATCACCATCCTGCTGTCCACTTCGGGTAGTGGCGGGAATGTCCCCCTTGAAGTCGGCGAAATCGTCATCGGCAAGTCTGTTGTGATCGGCGAGACAAAGGCCGACCCCACCAAGCGCCTTGTCGATTTCAGCCGGAAGGAAGCCGACCAGTTCGGAAATATCACCATCGTTCAGCGCAGCTATTCCTACGAAGCCAGCTTCGACGTGATGGTTGCCCCGGCCCGCAAAGGGCTGGTTGACAACACCATCGCCCACCTGCGCGCAACCCCGTGCCTGTTCTACCCGAGCGAGGTCGAGGCCAACAAGGGCGTCGTGATCTTCGGGCTGATCAACGAATTCGAAATCACCTATTCGACACCCGATGTCGTTCACGCAACCCTTTCAGTGCAAGGACTGACCTGATGCCGACCACAAATCCCCCAGCCGCACCCAACCGCTACGCTGACCCCGTTGTGTTCTCTGACGCGGTGGACGCCTTCCTCGCATGGATGTCAACCGGCTTTGCCGAAGGCGCGTACATTCTCAACCACGACGCCACGCCTGTTGTTCCGGCAGCGGGTGGTGCGATCATCGCAGGTCTTACGACCGCTGGCATGACCTACCCCGTGATGACCTTTTCGAACGGTCTGACAAGGGAAGTGCAAGTTGGGATACCCAAAAGCTATATCAGCAGTTGGAAGGCCATCTTTAGCAGTTCGACTTTGACCACGCTTGGAAACGCATCACAACCTTCCGCGACTGGCACGGCGACAGCGGTAGCTTATGGCGTAACCGACCGATATGCACGCATTCCAAAGGTCGAATACCTCGAAACAGTGGCCAGTATTACTGCCGTCGCAGGTTTTCGTTCGGCGCAGCTTTATTGCACAGTCGGAGCCACAACAGCGAACGAGGGTGGCTTCCGGTTCTATGGCGTATGGGGGCCGTCAACGGGTGTTTCTGTCACCACCAACAGAGGCTTCTTCGGTCTTGCCAACTCGGTGGCCGCCCCAACGGACGTGGAGCCATCGACACTGATAAACTGCATTGGTCTGGGATGGGACGCCGCCGATGCGCGGGTGCAGATCATGCACAATGATGGATCAGGCGCCTGCACGAAGATCGCACTGGGGGTGTCGTTCAACGTACCTACAACCGACCGCGCCGCTCTCTATTCGCTGGAACTCTATTCCCCGCCTGGCACGACACAGACCGTTGATTATCTCGTCACCGACCTCGTTTCCGGTGCCACAGCGACGGGAACAATTTCGACCAACCTGCCAACAACATCAACCTCTCTTGGGTATCGAGGCTACCTGTCAGTCGGCGGCACGAACAGTGTGATCGGTTGCGCCTTGGGCGGGGTCTATATCGACCCGCTGATCTGATCAGCGCCCACCGCCCGACGCCCGCGCTTCGAACACGGGCACCGGGCTAACCACCGCAGATGAAAGGACCCGCGATGGCTGGAAGTGAAATGGGCACAACCGTGCCACGGTGCAACATGCCGAAAAAGACAGGTGCCGAATGACAACTGAACCAACAGAATGGCACTTGGACAAGTCTGTGCCGCTGGGGATCATCTTAGTTCTGATCGTTCAAATGGCGGGCGGCATTTGGTTCATGTCGGCCCTCAATTCGCAGGTCGCGCAG
>JANMGB010000143.1:0-1314 GCA_031374415.1 Burkholderiales bacterium
ACGGCCGGTGTCCAAGGCTGGAGCACCGCCCAAATCGCCGCGCTCGACACGGCTCAGATGGCCGCGCTGAGCACCGCTCAGGTGGTGGCTCTGAGCACCACGCAAGTCGCCTCGCTGGGCACCGAAGACCTCAATGCCCTGGGCACCGCGCAGTTCGCCGCATTGACATCGGCACAAGCTGCTGCACTCACCACGGCGCAGATGGCGGCCCTGGAAACCGCCGATTTCCGCGCCTTGTCGACCGCCGCCATCCGCAACCTGGGCACCGACCAGATCGCCGCCCTGGGCTCCGATCAGATGGGTGCGATGAGCTCCGCCCAGGTCATCGCCATCACCACCGCCCAGCTCGCCGCGCTCGGCACGGGCAGCCTGAACGCCTTGGGAACAGCCCAGTTCGCTGCGCTGTCCACAGCCCAAGCCGCAGCCTTGACCACTGCGCAAGTCGCCGCGCTGGACACGGTTGACCTGGCCGCCCTGAGCACCGCCGCCGTCCGCAACCTCACCACCGATAGCATCAATGCGCTGACCACCGCGGAGATCGTGGCGCTGACCACCGCTCAAATGGGCGCCCTGAGCTCTGCACAGGTCGTGGCCCTGAGCACCACCCAGATCGCTGCATTGGAGACTGCCGACCTGCGCGCCCTGAACACGGCCGGGGTCCAAGGCTGGAGCACGGACCAAATCGCTGCGCTCGACACGGCACAGATGGCCGCGCTGAGCACCGCTCAAGTCGTGGCCCTGAGCACCACGCAAGTCACCTCGCTCACCACTGAGGATCTCAATGCCCTGGGCACCGCGCAGTTCGCTGCGCTGAGCTCCGCACAAGCGGCTGCACTCACCACCGCCCAGATGGCGGCCTTGGAAACGGCCGATGTCCGTGCCTTGTCCACCAACGCCATCCGCAACCTGAGCACCGATCAAATCGCCGCCCTGGGCTCGGATCAGATGGGTGCGATGAGCTCCGCCCAGGTCATCGCCATCACCACCGCTCAGCTCGCCGCACTCGGCACCGGCAGCCTCAACGCCTTGGGAACAGCCCAGTTCGCTGCACTGTCCTCGACTCAGGCCGCAGCCTTGACCACCGCGCAAGTCGCCGCGCTGGACACGGTTGATCTGGCTGCCTTGAGCACCGCCGCCATCCGCAATCTCACCACCGATAGCATTGCTGCCTTGACCACCGCGGAGATCGTGGCGCTGACCACCGCGCAGTCCGCCGCCCTGACCTCGGCGCAAGTCTCCGCCTTGACGACAGCGCAAATCGCCGCTTTCGAGTCTGCAGACCTGCGCTCTCCTTTGCTCAGTGCGGGCATCTCT
>JANMGB010000004.1:0-2974 GCA_031374415.1 Burkholderiales bacterium
GGTCGACGACGATTCCGACGACGAGAGCGTGGCGTCTGACGACGAGCCGCCCTCGTCGCCGCTTTCCGTCTCGCCCGAGCCGGCCCGCCCACGTCGCCAGCATGTTCTGCCGCTGCGTCTCCGCTCTTGAGGGGGGTAGCGTGACCACTGTCAATCATTCACTTCTAAATCCCCAATCTTTCAAAGGACAAACCTTGAGTTGTTGTAGATTGAGATCCTGTCTCTTTCCCTCCCCCTCTCTGTTATATCTTGTGAATAGGTCAAGTTTTTTTTTACTCACTGAGTTCTATCTCTGAGGTTTTCTTCTGTTGTCGCGTCATCGACTGGAAGCAAAAAAAGCAAAACGCATTTTTCTTCATCTCGAGAAAAGAAAAAAACCTCGCTTCTCATGGCCGCTGCGCCTGCGTCGCTCATGAAGGACGCGCGCAAGACGCTCGACTCCAACCTCAACACCTTCCTCCCGCCCGCCTACTACTCCGCCTCTTCCTCCGGCTCGGCGCCGGCGTGCAGTCTCATTGCTCTTCTCGCCTTGGTATACGCCAACAAGCTCGTGCTCTTCGACGCCCAGCTCTCAGGTGGCGCGCTGCTGTATCTGATCAACACCCGTGTCACCAAAGACAAGATCAGTCTGCCGCCGCAGTGGCATCAGGACGTCGCCACCACTCTGGCTTCCACGCCGATCACCTCCGACGTCCTGCTCTCCAAATTCCTCCTCGCGCTCGGCGAGGGCGGCAGCGAAGGCCCGCTCGCGCTGGCTTTATCGCCGCCGCTCGCCGCCTTCCTCTTCCCGTCCGCTGGCGCTCGCTTCGCCACCGTCCTCGAGCTCCTCTCCGTCTCGCCGCACCCGCTCAAGGCCAAAACCTACCTCGCCCCGATTCTGTCGGCGTTGTGGTCGGTTCAGCCGTCTGCAATCGCCGAGCTCATCCTCGAGATCATGCTGTCGCCGTCGGCCGACTACCCGTCGCTTCTCGCCAACAGTCTCTCGATCGACCGTTCCATTGTGGTCACCGGCTTGGAGCAGATCCGTGGCCAAGAGGCTCCCGACCTCCAGGCGTTTTATCGCAAACTCGAGCGCCTCGCGGTGCCGCCGTCGTCAGCCATCGCGATCGGCGCCGTTCGCCCGGCCGCGCCCGCCGCCGACTCCGAGCTCGCCGCGCTGCGCGAGCAAGTGCGGGTGCTGACCGCCCTGCAGCAGGGCGTCGAGAAGACGATAGTCGGTGCAATCTCCAAGGCATTCCTGCAGCAGCAGACGTCGTCGTCTTCGTCGTCGTCTTCGGCGTCGTCGTCGTCGACCTCGCGCGCTCCCCGTCCGCGGCCCGTCTGCACGTTCTGCAACCGCAACGGCCATCTCGAGTCCACATGCTTTAAACAGCATCCACACCTCCGCAAACCGTACACCTCCTCTATCACCGCCGCTGTCCTGTCCACCGGTCACACGCTCGCGGCGCCGGCGCTGTCTCTGTGCACTGCCCCTGTGGCCAACTGTGACTCGTTGCAGCCGCTGTCGGTGCCGATCGCCGCCTCGCACGATGAGAGCCTCTCGTTGGCGTGGCCGCCGGCGTCGTCGCTGCGCGCCACGGTCGTCGTGTCGGCGCGCGTCTCGTCTGAGCCGGCCGAGGTCGAGGCGACTTTCGACACCGGCGCACCGTTCTCGGCCATGCGGCCGAGCGTTGTGAGGCGTCTCGGCTGCGTCGTCACGGCCTACTCGGGGCCGCAGCTGCACGGGCCCGACGGGCAACCGCTCGTTGTCGTCGGCCAGACGTCGCTCGCCCGCGTGCAGATCGGCTCGTGGCAGAGCGCTGTCGGCCCGGTTGCTGTCATCGACAAGCTCGAGTGGGACTTCCTCTTTGGCCTCGCCGACCTGAGCCGCTGCTCGCACCTCCACGTCGACTTCTCCGTCACGCCGCCCGCCATCGGCCTGAGCGGGCTTTCGCCGGCGCCTGGCGCCGCATCTGTGTCTGCGACGGTTTCCCCCGTCGCTGAGTCGCCGCCGTCGGCTGCCCTGGGCTCGGTCTCCACGCTGCTTCAGGTCAGCGCGATCGCGGCGGCCGCCGCCGCGGCTCTGCATGCTGCCGACGAGCGCGACCGTCTCGGAGCCACGCCTGTGCCGCCCGAGATGGGCGCGCACGCCGCGTCGGTGGCGGTGCCGGCCATCCGCTATGACTCGCCCGAGGAGACGATGTACCGCGAGGCATACCATGCCCGCCACTCAGAGGCGTACAAGGAGGTCGAGATCGACCCGGCAGCGCCCGCGTGGTTCAAGGTCAAGGTCAGGGCTCTGCTGAAACGCCGTCACCGCGTCTTTGGTGTGCGGGAGACGTCGCGCGCCAAGCCGCCGGTCATCGACTGCTCGCAGCCTGGCGCCTACCCGCTGCAGCTCTTTCTCAAGGCCGGCGTCCAGGCGACGTCGGCCGAACAGCCGCTCTTCTCGTCGGACCGCCACCGGTCTATCCTCTGCGACGAGCGCGACGCTCTGCTCGACTCGGGTCGCGCCGTACCGGCGGTCAACTCGATCGCGATCGCGTCCTCGTTCGTCGTCGACGGCGATCGCGTCGTGTTCGCCTACGGCGACGCCAACGCCATCCTGTTCTCCACCGCGCACACGCTGCCGTCAGTCGAGAGCCAGGCCCGAGAGCTGGCGGCGTTTGACGGCATGTGCTACTTCAGCTTTGACCTGCGCGATGGTTTTGCGCAGTGGCCTCTGGAGGAGGGGTCGGGCGTCGCGGCCTGTCTCGACATCGGCGGCAAGACGCTCGAGCCGAAGGTCGCCTCTATGGGCATCTCGGTCGTGCCCGGCGCGTACCACCACCTCGTCTCGGCATTGCTCGCGCTCACGCCCGCAGACGTCGAACGCAATCCGCTCCTCGCCTATACGATGCTCAAGACTTTTCTCGACGACGGCGCCGGCGCGGCCAAGTCGTACGAGGCGCTCTACGAGCTGATCGAGTTCGTCCTCGAGATCTGCGAGCGCGTC
>JANMGB010000158.1:0-1224 GCA_031374415.1 Burkholderiales bacterium
TGAGATGCACGGTCTCGTCGTGCCTCTTCAAGTGCTCCTTCTTGCTGAACCGCTTGTGGCATTTGGGGCACTCAAAGTCCTTGCTCGTCTTGCCGTCGTGAATGCGAGCTTTGTGCTGCTTCAAGTTGCGCATGCGTGCGAACCGTCGCAGACACACATTGCACTGTGGCCCGTCGTCACGATTCAACGTGTACTTCTTGCGCAGCTGCGATGTCATCAGACCAAATCAACCTTTCGATTCGTCCAAGTTTTTTTTCGCCTGCAGAGAAAACAAATCACTTTGTGGGAGAAACCCAATCAAAGATCAAATGCCAAATCTCGCACCAAACAAATTGCAACAACTTTGAGTTGCTGCAACAACAATCAATCCAAAGCCAAACAACAATTCACAATGTCGCAAGAGTTTAAACTCGTCGTTTTGGGCGCGGGCGCCGTGGGCAAGTCGTGCATGACGGTGCAACTGGTGTCGCATCACTTTGTCGATTTCTACGATCCCACGATCGAGGATTCGTACCGCAAGCAGACGGTGATCGACAACGAAACGGTGCAGCTCGACATTCTCGACACGGCGGGACAAGACGAGTACAGTGCGATGCGCGACCAGTACATGCGCACGGGCCAAGGATTCATCCTGGTGTTTGATGTGACGTCGCGCGCGACCTTTGACGAGCTGGCGACGTTTGCCGAGCAAGTTTCGCGCGTCAAAGACCGCAACCTGGGCGACGTGCCAATTGTCGTCGTCGGCAACAAGTGCGACTTGGCGAATCTTAGAGCAGTGACGACGGTCGAGGCGAGCGAGTTTGCCGCCTCGATCGGCGCTGCGTACATCGAGTGCAGCGCCAAGCTGCGCTTCAACATTGAGGAGGTGTTTGCTCAGGCTGTGCGCGAGGTGAAGCGTCACGAACAGCCCGTTGTCGCCGCAAGACCTGTGGCGCGCTCGAATCGCGCCGCTCCGAAGCAGAAGCTATCGCTCAAACAAAAGCTGCGACGCTTTTTTGGCGGCAAGGCGCAGATGTCTGCATGACGGTGGCAACGACAAGAGCAAAGAGCAAGAGCAAAGAAAAGAAATGCAAAGGTAAATTTGTGAGCGCATTTCTCGAGGGCTGCGGGCTGCGCTTCGAATTTCGAAAAAATGAACAGAACAACCTTTTTGTCCAACGCTGATTTGATGTCCGTCGTCGCACTTCTGTTGATTCTGTTGATTGTCGCCGTGGCGCGTGGCGA
>JANMGB010000161.1:0-21376 GCA_031374415.1 Burkholderiales bacterium
GCAGTTCCAAAACCCCGAGCACGACTACCACATGGCCCCCTTTGAATACGGAGGCGCAGGCACGCAAGAGTACGAAGACAACATCGCCGCCGAGCTGGAAGTGCGGGACTACTACATCGAGAAAAACGTTTTCTGGGTGCCGTTTGAAGCGCGCTGGCAAACCCTGCGCGACCTGGCCCAACTGCCGCTGGGCAGCGAACTGCCATGGCAGGTTCCCAAGCGCGACAGCGACAACCGCCACCTGCGCAACGCAGCCGGTGAGCTCGAGAAGGTGCCCGACAAAATGCGCACCGTCGGCTGGCTGATCGACAACGCCATGGAGGCGGTGGAACGTGAGAATGCCAAGCTCAAGAACGTGCTCAACAAAGACTTCGCGCGCACCCAGATCGACAGCCACAAGCTGGCCGACCTGATTGCCCACTTCTCAGACACCGACTTCAACCGCAAGGACTACAACGGCCAGCCCCTGGGCCTGAAAAGCAAAGACATCCTCGGCCATGTGTACGAATACTTTCTCGGCCAATTTGCCCTGGCCGAAGGCAAGAAGGGTGGCCAGTACTACACGCCCAAAGCCATCGTCACGCTGATTGTTGAAATGTTGCAGCCCTTCAAAGGCCGGGTGTACGACCCCGCCATGGGCTCGGGCGGCTTCTTTGTGCAAAGCGAAGAGTTCATTGAGCAGCACGGCAGCGAAGTCGTCAGCGGCAAAAAGGGCCAGATCAGCGTCTACGGCCAAGAAAGCAACCCCACCACCTGGAAGCTGGCCGCCATGAACATGGCCATTCGCGGCCTGGACTTCAACTTCGGCGGACAGCCCGGCGACACCCTGCAAAACGACCTGCACCCTGACCTGCGCGCCGACTACGTGATGGCCAACCCGCCCTTCAACATGAAGGAATGGTGGAGCGCCAAACTCGAGCACGACCCCCGCTGGCTGGTGGGCGCCCCACCGCAGGGCAACGCCAACTTCGCCTGGCTGCAGCACATGCTCTACCACCTGGCCCCCACCGGCAGCATGGCGCTGCTGCTGGCCAATGGTTCGATGAGCAGCAACACCAACAATGAGGGCGAAATCCGCAAACAGTTGGTGGAGCGCGACTTTGTCGAGTGCATGGTGGCCCTGCCCGGCCAGTTGTTCACCAACACGCAGATTCCGGCTTGCATTTGGTTCCTCACCAAAGACAAAGCGAACGGCTTCAACCTTGACAAAAAGAAGCGCGACCGGCGCGGACAGTTTTTGTTCATCGATGCACGCCAACTGGGCTACATGAAAGACCGCGTGCTGCGCGACTTCACGCTCGCCGACATCAAAAAAGTGGCCGACACCTTCCACGCCTGGCAAACCTCAGTCCGTCATTCCCGCGAAGGCGGGAATCCAGCAGCGCAGGCCTACCAAGACATTCCCGGCTTTTGCTACTCCGCCGCACTCGACGACATCCGCAAACACGAGCATGTGTTGACGCCAGGGCGTTATGTGGGTGCGCAGGAGCAAGAAGAAGACAGCGAAGCCTTTGCCGACAAGATGGCGCGGTTGACCTCGCAATTGGCCGAGCAGTTTGCCGAGAGTGCCCGGTTGGAAGCGGAGATCAAGAAAAACTTGGCTGGCTTGGGGTACACGTTATGAGCACCAACGTCCCGGTCTCTCCTGACTATCGGGCCTGGTTGGGCGACCTGAAAGCCCGCTTCAGGCAAGTGCAACTCAAAGCCGCTGTGGCGGTGAACACCGAGCTGCTCCAGTTTTACTGGGGGCTGGGGGCCGACATCGTGGCCAAGCAAGCGACTCAGGCATGGGGCAGCGGCTTTCTGGAAAAACTCAGCCAAGACCTGATGCAGGAATTCCCTGGGATGAAGGGGTTTTCAAAACGGAATCTGGAACAAATTCGCCGTTGGTACAGCTTCTGGCCCCTCCAACCAGCAATTGCGAAGCAGGCTGCTTCGCAATTGCTCGCCATTCCCTGGTGGCACAACGTGGTCATCATGACCAAATGCCAGAGCCACACAGAAGCCCTGTATTACGTTCAACAAAGCCAAGCGCACGGCTGGAGCCGCGCCGTACTCACCCACCAGATTGAAAGCGGCCTGTGGCAACGCGAAGGCAAAGCCCTCACCAACTTTGCGCAAACTCTGCCGCCGCCGCAGTCTGACCTCGCTGCACAGATACTCAAAGACCCCTATGTGTTCGACTTCCTGTCACTCACGCCCGAACACACCGAGCGGGAACTGGAGCGCGGGCTGATCGACTACATCACCCAATTCCTGCTGAAACTGGGCGCAGGCTTTGCCTACATGGGCCGCCAAGTGCCGCTGCAAGTGGGCGAGCGCGCGTTCTTTCTGGACTTACTTTTCTACCACGCACGCTTGCACTGTTATGTCGTGGTGGAGCTGAAAACCGTGGACTTTGAACCCGAGTTCGCGGGCAAACTCAACTTCTACTTGAAGGCCGTGGACGAACAACTGCGCGGCGGCCATGACGCGCCCACCATCGGCTTGTTGTTATGCAAAAGCAAAGACCGGCTGGTGGCGGAATATGCGCTGAGCGACATTCAAAAACCCCTGGGCTTGGCCACCTACACCCTGTCGCACACCTTGCCTGAAGCCCTGCGCGACAAGCTGCCGAGCATTGAGGTGTTGGAGACGGAGTTGGGTGGGGAACTGGGGGGGTTGCGATGAGTAACACAAAGGCAGACCACATCGCATCGCCGACGACGCAACAGCCGGATGAGTTGAAAGAGAGTCTCCCGCCGCAAGTGGAGATCAACAAGAACTTGGCAAGGTTGGGTTATGGATTCTGATTGGATAACCTACACCCTTGGTGAGCTGGGCCCGATTAAGACTGGGAAAACTCCACCTTCTTCTTCGGGTGATGGATTCGGTGGCACGGTTCCATTTGTGACACCGGGAGACATGAATGGCCAAAAGTGGATAACCGATACAGGCAGGCATTTGAATGAGAGCGGATTGACTGCTGTGGGCTCGTCTTTGATGCCTGCACGATCAGTCGCGATTTCATGTATTGGGTCTGATATGGGCAAAGCAGCGTTGCTCCGTAAACCAAGCGTAACCAATCAGCAGATAAACACTATTGCCGTGGACGAATCACGGTTCAATGCCGAGTTCGTCTATTACGACTTGTCAGTAAGGCAGCAAGAGTTAAAGGCTGCAGCAAGTGGGTCAGCAACACCGATTCTAAATAAAGGCCACTTTTCTGCATTTGAAATATCGGTGCCGCCCAGAGCAACACAAAACAAGATCGCAAAAATTCTGGGGAGTCTTGACGACAAAATCAACCTAAACCGCCGCATCAACCAAACCCTCGAAGCCATGGCGCAAGCCCTCTTCAAATCGTGGTTTGTTAATTTCGATCCGGTCAAAGCCAAGATCGCCGCCAAACAACATTGGCTGGCAAAGCATGCAGACTCCCCTCTCCCTCTGGGAGAGGGGCTGGGGGTGAGGGCTCTCACCCCCTTCGCCCGCGAAAACCGCCAAAATGCCACCAATGCCGAAATGCTGATGTGGCGATTGCTGCGAGGCAAACAGCTGGGTGCCAAATTCAGACGGCAACACCCAGTGGGTTCCTACATCTTGGATTTTTACTGCCATGACCATCGCCTAGCGATTGAATTGGATGGCAGCCAACATTACTTGCCGCAGGGCATGGCAGCGGATGAAGAGCGTTCGCAAATGCTGGCTGTTCATGGAATCCGGGTGCTGCGCTTTAGCAATCGGGACGTTCTTTTGGAAACTGAGGGGGTGATGGAGAGGGTGTGGCAGGCGATTGCCCTCACCCCAACCCCTCACCCGGAGGGAGAGGGGCTTCAGGCGGCCATGCAACGGGCTGCGATGAGTGCCATCAGCGGCATGGGAGATGCAGAACTCAACGCCCTCAAACTTCTCCCCTCTCCCTCTGGGAGAGGGGCCGGGGGTGAGGGCAGCCTTTACGACCAACTCGCCGCCACCGCCGCGCTGTTTCCGGATGAGATGGAAGAGTCGGAGTTGGGGGAGATTCCGAGGGGGGGGGAGACGCAGCGCATTGGCAAACTGCTGGAGTTGGCGTACGGCAAGGCACTCAAGTCAAACGACCGGAAAGAAGGTGTTGTGCCTGTTTACGGGTCCGGTGGCGTCACGGGTTATCACAACGTGCCGCTCGTTCCGAATGGATCTATCGTTATTGGGCGCAAAGGCACAGTAGGTAGTTTGTACTGGGAAGACAAACCATTTTTCCCTATAGATACCACCTACTACGTTCGGCCAATCACTGTCCCGCTCACATATTGCTACTACGCAATGCAGACCTTGGGGCTCGAAAAAATGAACACCGACGCCGCAGTTCCGGGTCTCAATCGAGAAAACGTCTACCGCCTTGAATTGGTTCGACCTGATTCAGCTGTTCTGCACAAGTTTGATTCGGAGGTGTCAGCATTGAGAAATGCTATCCGCGTCAACACTGACGCAAATAAAGTGCTTGCCAACCTCCGCGACACCCTCCTCCCCAAACTCCTCTCTGGTGAGTTGTCGGTCGTCCAATACCCCTCCGAACTGAAATCCACGCCATGAGCAACGGCGTCCAAATTTTCGCAGCGCCGGATGGTCGGGTGGAGTTGTCGGTCGCCGTAGAACGGGAAACTGTCTGGCTCACTCAGGAACAGATGGGCGAACTGTTTGAGCGCGAACGCTCGGTCATCACCAAGCACATCCGCAATGTCTTTGCCGAAGGCGAGCTGGAGCGCGATTCAGTATGTGCAAAATTTGCACATACTGCCGCCGACGGCAAAACCTATCAGGTCGATTACTACAACCTGGAAGTCATTATCTCGATCGGCTACCGGGTCAAGTCGCAGCGCGGTGTGCAATTCCGCCAGTGGGCGACTCGGACGCTGAAAGACCATTTGGTGCAGGGCTACACCCTCAATCAGCAGCGCTTGCAAGAACGCGGCATCGAGTTCGAGCAAGCCGTCGGCCTGCTCTCGCGGACCCTGGCCAACCAGCAATTGGTGACTGCTGAAGGGGCCGCGGTGCTGGGCGTGATTGCCGACTATGCCCGCAGCTGGAGCCTGTTGCAGCAGTATGACGAGCAAAGCCTCGCCAGCCAGACCCGCTCGCAAACGGGGATGCAGGCCCTGGCCTTGGCCGATGTGCTGGCCGCCATCGCACAGCTCAAAGCGGATCTGTTCGCCAAGGGCGAGGCTACGGCCCTGTTCGGCCAATTGCGCGGCGACGGGCTGGCCTCCAGCATCGCCACCATCGAGCAGGGCTTTGGCGACGAGTTGTTCTACCCCAACGTGGCCAGCCGTGCGGCGCACCTGCTGTACTTCGTCATCAAAAACCACCCGCTGGCCGACGGCAACAAGCGCTGCGGGTCATTCTTATTCCTTTGGTATTTGCGCCTGAACCAGCATTTTCTGGCCCGGCCGGTGGATCATCTGGTGAACGACAACACCTTGGTGGCCCTGGCGCTGTTGGTGGCAGAGAGTCTGCCGGAACAAAAGGAGTTGATGGTGCGCTTGATTGAGCAGTTTGTCTTGTTGAAAGATTAACAAAAGGTGGCGCAGCGCTCATGCTGAATGAACAACAGCTCGAAGCCCTCTGCCTGGGCTGGTTCCAGGAGGCTGGCTGGCGCCACGCCCACGGCCCCGACATCGCACCGGACAGCAACGCGCCGGAGCGCACCGACTATCGGCAAGTGATTCTGCGCGAGCGTCTCTTGGCCGCACTGGCCCGCATCAACCCCCAGATTCCGGCCTCAGCCTTGGAGCAGGCCTTGCATGCGCTGCAAACAGTGAGCGAGCCGCAGAGCGTGGTGCGCAACCGAAGCAGCCACCGACTGTTGCTGGGCGGCGTGCTGGTGGAGTTTCCGGACGGGGACAACAAGAAGACCGACTGGGTGCGTTTCATCGACTTTGCACAGCCCAGCCACAACGACTTTTTGGTGGTGAACCAGTTCACCATCACCGGCACCAAGCAGCCACGCCGTCCCGATGTGATCGCCTTCGTGAATGGCCTGCCGCTGGCCGTGGTGGAGCTGAAGAATCCCGCCAATGAGCAAACTGACGTGTGGGATGCGTTCAACCAATTGCAGACCTACAAGGACGAGATCAGCGACCTGTTCAACACCAATGCCGCGCTGGTGGTGAGCGATGGCTGGACGGCGCGTGTAGGCTCGCTCACCGCGAATGCCGAGCGCATGCTGCCTTGGCGCACCATTGCCAATGAAGACGACCGGCCCCGCCTGCAGATGGAGCTGGAAACGGTGGTGCGCGGGTTCTTTGGGCCTGAGCTGTTTCTGGACTACCTGCGGCACTTTGTGCTGTTTGAGCAGGACGGCGACAGCGTCGTCAAAAAGATCGCGGGCTACCACCAGTTCCATGCAGTGCGCGAAGCGGTGCGAGCCACAGTGATCGCGGCGCAGGACGTGGCAAAGGGCGTGCTGGAGGTGCGCGAAGAACGTGCGAGTTACGCCAAAGAGGTCAAGCCTGGCTCGCGCAAGGCGGGCGTGGTGTGGCACACCCAAGGATCGGGCAAGAGCATCACCATGGCCTGTTATGCGGGCAAGCTGCTGCAACAGCCCGAAATGAAGAACCCCACGCTGGTGGTGGTGACCGACCGCAACGACCTGGACGGACAGTTGTTTGCCACCTTCAGTGCCGCCAGTGACCTGCTCAAAACCACGCCGCTGCAAGCAAGCGACCGCGATGAGCTGCGCGAGATACTGGCCTCTCGCGAGGCGGGCGGCATCATCTTCACCACGGTACAGAAGTTCGCTTTGCTCGACGGCGAAGAGACCCATCCGCTGCTGTCTGGCCGAATCAACATCGTGGTGATCTCAGACGAAGCCCACCGCAGCCAGTACGGCACCAAAGGCCGGCTGGACACCCAAACCGGCAAGTACGTGTTCGGCTATGCCAAGCACCTGCGCGATGCGTTGAAGAACGCCACGTTCATCGGCTTCACAGGCACGCCGATCGAGGACGGGGACAAGGTCACCCGCGCGGTGTTTGGTGATTACGTCAGCATCTACGACATCCAGGACGCAGTGGACGACGGCGCCACCGTCCCCATCTTCTACGAGAGCCGCCTGGCCAAGCTGGACGTGAACCAGGCCGAGATCGACACGCTCAATGAGCGCGTGGACGAAGTCGTTGAGGATGAAGAGGACATCGCCAGCCGAGAGAAGACCAAGGGCGAGTGGGCCGCTTTGGAAAAACTCGTGGGTTCGGCGCCTCGGCTACAGCAGGTGGCCCGCGACCTGGTTCAGCATTTCGAAGCGCGCATCTCGGTGGTGGACGGCAAGGCCATGATCGTGTGCATGAGCCGCGACATCTGCGTGCAGCTCTACAACGCCATCGTCAGCCTGCGCCCTGACTGGCACAGCGCCGACCCGGAGCAAGGCACCATCAAGGTCGTGATGACGGGCTCAGCCGCCGACAGAGCCTTGCTGCAACCGCACCTGTACACCAAACAGGTGAAGAAGCGACTGGCGGCCCGCTTCAAGGACGCGCGCGACCCTTTGAGGCTGGTGATCGTGCGTGACATGTGGCTGACGGGCTTCGATGCCCCCTGTTGCCACACCATGTACATCGACAAGCCCATGAAGGGCCACAACCTGATGCAGGCCATTGCCCGCGTCAACCGGGTGTTCAAGAACAAGCCGGGTGGCCTGGTGGTGGACTACATCGGCATCGCCAATGAGCTGAAGGCCGCGCTCAAGATCTACACCGACGCCAAGGGCAAGGGCGACCCCATGCAAAACGCATCCAAAGCCCTGGCCGTTCTGCTAGAAAAAATGGACATCGTGCGCGGCATGATGCATGGCTTGGACTACAGCGCATTTGAGACCCAAGCGATGAGATTGCTGGTGCCTGCGGCCAACCACATCCTGGGCCTGAAGGACGGCAAGACGCGATTCCTCGACACCATGGTGGCAGCAGTCGAGGCATTCTCGCTATGCGGCACGCTGGACGAAGCTGGCGCTCTGCGCAAAGAAATCGCCTTCTTTTCGGCCATCAAGGCGGCCATGACCAAGTTCACCACCGTGGACAAGAAGCGCAGCGACGCCGAGAAGAACAGCGCGCTCAAGCAAATCCTCGACAACGCCATCATCTCGGACGGCGTGGCGGATGTGTTCGCGCTGGCCGGGCTGGGCAAGCCAAACATCGGCCTTTTATCAGACGAATTTCTCGAAGACGTGCGACAGATGGAAAGCCGCAATCTGGCGGTCGAATTGCTGGAAAAGCTACTGCGTGACGAGGTCAAGGCGCGTGCCCGCAACAACGTGGTGCAAGAGAAGAAGTACGGCGACCGCTTGCTGGAGACCCTGCGCAAATATCACAACCGCGCGATTGAAACGGCCCAGGTGATTGAAGAGCTGATCCAGATGGCCAAGGATTTCCAGTCGGCGCTGGAGCGCGAAGCGGCGCTGGGTTTGAGCCCGGACGAAATTGCTTTCTACGATGCACTAGCCAACAACGAAAGTGCCGTGCGCGAGCTGGGTGATGACATCTTGAAAAAGATCGCCATCGAGATCACAGAAAAACTCCGGGCGAGCACCACAGTGGATTGGCAAGTGCGAGAGAGCGTGCGCGCCAGACTGCGTATTTTGGTACGGCGCTGCTTGCAGAAGTGGAAGTATCCTCCTGACCAGCAGGGGGACGCGGTCGAGTTGGTGCTCAAGCAGGCGGAGTCGCTGTCGAACCACTGGACCGCGTGACGATCCTCACATCGGCTCCCACAGGACAACGTGCGCTGACGAGCGCCAGGTGGGGGCAACTTTGGGGGCAACTAAAATGCATGGCCCCTCAAAATCTTTGATTCATCAGGGTTTGCAGCCAGTCTTCGATTCCTGTCGGCGACCACTCTGACGCGTCATCTGGCCGCACCCCATCTCGAAGACCCAGCAAACATCGCCCTTTCAGGGGGCGGCATGCCCCCTGGCATTTCATCGATTCTGTCGCGCACAGCAGACCGGTGTTTACTTCAGTGCAAAGCGCACGGCGCCAGCGGGCTTGCCAGCGATGGTCACTATCGCGACAACCTTTGTGCCAGGACTGACTTTGAACGTACCCGAGGCTTCAAGTTTTTCGCCAACCGGCCTGAGCTCGACCTCTTGCTTTTCAGCACCGTTGAGCAAAGTCAGTTTGGCGCTGGCTTTGGATACATCGGTGGCCTTACCGTGGTCCCGCAAGTGCAATTGGATCAGCGCTGGCTTGGCCACCAGTTCGTAGTCAATGTCCTTAACTTCCACAACCACGCCACCGTGCAACGGCTTGTGTTCGTGGGCATGAGCGTGCTTGTCGTCGCCGGCAAGCGCTGGACCGGCCAGAGCCAAAGTGAATGTCAGGGTCAGGGAAGCGAGAAGGGTTTGCGTCTTCATGAGAGTCCTTTCAGGGGGGGGAGGTGAGCACAGAGAGATTCAAAGCGCCTCGCCGTCTTTGTCGTTCATCAGCTGTTCGGCAGGCTTGCGCCCAAACAGCCAGAACAAGGCAGGCGTGAGGAAGGTGTCGAGCAGGGTCGAGCTGATGAGGCCGGAGAAGATCACCACCGCCACGGGGTGCAGCACCTCAGTGCCAGGCTGCTCAGCTTCGAACAGCAGCGGGGCCAGCGCGAAGGCGGTCACCAGGGCAGTCATCAACACGGGGCTCAAGCGCTCCAGCGAGCCCCGCAGAATCATCTTGTGATCGAACGACTCGCCCTCGAAGCGCATCAGGTTGATGTAGTGGCTGACCTTCAAAATACCGTTGCGCACCGAAATGCCCGCCAATGTAATGAAACCCACCAGCGCAGCCACCGACAGCGGCTGACCTGAGAGCCACAGGCCAATCACTGCGCCAACGAGGGCGAGTGGAATGTTGACCATGATCAGCGCCGACAGCGCGGTCGACTTATAGCGGCTGTAAAGCACCACGAACATCAGGGTCAGCGAGACAATCGACAGCAGGCCGACCAGACGCGAAGCTTCCTCCGGAGCCTGAAACTGGCCGCCTAGGGTAATGAAGTAGCCCTCAGGCAACTTGGTCGCTGCGACCACGCCTCGAATATCGGCGACGATCTCCGACAATGCGCGCCCCGACGCGTTGGCCGACAACACAATTCGCCGCTTGCCATCGTCGCGGCTGATCTGGTTGGGGCCATCTCCATCCTCGATCGTCGCGATTTTCGACAGGGGAATGCGCCCGTTCGGCGTCTCGATCAGTATCCGCCCCAGGCCCTCGACCGACCGCGCCGACTCGGGCAACTTCACCACCAGCGCGAAGCGCCGACTGCCCTCAACAATTTGGGTGACCTTCTCGCCCTCGACCAGGGCCTGCAGGGCTGACAGCACCTGCGGCGCTGGTACGCCGTACTGGGCTGCAGCGGCATAGTCAATGCGCACTTTGATTTGCGGTGACAGTACTTGCTTTTCGATCTGCAAATCGGCGATGCCGGGAATGGTTGACAGCTTCGCTCGCAGCGCGTCGGCCTGGCCACGCAGTGCATCGAGGTCTTCGCCGAAGATCTTGATGGCGATCTGCGAGCGCACGCCAGAGAGCATGTGGTCGATGCGGTGCGAGATGGGCTGGCCGATCTCCAATGCAGCAGGCAAATTCACCAACCGTGTGCGGATGTCAGCCTTGATCTCGTCCATGCTGCGGGTGAGCTCAGCGGTGGGCTTGAGGCCCACATCGAGCTCGCTGACGTGCACGCCTTCGGCATGCTCATCCAGCTCGGCCCGACCACTGCGCCGCCCGACGTGCGTCACCTCCGGCACCTGCTTGACCAGAACCTCGGCCTGGCGCGCCAATGCTGACGTTTGCGTCAGCGTGACGCCTGGGTTCAGCCGCAAGCCGATCAGCAGCGTCCCCTCGCTGAAGGGCGGCAGGAAGGTCGTGGGGAAAAAGGGCACAGCCGCCGCGGCCACCAACACCGCCACACCTGCGGCCGCCAGGGCAGCCCTTGGCCTGTTCAGAACACCCTGCAGGCCGCCTCGGTAGCGCGCCTTCAGCCAGGCCAAGACTCGTGTGTCACCATGATCCAGATTCTTCATCCGTGGCAGCAGATAAAAACTGAGCACGGGCGTCACCGTCACGGAAACGATCAGCGAGGCCAGCGTGGACACGATGAACGCGATGCCCAGCGGCACGAACAGCTTGCCCTCCAGACCTGGCAAAGCAAACAGCGGAATGAAAACCAACACGATGATCACGGTGGCGTACAGGATGCCCGAGCGCACTTCCATCGAGGCCTTTGCAACGAGCTCGAGCGGCTGGAAACGCAATGCGGGAGGTTGCAACCGGTCGGCCTTCAAGCGGCGGATGATGTTCTCCACGTCAACCACCGCATCATCCACCAGACCCCCGATGGCGATGGCCAGACCGCCCAGGGTCATGGTGTTGATCGACAGCCCAAAGTAGCGAAATACCAGCGCCGCCACGCAGATGGAGACCGGAATGGCTGTCAAGGCGATGATGGTCGGGCGCACGGTGCCCAAAAAGAAGAACAAGATCACAGCCACAAAGACCGAGGCGCCGATGAGCTTGCCCTGCAGCGTGGTGATTGATGCCTCGATGAAGCTGGCCTGGCGGAAGGTCACGCGTGGCGCTTCCATACCCGCTGGCAGTGATGCTTTGAGCCCCGCCAGGGCGTCCTCTATGGACTGGGTGAGGGCGATGGTGTCGGCAGTCGGTTGCTTCTGGATACCCAAGATCACAGCCGGCTTGCCCTCGAAGCCCGCATCGCCGCGCCTAATTGCCGCCGCAAACGTGACCTCGGCAATTTGACGCATTAAGATGGGCTGGCCATCCTTGGCGCTCAGTGCCAAATTGTTCAGGTCATCAAGCCTAGACGTGCGGCCCAGGTTGCGGATCAGGTACTCGCGGCCATTCAGTTCCAAAAAGCCGCCCGAGGTGTTGGATGAGTAGCCCTTCAGAGCGCCCTCGAGCTGGTCGTGCGTGACGCCCAACTCGGCCATGCGCGTGGTGTTCGGCTGCACCTGGAACTGGCGAACTTCACCGCCGATAGGGATGACCTGCGCAACGCCCGGCACTGAGAGCAGTCGAGGTCTCAGCACCCAATCGGCATACTCGCGCACCGCCATCGGGCTGATTTTGCTGGGATCGACCGGTATGGCGATCTGCATGATCTCGCCCATGATCGAGCTGATCGGCCCCATTCGAGGCGTTACCCCTTCTTTGATCCCCTCCTCCATCGATGACAACCGTTCAGACACCAGCTGACGGGCGCGAAAGATGTCGGTGCTCCAGTCAAAGGTGACGTACAGGAAGGACAAGCCTGCGGATGAGGTCGAACGAACCGACTCCACTCCAGGAAGCCCGTTCATCGTCGTCTCCAGTGGGAAGGTGATGAGTTGTTCCACCTCCTCAGCGGCCATGCCGCCGGCCTCGGTCATGATGGTGACGGTGGGCTTGTTGAGATCGGGGAACACATCTACCGGCGTGCGCGTCAGTGTGAACGCGCCGTAGGCCATCAGGACCACGCTGGCAATGATCACCAGCAACCGGTTCGTCAAACTGTGATTGAGGAGCCACTTGAACATGTCAGCGCACCTGGTTAATCAAGGAGACGCCTTGCGTCGCGACCCGGTCGCCAGGCTCCAGTCCTGAAGTCACCGCGACCTGGACACCGTCCAGCGGCTCAGTGGTCACAGCTCTCGACTCAAAGCGCTCAGGTGAGGTCTTGACCCAAACGACAGTCTGGTTTGCCGAATTTTTCATGAGCGAGGCCACAGGCACAGGAATGCCTTTGACCTTGTCTTTTGTTTGCACGAACACGCGCACCGGCTGCCCGACGGCCAACTGATCAAGTGCAGCGCCTTGCGCGCGGAAGGCCAGCGGCAGCGCCTGTTCGCGCAGGCTGCGTGAGGCGCCTATGAAGGTGAGCGGCACACGCTGGTCGCCGATGGCCATCGTTGCGTCGCCGATGTTTAAGGCGATGGTAGCGTCGAAGGCCAGTGCCTCGATGCGCAGGCGCAAGGGGTCGACGATCTCGAAAATGAGTTCGCGGGCATCGACCACCTGGCCGGCAACCACGTGAGCCGAGGCGATGACGCCCGACACCGGTGCCAGCAGCGCTTCCCGGGTAGACAAGCCACCACCGACGGCTGCGATGCGTGCTCCCAGACTGGCGGCCTCGCTCTCGACAGCCTCGATCTCCTTGCGCGGCACGGTGTCAACCAGCTCCTGCAGACGCGCAATGCGCTTGTCGGCCAGCGCTTTGGCAGCGCGCAACTCAGCCAACTGGGCGGCCTGATTAGACCGCTCGATCGGCGCCGCCGACGGCACCACATAGGCCAATACCTCGCCCTTGCGCACCGCCTGCCCGGCGTTGGGCAGGCCGCGCGGTCCGGGCTCGATGCGCCCGGCATTCAGCGCCTGAACCTTGCCGCCGGCGTTGGGGTCCATCAGAACTTTGGCGCCGAGCTCCACCGTGCGGGGCAGCTCAGCGGCTTGGGTGACCAGCGTGCGCACGCCCAGTTGACGCTGTGCGGGCTTGGGCAGAAAAACGCTGCCGTCAGGCTGACGCTGCGGCCCGTTGGAGCTGGCGGCTGCAGGTGTCTCACCGTGGTCATGGTCATGGCCTTCGCCAGCCTGGACGGGCGTAACGCCTGTGAAGGCGATCATCAGCCCCAAGCCTGCGGCGATCAAAGTGCGCCTCATGCTGCAACTCCTGCGCGATCGCTGCGAGCATTCAGCACGCGACGCCCACTCCATAGCAGCAGGACCAGGACGAGCACGCCGCCAGCAAGCCAGCCCGCAGACTTCACCCACGACCGCACGGCGACGCCTTCATCTGCGTGCGCGTCTTCATGAATATCGAGTTCACCGACCAGCAAGTCGGTCTCGTTGCCAACAATGACCGTTGCGGCGACCGGCACAACGCCTGGCTTCAGTGCGTCCGGCAGCACGACCTCGTACTCGTCATCGCCATGCTTTTCGGCCTTGAACTTGGCGCCGACGATCTCCAGCTCGATTTGCGCGTCGCGCACCGGGCTGTTGTCAGTGAAGCGGTCGAGATAGACGGTGATCTGCTTGCCGTTGAGCACACCGACGAGTTCAAAGGTTTCCGACACAGCCGAAAAACGTGGGAGCACCTGGCCAGCAGTCGCAGGAGCGGCAGAGGGAGCAGCATCGCCATGGTCATGGCCTTCGCCCGCCAGGACTGGCGATGTGAACATGACCGCCGTGAGCAACATGGTGGGAAATTTCGAGAAACTCATAGAGGTTTTCCTGAAGGATTAGTTAAGTGGCACACGGACGCTTCACTCAGGCATCAGGCCGAGGGCCTGGCGCCACGAGGAGATGGCCGCTGCGAGTTCGATGCGGGTGCGCGCTGCCTGGCGCTCGGCCTCTGCGGCCTCGGCTTCAATGCGCAAGCGCGTTGGCAAATCGGTTTCGCCAAGCCGGAAAGAGTGGTCGAAAAAGCCGCGAGACTCCCGGGCCAGCTGGGCGTGCCGCTCAACCGCCGCCAGCTGGACTCTGGAAAATTCCACCTTAACGCGCGCGGCCTCGCGCTCCGCGGTGACACGTTGGCGCTCCAAGGCCAACTGAGCCCGAATCTCAGTCGCTTCAACGCGAGCATTGGCGCTGCGTGCATCATGACGTGGGCCGCCACCGAAGGGGATGCGCACTCCGAGGGTGAGGGTCTGCTGCGCGGTCTCACCAAAAGCACTGCGGTCCCGCGTGGTCGCCAAGATCAGCTCTGGGTTGGCGCGCGACTGAGTCGCCGTCAACGCAGCGGCTCGGTCGGCAACCGTTGCGCGGTCCGTCAACTCCTGCAAAGCGGCGTGTGCCTCGATGGCGATTGCCACATTGCCGGGGTCCTGCTCCGAGATTGCACCAACGGCCTCGTTTTGGGAGGGCGCCGCGCCGGCAAGTGCCTGCAGATGCTGTTGGGCCGCTGCCAAGCTGGCCTCGGCCTGAGCCATGCCCGCTTCCGCGCTTGCCACGGCGCTGCTAGCCTGGTGTTGATCGGCTTGGGCAAGGTCACCGGCCTTCGTTCGGCGGGCCACGTCGGTGGCAATGCGCCGGGTATTGTCAACATGATCGCGAGCGGTGTCGACTTCGATGCGGGCGCGTTGCCATTGCCACCAGGCTTCGCGGACGGTGGCGGCGACGCGCAATTGTGCCGCGAGAGTCCGACTCTCAATGGCTGCGCCTTCGGCCTCGGCCAGCGCCGCACTGCGGCTTCGCCCACCGGGCAACCATAACGGCACGGCCAAGCCGACCTCGAGCTCGCGCTGACCCTGATTGCGGTTTAGGCGGTCGGTCTTGTTCGTAAGCTCCAAGGCCACGGGCTCCGGCGTCCAGGCCTGGGCAGCCTTTTGCTGTGCTAGGGCACCGTCACGCCGCGCCTGTAGCGCCATCGCCTCGGGCTGGCGGCTCCAGGCTGCGTCGAAAACTTGGCGCAGGCTCTGAGGATTGGCAACGATTGCAAGGACTTGAGGGGCAGTCGCCACCAAGGCGGACTGCCCCTGTACAGCCATGCTGCAAACAGCCGCAGCGCTTGCCAGGCCTGCACGCCGCAGCCAGTCTCTAGGTCGAGTTTTGGGGTTCATCCGATGCTCCAGTGTTGTGAAACGACTCACAGGAGACCAGCAAGCAGCGACTCAGAGGTCGCATCGTGCCCAATGGCGCCGCAGGGTGCGGCACGCACTCAGGCGCGAACGGGCTTCAGTCGTGGAAGTACCCCGCCTCGCCGATCAGGCAAGGGGCAGCCACTGAGGGCGTTCGGGTCGGCTTGGCGCAGGCTCACTAACGGCTTGGTCGAGCAGGCCAAGGGATGTGGCCGACGGGAGAGCGTCGGGAAAACTGGATGACAAGGTAGAAATCACGCCACAGCACCCGTGACAGTGACCGCAGTCCAGGTCTAAGGCGCCAAGCGCCTTAACCCCACCCTCATTGGTGGTCGCACCCGAGGCTGATTCAGGCTGAGCATGTTCGCCAGCATCCGCGTGATGCGGGTGAGTGGGGTGACCCAAATGCCCCACACCCGCCTGTGTCTCATGCCCGCAGTGCGACGCCACAACCGCCCAGCTAAACTGGAGCGGCAAGAATGCGATGAGAAGTGATAAGACAAGGCTGCGCATTGACAAACTGTAGCAGCTCCGAATTTTTTAAAGCACCTCAATGGGCAGCAATGTTCAATTTAAAGAATTTATTGTCAATTTCTGACAACTTCCCAGCACCCTCACCGTAGAACAAGTCAATCGGCACAAGCCGTCGGTAGATGTGCTGTTCAGATCGGCCGCCGATTGTGCTCGCAGAGACCCACTCGCCATCATCCTGAGCGGTATGGGTGACGACGGGGCCCGTGGCATGAAGCTGCTGCACAAACGTTGCGCTCACACCATTGCGCAGAATGAAGACACCTGAGTGGTCTTCGGCATGCCAAAGGAAGCCATTGCGATGGGCGGCGTGGACGAAATCATGGCGCTCAACTTGATCGCGCGCTCGATCCAGCAGTTTGACGCAAGGGGCTGAGTGAGTGAGCGTGCAGACCGGGCGCGGGTGCAGGTACGAGTGGAAGAAGGCTGGAGGCATGTCGCACCACAGTTTTGAATTTGCCATGCCTGCGCGACTTTGTCGTGCCTGCGTCTGCCGCTGTGATGTTCGACGCCCTTCACGCCCGTTGACGACAAGGCATCTTCACACCCGAACGCTACTTTTTTCGCAAGCGACGCAGCGCAGCGATTTGAGCGGCCATGGCCACAAACTCACTTTGGGCAGCGGCAAAATCGATCTCCGACTTGGCATTTTTCATGGCTTCTTCGGCGATCTTCTTGGCCTCAGTGGCCTTGGCTTCGTCGAGATCTTTGCCACGTATAGCTGTGTCAGCCAACACGGTGACCGTGTTGGGCTGCACCTCTAAAATGCCGCCAGCCACGAAGATCAACTCTTCACCGCCATCGGCACGCTCAATGCGCACCGCTCCGGGGCGTACGCGCGTGATCAGCGGGGTGTGGCGCGGATAGATGCCCAACTCGCCCTCTTCGCCAGGCAGGGCCACAAATTTAGCCTCGCCAGAAAAAATCGACGCTTCGGCTGACACCACGTCGACATGAATCGTTGCCATATCCTGTTTCCTTCTTCGGGTAGGGAAGATCACTGGCCTGGCGGGTCATCGGTCATCAGTGACGACTCGCCAGGCCTGAAGCTCAGGCTGCTTTTTTAGCCTTGGCCTCTTCTTCCATGCGCTTGGCCTTTTCAAAGGCTTCATCGATGGTGCCCACCATGTAGAAAGCTTGCTCAGGCAGGCTGTCGCACTCGCCACTGACAATCATTTTGAAACCCTGAATGGTTTCTTTGAGAGACACATACTTGCCCTTAGAGCCCGTGAACACTTCGGCCACATGGAAAGGTTGGCTCAAAAAGCGCTGAATTTTGCGCGCACGCGCCACAGCGAGTTTGTCTTCTGGGGCGAGCTCGTCCATGCCCAAAATAGCAATGATGTCGCGCAGCTCTTTGTAGCGCTGCAAGGTGCCTTGCACGGCACGGGCCACCGAGTAGTGCTCTTGGCCCACTACGTTGGGGTCGAGCTGACGACTGGTTGAATCCAGCGGGTCTACAGCAGGATAGATGCCCAAAGAGGCAATATCACGCGAGAGCACCACAGTCGAGTCTAAGTGGGCAAAGGTGGTGGCCGGAGACGGATCGGTCAAGTCATCAGCTGGCACATAAACCGCCTGAATGGAGGTGATGGAGCCCACTTTGGTCGAGGTGATGCGCTCTTGCAAGCGGCCCATTTCTTCGGCCAAGGTCGGTTGATAACCCACCGCCGAGGGCATGCGACCCAACAATGCGGAGACCTCAGTGCCTGCCAAGGTATAGCGGTAAATGTTGTCAACAAAAAAGAGCACATCGCGACCTTCGTCTCGGAACGACTCGGCGATGGTCAGGCCGGTGAGGGCTACGCGCAGGCGGTTGCCGGGAGGCTCATTCATCTGACCATAGACCATGGCCACTTTTGACTCCTCAAGCTTTTCGAGGTTGACCACTCCCGAATCAGCCATCTCGTGGTAGAAGTCGTTGCCCTCGCGGGTGCGCTCTCCGACACCCGCAAACACCGACAAACCGCTGTGCGCTTTGGCGATGTTGTTGATCAGCTCCATCATGTTGACGGTTTTGCCCACACCAGCGCCACCGAACAAGCCCACCTTGCCACCCTTGGCAAACGGGCAAATCAAGTCAATCACTTTGATGCCGGTTTCTAACAAATCGGTCGAGGGGCTGAGCTCATCGTAGGCTGGGGGCTTGCGGTGAATCGAAGCGGTGAGCGCTTGGCTCACGGGGCCGCGCTCGTCGATAGGGTTGCCCAGCACGTCCATGATGCGGCCCAAGGTGGCACGCCCCACAGGCACTGAAATAGGCAGCTTGGTATTGCGCACCATGAGCCCGCGGCGCAAGCCATCAGAAGAGCCCAAAGCGATGGTGCGCACCACGCCGTCGCCCAACTGTTGCTGAACCTCGAGGGTCAGCTCAGTGCCTTCAAGCTTGAGGGCATCATAGATTTTTGGCATGGCATCGCGAGGAAACTCAACGTCTACCACGGCGCCAATACACTGAACAATTTTGCCTACGTTTGCGGTTTGCGAGTCAGCCATGTTTGTATCCTTTGGAATTCAATTCAATTCAATTCGGTTCGATTTGATTCAGCTCAATACAGCCAAACTGAGCACTGTGAGGGCTTTGTTGCATCAGACGGCAGCTGCACCCGCAACGATCTCTGAGAGCTCTTTGGTGATCGCCGCTTGGCGAGTCTTGTTGTAGACCAATTTGAGCTCTGAAATGACGCTGCCCGCGTTGTCGGTGGCAGACTTCATGGCGACCATGCGAGCGGATTGCTCAGAGGCCATGTTTTCAGCCACGGCTTGATACACCAAGGCCTCTGTGTAACGCAGCAGCAGCTCGTCGATCACAGTCTGTGCATTGGGTTCGTAGAGGTAGTCCCAGCCATGCTTGGGTGCAGGGGCTTGGTCACCGCTTTGCAGTGAAGCGTCGGACAAGGGCAAAAGCTGCTCAACGACAGACTCTTGCTTCATGGTGTTGATGAAGCGGGTGTAGCACAGATAGACCGCACTGAGTTGGCCCTGGGCATAGGCATCGAGCAGCACTTTGATGGGCCCGATGATTTTGTCGAGGTGAGGCTTATCGCCCAGCGCCGTGACATGAGAGACCACTTTGGCACCCACACGGTTTAAAAAGCCAAGGCCCTTGTTGCCGATGGCCACGGTTTCAGAGCGCTGTCCACCCGCCTCGACCTCTTTGAGCTTTTGCGTCACCACGCGCAGCACGTTGGTATTAAGCCCCCCGCACAACCCCTTGTCAGTGGTAATGACGATCAGGCCCACCGTTTTGGCGGCCAGGTTGCTGACCATGAAAGGGTGCTTGTACTCGGGAGTAGCGCGCGAGAGGTTGGCGGCCAAGCTGCGAATTTTCTCGCTGTAGGGCCGGGCCGCGCGCATGCGCTCTTGGGCCTTTCGCATCTTTGAAGCGGCCACCATCTCCATAGCCTTGGTGATCTTTTTGGTGTTTTCGACACTTTTGATCTTGCCGCGAATTTCCTTGCCTGCTGCCATGCCAAACCTCCTAGGTCAATGTCATCAAACAAAAGACTTCTTGAAAGCCGCCACCGCTGCATTGAGCTCAAACTCGGCTTTTTGGCAAGACTTCTGGAAAGCAGCTTTTTCAGCAGGGGCATCTTTTTTCGGCTCTTTGGCATCCCACTTTGCAGCGTCTTTCTCCATTTGGGCCAGCAAAGCGGCGTGGCTAGATTTGAGAAACTGATGCAGGCCAGCCTCAAAAGACAGCACATTTTTGACATCCACACTGTCGAGAAAGCCCTTGTTAACGGCAAATAAAGTGGCGGCCATCAGACTCACGGGCAGCGGGGCATACTGGGATTGCTTGAGCAGCTCGGTGACGCGAGCGCCGCGCTCAAGCTGCTTGCGGGTTGCCTCGTCAAGGTCAGAGGCGAACTGGGCAAATGCCGCCAACTCACGGTATTGAGCCAAGTCGGTGCGGATGCCACCCGACAAGCCTTTGATGAGATTAGTCTGGGCTGCACCACCCACACGTGAGACCGAAATACCGGCATTGATGGCGGGTCGAATGCCAGCGTTGAACAACGACGTTTCAAGAAAAATCTGCCCGTCGGTGATGGAAATCACGTTGGTCGGCACAAAAGCCGAAACGTCACCGGCTTGTGTTTCGATGATCGGCAATGCAGTGAGCGAACCAGTTTTGCCTTTGACGGCGCCTTGGGTGAACTTCTCAACATAGTCGGGGTTGACGCGGGCAGCACGTTCTAGCAAGCGGCTGTGGAGATAAAACACATCACCCGGATAGGCTTCGCGACCCGGCGGGCGGCGCAGCAAAAGAGAGATTTGGCGATAAGCCACCGCTTGCTTGGACAAGTCGTCATAAACAATGAGGGCGTCTTCGCCACGATCACGGAAGTACTCACCCATGGTGCAGCCTGAATAGGCCGAGACGTACTGCATGGCGGCAGACTCGGCTGCCGAGGCCGCCACCACAATGGTGTACTCCATGGCACCATGGGCCTCAAGAGAACGTACGACGTTTTTGATCGATGAAGCCTTTTGCCCAATGGCCACATAGATACAGGTCATATTTTGACCCTTTTGGTTAATGATGGCGTCAATCGCGACCGCCGTTTTACCGGTTTGGCGGTCACCAATGATCAACTCGCGTTGGCCACGGCCAATGGGCACCATGGCATCGATCGATTTCAGACCGCTTTGCATCGGCTGGCTCACTGACTGGCGGGCAATCACACCCGGAGCGATCTTTTCGATGGGCATCGAGAGCTTGGCCAAAACCGGGCCCTTGCCATCAATGGGCTGACCCAGCGCATTGACCACGCGGCCGCGCAACTCGGGGCCCACGGGCACCTCGAGAATGCGGCCTGTGCACTTGACGGTGTCACCTTCAGAAATGTGCTCGTACTCGCCCAAAATCACAGCGCCGACCGAGTCACGCTCGAGGTTGAGGGCCAGACCAAACGTGGGCTGCCCTGATGCTGTGGAGGGGAACTCAAGCATCTCGCCCTGCATCGCATCGGACAATCCATGAACGCGGACGATGCCGTCAGTCACAGACACCACGGTGCCTTGGTTGCGAATGTCGCTAGAGACCCCGAGGCCTTCAATGCGCTTTTTGATCAGTTCAGATATTTCAGCAGGATTCAGTTGCATGGCTTGTCTCCTTGCGCGCAGGCTGTGCCTGCACTGGGAATGATGGCTGGGGTACAGCGTGGGGGTATGGCGGTGTTCAGGGTGTGCTGCTTGAGGGCGTACTGTTCAGGCGGATAAAGCAGCGCTCATTTGTTGCAATCTTGCTTGGATGGAGGTGTCGAGCACTTCGTCACC
>JANMGB010000162.1:0-3001 GCA_031374415.1 Burkholderiales bacterium
CACGGGACGGCAGCAAGTGAACGCTCTCACTCAGACCGGAGAAAAGAGACATGAGAACGGGATAGAAACGACACGCAAAGACATGAGACTCACTCTTTCATGCACTGAAACGTCAAATTCGATTCTTCTCGAAGCGGGTCAGCACAAAACAGGAGAATCAAAGTTGAACGCACCTCCACGTTCAAATGCTCTGTTTGCGCTGTGCTGGCGACCAGTGCGAAAGCTCTGAAGCAGCACGAGTGGGCAATTCACGGTGCTGGCAACGAGCCGGCCACTTGCGCATTGTGTGGCGTCACAAAAACGCTCTACTGGCTGTGTTCTCACAAGCCTGTGTGTGAAGGGCAACCGACAATCGCTTGTTCTGTGTGCGAAGGAAAAACCTACAAGAACAAGAGAAGCTTTCTCAAGCATTTGAAAAGTGCTACTCACATTCAGCGCGCGGACATTGCAGCGCGCACCCCTATGGTCTTCATTGACTATTCGCGCATTCCTGCGCCAGTGCCGGCGTTTGTGCATGCGCCAGCCAATGTGCCGCCGGTCGCCGAGCAGGAGCAGTGGAGCTTTGAGGGCGGCTTCGATGTCGATGTGGGCGCATTCGAATTCGATGCAGGCGTCTTTGCCGCTCCCGCGTCTGTGTCTGCGACCGAGGCGCCGCTCTTCGCTGACGATGCGCCGATGCCGGCACGTGCCGACGACAGCGACAACGACGACGATTGCATTGGCGACGTCAACGAGCCGCCGCCGCCGCCGCCGTCGCCGCCGCCGTCAGAGCCGCAGGTGCTCGACCTGTCAAAGGGTTTCGAGGACGAGCGCGGCGCCAACGTCGGCGACAAGGGCGTTGCGCTGCCGTGCAACGCGCCGCAGCCGCCTGCGGCTGGCGACAGCACGTCGTCGCCGGCGCCGACCGCGCTCAAGCGCCGTCGCAAGCGAGACGCGGGCGCGTCTGCCGCTGACGTTCCGCCGCGTGCGCGCCGTTCGCTGGGGCCCGCTGTCGCGCACTCGCCAACGCCGCCGACAGGCGCACCGCTCCAACCGCCCGCTCCGTTTCGCAAGACATCAGCACCGGGCGGCCATCTGCCGCCCGCCGGCAGCGCCGTGCGCCCGCCGCCGCCGCCGCCGCTGCCGCCGCTGCCTCTGCCGCCGCCGTCGCTCTTCTCGCAGCTGGCCGCGTCCGCTGCCGCGATCGCTCGTTTCAGCGGCGACTCGAGCAACGTGGGCGTTGGCCTCGGGTCTTTCCAGCCGGGGCTAGGCAAGTCCCGTCCTGTCTCTCTCTCAGTCGCTCTCACGTGCACGCCGCTCAAGACGTTTCTCGCGTCGCAGCTCTTCGAGGTTCAGTTCTGGCGCTCTCGAGGCACAAACACGCGACCGGCGGCCGACGACACGCGCAAGAAGCGGGCCAGTGGTGGTGTCGGCATTCTTTCAGCGTACGAAAAGTGGATCGTCGAGCGATCGCCGGACCCGGCCCGACCAATCCAGGTGAACCTGGCGTGCGACGTCACTTCGCTGATTTCTGTCAACGCGAACGACTTTGCTTTCGGTCTCGCGCTGGCGTGCGCGCTGCACCGTCTTTCCACGTCTGTTCCGAACGGCTGTCCGTCTCACTTTTTGTCGCTCGCCAACGGCGGCGACAAAGCCGTGCTGGCGCTCCTGGCGACGGTGGCCGCGAGCAAGAGCAGTGCACAGGCGTCATTGGCGATGTGCCGCTCGATCATTCAATGGCTGAAGCAGTGCGTTGGACAGGCGGCCGCCGCACATCACGGTGGTGATTACGTCGTCACGCAGGTCATACCGTTCCTGGCCGTGTTCGCCGACGCTGCCGTGGCTCCGGCGCAGCATATCGCCATCTTCAAACGCCGCGCCATCTCGCGCGGCAAGACGAGCAACCTCGAGCTGTGGGCGTCCGAGGCCGAGTCGTACTGCAACTTGCTGCACGCCACCATGGGCGAGCTGCTTTTTTGCGTCGCCGCCGACGTCGACCTGGCGATCTCGATGCTCCGGTCGTCCGAGCGCGATGATGATGCGAATGCGACCGCGCACTCGCAGATCGTCTACCTGGTGTGGGGCGCTATCGCGATGCTGATCAGCGGCGTCGGCATGTTTTCGACGGTTCGTTGACTCGCTCTTCTTTTTGCGGTCACTGACACACTTCTGCTACCATTCACAGCGCAATGGCATCTTCGGCACAAGTCACGGACACCAATTCGTCGTCGCCATCAGCGACGTCGTGTTCAACAACATCAAGCATCCGCACAGCGGCCTCTTTCTGCGCGAAGGCGCCGCGTTCATCATGGTCGCGCCCGAGTCTGGTCAGAAGGGCTGGTCGGTCGACCACGCGCGCCGACTGCCGTCTTTCGCAGGCGCACTCGTGGTCAAGATCATTAGCAACGGGCTGCTCGGCATCACTGACTCAATCTGGCGCGCACCAGCGGGCCTCCGCATGGACGCTGCACTCAGCGCATTCCAGAACCGCCACGGCATCGTCATCCCACTGATGCTCAAGCAGAAGATCGACCGCGTCGGCGTTGTGCCGATGATGCGCGCGCAGCGGCGCAAGGTGCAGCAGCAGTTCGATTGGCTGCGCAGCAGAAACGACGCCGCGCTCGAGACAGCTCTCGCTCCCGCCGCCGACGCCAACCAAGACGCCGGCGCCGACGGCACGCAGCAGGACAACGACGACGAGTCGGCGCCGAGCGACGACGATGACGACGCCAGCAAAACCGACACCATCGTGCTCCAGCAACGAGTCGTG
Source organism: Burkholderiales bacterium (assembly GCA_031374415.1). Lineage (GTDB taxonomy): Bacteria > Pseudomonadota > Gammaproteobacteria > Burkholderiales > Burkholderiaceae_C > CANHBY01. Next base: position 2,750 of record JANMGB010000162.1, read on the forward strand.
CGCCGCCTTCTCTCGACGCTGGCGCAGGACCTGTACATGCGAACCGTCATCGACTCGAAAGAGCTCTGCAGCGCGACGTTTGCGAACCTGCACGGTCTGCAGGAGGCGCGGCTCACCTACAACTGCGTCGAGCGCATGTTTGTCGACTACGACGACGACCTGCAGTCTCGCTGGAAGGCGGGCATGAAGATGTGGGGCGACTTCTTCCAAGCAAACCAGCACGGACGAAACGCCAAGCTCAACGACGAGGCC
>JANMGB010000086.1:0-7093 GCA_031374415.1 Burkholderiales bacterium
CCGGCCTTGATGACTTGCCCGACCGCATCTTGCCTAGTCTGCGACGTGTATTTCCTTTTGCTGCCTCTGGCCATTGGAACCTCCAAAAAATAAGTTGAAAAACTCTTTCTTTAGTGTCCACTTTTTGGGGACAAGCTCAATACCCCTTATCTCATGAAAACCTCGTCTTCGAATCCCTATCAGACCACCCCAGCCGCGCAGCCCAATGTGCTTCGTGAGGAGCAGATTGAATATGGATTTGTCGGGAAACTCCAAGGGCTGAAGTACGACTATCGCCGCGATATCACCAGCCGAGCCACGCTTGAGCAGAATTTTCGCGAGAAGTTTGAAGCCCTGAACCGCGTTCGCCTCACCGATAGCGAGTTTGCGCGCCTGTTGGATGAAGTTGTCACCCCAGACGTTTTTGCCGCTGCCAAGACCTTGCGCAGCATCAATGCCTTCACCCGCGACGACGGGACCCCGCTGAATTACACCCTCGTCAACATCAAAGACTGGTGCAAAAACCATTTCGAGGTCATCAACCAGCTTCGCATCAACACCGATAACAGCCATCACCGATACGACGTGATCCTGCTGATCAACGGCGTGCCCGTGGTGCAGATCGAGCTCAAGACGCTGGGCGTCAACCCGCGCCGCGCCATGCAGCAGATCGTTGAATACAAAAATGACCCAGGCAACGGCTATACCCGCACGCTGCTGAGCTTCATGCAGCTTTTTGTCGTCAGCAACCGCGACCGCACCTACTACTTTGCCAACAACAACACCCGCCATTTCGCCTTCAATGCCGACGAGCGCTTTCTGCCCGTCTACGAATTTGCAGATGAAGCCAACAAAAAGATCACCCACCTTGATGACTTCGCCGAGCGTTTTTTAAGCAAATGCTCCCTAGGGCAGACAATCAGCCGCTACATGGTTTTGCTTGCTGGCGAGCAAAAGCTGATGGTGATGCGCCCCTATCAGGTCTACGCTGTGCAGCACATCATTCAGTGCATCGAGGAAGACAGCGGCAACGGCTATATCTGGCACACGACGGGCAGCGGCAAAACGCTCACCTCCTTCAAGGCGTCCACCCTGCTCAAAGAAAACGAGCACATCCACAAATGCGTTTTCGTTGTGGACCGTAAAGATCTTGACCGCCAAACCCGCGAAGAATTTAACAAGTTCCAAGAAGGCTGCGTTGAAGAAAACACCAATACTGGCGCCCTCGTGCGCCGCCTGCTGTCAGAAGACTATGCAGACAAGGTGATCGTCACCACCATTCAAAAACTCGGTCTCGCGCTAGATGAAAGCAGCAAGCGCAACATGCAGCGCAGCAAAAACGGCCAAGCCACCTATAAAGAGCAGCTTGAAGCCTTAAGCGATAAGCGCATCGTCTTCATCTTCGACGAATGCCATCGCTCCCAGTTTGGCGAGAATCACAAGGCCATCAAAGCGTTCTTTCCAAAAGCCCAGCTTTTCGGATTCACGGGCACGCCGATTTTTGACGCGAACGCCTCCCTGCAAAAGATTGAGGGCGAGCAAGCGTCCATGCGCACCACGGAAGACCTGTTTCAAAAGCAGCTTCATGCCTACACCATCACCCACGCCATTGAAGACGAAAACGTCCTGCGCTTTCACGTGGACTATTTCAAGCCGAAAGAAGAAAAAGGCAAAACCTCACCCAAGCCCGGCGAGGCCATTGCCAAGCGAGCCGTGATTGAGGCCATCCTTAGTAAACACGATGCAGCTACTGGGGGCCGCCGATTCAACGCCATCCTCGCCACCGCTTCGATCAACGATGCCATCGAATACCACGCGCTCTTCAAGGCGATGCACGCAGAGAGAGCCAATGCCGATGCCGATTGGAAGCCGCTGAATATCGCCTGCGTTTTTTCCCCGCCCCCGCAACTCGCGGAGAACGAAGAGAGCAGGAAAGACATTTCGCAACTTTCTCAAGACCTGCTGCAGGAGCAGGAAGACAACAAGGTTGACCCCGAAGGCAAAAAGCAAGCTCTGGAATCCATCGTCGCGGATTACAACGCTCAATTTGGCACCAACCACCGCTTGAGCGAGTTCGATCTCTATTACCAAGACGTACAAAAGCGCATCAAAGATCAACAGTGGCCCAATGCCGATTACCCCGCCAAGCAAAAGATCGACATCACCATCGTCGTGGACATGCTGCTCACCGGCTTTGACTCCAAGTTCTTGAACACACTCTATGTGGACAAGAACCTCAAGCACCATGGTTTGATCCAGGCCTTCTCCCGCACCAACCGCGTACTCAACGGCACCAAGCCCTACGGCAACATCCTCGACTTTCGCCAGCAGCAAGACGCTGTTGACGCCGCCATCGCCCTTTTCTCAGGCGAAAAGAGCAACGAGCAGGCGCGAGAAATTTGGCTGGTGGACAAAGCGCCCGTGGTCATCGAAAAGCTTGAAGCTGCCGTGCAAAAGCTTGATGCGTTCATGAAGTCTCAAGGCCTGAGCTGCACGCCCTCTGCAGTGGCCAATTTGAAAGGCGATGCCGCTAAGACCGTTTTCATTGATTGCTTCAAAGAAGTCCAGCGCCTCAAAACTCAGCTCGACCAATACACCGATCTTACGGAGGCCAACAAAGCCTCCATTGAGCAAGTGCTCCCCGAGGAAAACCTGCGTGGCTTCAAGGGCCTGTATCTGGAAACAGCGCAAAAGCTCAGAGAGCTACAAGGCAGGGGTAGCGACAAAGACGAGAAAAATGCCGATGTCGATCAGCTCGATTTTGAGTTCGTCCTCTTCGCCTCCGCCGTGATTGATTACGACTACATCATGGGCCTCATGGCCAAGTTCTCGGCTGGCGGATCGGGAAAAGGCGCGGGCAAGTCCAAAATGACCCGCGAGCAACTCATCGGCCTCATCAGTGCCGATGCCAAGTTCATGGACGAGCGCGAGACCATTGCTGAATACATTGGCACGCTCAAAGCGGGCGAGGGCCTATCAGAGGCCACCATCCGCGAGGGTTACACAGCTTTCAAAACAGAGAAAAGCGCTAAAGAACTGGCCGCTATCGCCGCCAAACACGGCTTGGCTACCTCTGCCCTGCAAAGCTTCGTTGATGGCATTCTTGACCGCATGATTTTTGATGGCGAGCAGCTTAGCGACCTCATGGCTCCGCTCGACCTTGGCTGGAAAGCCCGCAGCCAAGCCGAACTCGCCTTGATGGCCGACCTGTACTCCCTGCTCACCAAGCGCGCCGGTGGCCGTGATATCTCAGGACTCAGCGCATATGAGCAGTAAGAACAATACCGCTGGTACGAAAGCGGAGGCGAAACCTGCAACTGCGCCCAAGCTGCGGTTTCCAGAGTTCCAAGGTGCGGCTTGGGAATTTGTCCCGCTTAAAAACTTGGCAGATCGCGGCAAAGCGAAAAATCGCGACGAAAAAATTGAGCGTGTATTGACTAACTCCGCCGAGTTCGGAGTCGTGGATCAGCGAGACTTTTTCGACAAAGATATTGCCACCCAAGGAAAACTTGCGAGCTACGTAGTCGTCGAACTGGGTGATTACGTATACAACCCTCGTATCTCGGCAACGGCACCTGTTGGCCCAATTTCAAAGAACAATTTGGGTACGGGGGTGATGTCGCCGTTGTACACAGTATTCCGATTCAAGAACCCAACGAACAGTTTTTATCAGCACTATTTCAAGACAACGGGCTGGCACGCGTACATGCGTCAGGCCTCAAGTACCGGTGCTCGCCATGACCGTATGGCTATCGGCAGCGATGACTTCATGTCAATGCCTTTGCCCATGGCGAAATCGCCCGCTGAACAACAAAAAATCGCCGAATGCCTAAGTTCGGTGGACGAACTGATCGCCGCGCAAGCGAAGAAATTGGGCGCGCTCAAGACCCACAAACAAGCGCTAATGCAGCAGCTTTTCCCCCGCGAAGGCGAAAACCAACCCCATTTCCGCTTCCCCGAGTTCCAAAAAGCAGGGGAGTGGGAGACGAAGCGGGTTGATGAACTGGGGAGTGTTCTTGCGGGAAAGGCATTGGCGGTCAATGCGCCTGGGCCACTGCGGCCATATCTGCGAACGAAGAACGTCTTGGACGGCGCAATCGATCTATCAGACGTGCTGACGATGCCTATGACCGACGCTGAGTTCAGTCGGTTCGAGGTTCTCAATGGAGACATCTTGTTGAATGAAGGGCAATCTTTGGGACTCGTGGGCCGAGCCTCGATCTACCGTGGCGAGTTTGGTCAACGCTGCGCGATGCAGAACGCGTTGCTTCGCTTTCGGGCTTTCCCCTCAACGTGTCCGGAGTTCGCGGCACAAGCATTTCGGCAATGCCAGAAAGACGGAACGTTCGCAAGCATTGCGACCCAAACAACCTCAGTGGCTCATCTTGGCAGTTCGAGGTTCAGTGTGCTTGAGTTGGCCTGGCCGCCAACGTTCGCCGAACAACAACGCATCGCCTCGTGCCTGAGCAGCCTCGACGCCCTGATCACCGCACAAACCCAAAAGCACGAAGCCCTCAAGACCCACAAGATAGGCCTGATGCAGCAGCTTTTCCCATCCCCGGAAGCCACGTAACCCATGAAAGCCACCGAAGCCAAGCTTCTCGACTTCCTCAAAAAGTCCCCGCAGTTCGTCATCCCCATCTACCAGCGCACCTATTCATGGACGGAGAAGGAATGCCGCCAGCTTTGGGACGACGTTGTGCGTTGCGGCAGCAGCGACAAAATCGCTGTGCACTTCGTTGGCTCAATCGTGTATGTGGAAAGCGGGCTGTCGCAGGTGACACATCAAGCGCCGCTGCTGGTCATCGACGGGCAGCAGCGGCTCACCACCGTCTCGCTGTTGTTGGCAGCTCTTGCTAGAGCTGTGGCGGACAGCGAGCCTTTCGACGGTTTCTCGCAACGGAAGATCAAGAACTACTACTTGGTGAATCCAGAGGAAACGGGAGAGAGGCATTTCAAGCTATTGCTCTCGCAGACGGACAAAGCCTCACTCACGGCGTTGGTGAGTGATGGGGAGTCGCCGCAGCAGCCGTCGATCCGCCTCAACGCGAATTTTGAGTCCTTCAAGCGATGGATCGGCGAAGGGAAAGTTGATCTGGCGGCCGTGTGCCGGGGGCTGGCGAAATTGGTGGTGGTGGACATTGCGCTCACGCGTGACCAGGACAACCCGCAGCTCATTTTCGAGAGCATGAACTCAACGGGCAAGGAGCTGAGTCAGGCAGACCTCATTCGCAATTTCATCCTGATGGGCTTGGAGCCGGTGCTGCAAACCAAGCTCTATGAGCAGTTTTGGCGGCCCATGGAAGTGGACTTCGGGCAGGAAGCTTACGGCACGCACTTCGATGGATTCATGCGGCATTACCTGACGGTGATGACGGGCGAGATTCCAAACATCAACGCTATTTACGACGCCTTCAAAGGCCATGCGCGAACCTCGCGGGCCGACTTTGCGGACGAAAAGAGCCATATCGAAAGCCTCGTTCGTGAAATCCGCTACTACGCCCGACATTTCTGCGCCATGGCGCTGGGCAGCGAACCAGATGCCGACCTAAAGAACGCCTTCCACGACCTGCGGGAGCTCAGAGTGGATGTGGCCTACCCGTTCCTGCTGGAGTTGTATCACGACTACAAAACGGACATGCTCTCGAAGGCTGACCTGCTGGCTAGTGTGCGGCTAATCGAAGCATATGTCTTCCGACGAGCTATCTGCGCCATCCCGACGAACTCGATGAACAAGACGTTTGCCAGTTTCACTAAGGCGCTGAAGAAGGACCGCTACTTCGAAAGCGTGCAGGCGCACTTCCTCACGTTGCCCTCTTACCGGCGCTTCCCATCGGATGACGAGTTCCGTCGGGACTTTCAGACCCGCGACATCTACAACTTCCGCAGCCGCAGCTACTGGCTGCGCCGCTTGGAAAACTTTGGCCGCAAAGAGCGCGTGGCAGTGGACGAATACACCATCGAGCACATCCTCCCGCAGAATGAAAACCTGTCGGCGAAGTGGCGCGAGGCACTTGGCGAGGAATGGCAGCGCATCCAGCAAACATGGCTGCACACGCTCGGCAATCTCACACTCACCGCCTACAACAGTGACTACAGCGACCGTGCCTTTACCGAAAAACGCGACATGCCGGAAGCACCGGAGAAGGGGTTGAAACAAAGCCCGCTGAAGCTGAATCAGGGACTCGGCGCACTTGAAAACTGGGACGAAGAAGCCATCAAGGGCCGCGCTGCCAAGCTCGCGGAAATAGGCGTTGGCGTCTGGCTCGCACCGCATCTTCCACAAGACATTCTGGATGCCTACCGCCCGAAGTCTGACGCGGCCACCGCCTACACCATCGACGACCACCCGAATTTGGTAACAGCCAACATGCGAGCCGTGTTTGAAGCGTTCCGAAAAGCGGTGCTCGCACTCGACCCTTGCGTCAGTGAGGAATTCCTGAAGCTCTACGTGGCCTACAAAGCGGAGACAAACTTCGTGGATGTTGTCCCCCAAGCCAAACGGCTGCGTCTCTCGCTCAACATGCGCTTTACCGAGGTGAATGATCCGAAGGGGCTTTGCAAGGATGTCACCGACATTGGTCGATGGGGAAATGGTGACGTCGAGGTCGGGCTCTCAACTCTCGACGAGTTGCCATATGTCCTCGGGCTAGTCCGCCAGTCCCTCGAGCTACAACTCGGCAGCGGAGGAGAATCATGACCGACACCAATCAAAAACAACTGGGCAACACCCTCTGGAGTATCGCCGACCAACTGCGGGGAGCCATGGATGCGGACGACTTCCGCGACTACATGCTGTCCTTCCTCTTCCTGCGTTATCTCTCCGACAATTACGAGACGGCAGCGAACAAGGAACTGGGCAAGGATTACCCTGATGTGGGCGAAGACGCCCGCAAGGTGCCGCTAGCGCTCTGGTATGCCAACAATGTGGACGACATCCCCGCATTTGAGAAGCAGATGCGCCGCAAGGTGCATTATTCCGATTCCCATTAAAATAGTGAATAATATGATCTCCTCAATCCTAGGAGATCATCATGGCCAGACCCGCAAGCGGTACAGATCAAATCGAGGCTGCCCGAGCCAGCCTCAAAAGCGCCAAGACGGCAGATCAGCT
>JANMGB010000121.1:0-17454 GCA_031374415.1 Burkholderiales bacterium
GCCGACGCGAGCGTCGGCAAGACATATCAGGCCTCGCTGACGCAAGAAGAGCAGCGTGTCATGGGCGCCATGAGCAGCGAGGAGAGTCAGGCGTTCAAGCAATTCTCCGACCGCCTTTCACGCGACGCGAGTTGGCAAAACTCGCTGGGAGGCACGGAGCAACAGAGCCGAGAGCTTGCCAGCCGATTGGCGACAGCCACCACCCGCTCCCAGCGCGCCGAGGCCGCCTACGCAGACCGATTGGCCTTCAGCGAACGGCTCTCCGCCTCCCGCCAAAGCAACGAGACCATCAGCATTGACCAGGCGCAAAGCCCACACAACATGGACATGCTCCTGCGCTTTACCAACCAGTACGGCCACAGCAACTCGGCGCTGGTGATGATGGATGCGGAGCTGGGCAGACAGGGCACCTCGCCCGCAAGGACGTTTGTAGATGGCAGCGCCGCACCAACCAATTTCAGCGACGTCCGGCCGCGGTTCGACTCCGACCAGCGCGACGCACCGCTCAAGCGACAACCCCAGATCCGCCCTATGGAAATGGACCCGCTTGAACGCACCACCCCAGGTGACACGGGCAGCAATGTTCGTGGCGAGGTGCAAGGCAACTCACAGCGCATCAAGCAAGACGGCAAAGCCAAGCAGCAGGAGTGGACTGACAAGAGCAAGGTCACCACCGACGGCGAGGGCACGGCTCGCACACAAAGGTCGCTCTTAAAAGACGCAGCCAAACCGCTGGTTGAGGACGTCAAGCAGGGTGTCGGGGAGGTCGTGGATCAGGTCAAGAAATTGTTTTGACGAGACAGGCACCCATCCGAAGCCGGGCTGCGCCAGGAGAAAAATGGCGTCATGTGACATCCTGGCAACCACAGTCCACGGATCCAAACGCACTGCCGCTTGACGCTGATCTACCGTCACTGCCATCAATAAAGGTCTTGCCCTCTGGCGTCATTTCAACGTAGTCGACATGCCGCCCGTTTTCCGTCCACGAAATGCCGACGGCTTCTATCAATATCGCAGCAGGTTGCTCACAGAGTTGGAGAAACGCAAACTCCGCCACGGTACGGCTCTCAGTCGTCGTCTTCTGGGTAACCTCTTGACCTGGCCAGCGCAAGTAAACTCTGTGCGTCATGGTGTGTTCTTCCTATGGGGTACCTGCAACCAGTTGATGAGCTGTGCCCCGCACAGCCTGCTCTTCCAATCGGTATTTTCTATGCCGACGCCCCCGGCTGCGGTCGTGCTTTCGGGGGTACCGCGCCTGGGTGATAAGTCGAGTCGAAAACCATATCGGTCAGCCAGCGTTTAAAACTGAGGTTATCGCTGAACTGCTTGAACAGCTCGGTGTGGTCGGAGATAAGCTCAAGCACTACGCGATTCAGCGCCTTGTCGTGCTCCAGCTTCGCGTTCTGCTTGTCAGAGTTGGCCTGCGCGTTCTGGTAAGCCTTGTCCTGCGCCACACGGGCCGGAATTTCCTCGGTGATGACCTTGCGGATTTTGTCGCCGTCTTTCCACTCGATGTTGCCGAACATGTCGTTGAACGCTTTGATGATGTTCGACAGCTTGTCGATGTCCGGGTCGCCACCGCCGCCACAACCGCCGGGTAGCGGCGGCTCGATGAATGCGTCCGCATCGTCCATCGACATCTTCAGGGATGCTTGCGCCTCGACCCGATAGCTGTCCATGTCAATGGCCTCCAGCACGCCCTTGGAGAGGTCTTCCTCCTTCGGAGCCGGTAGCTTTGGAATCAGGAAGTTCAGGAAGATCGAGAGCTTCTCCCACGCAGGGTGGCCGTAGGTCAGGATCGCGGCGAGAAAGCTATAGCTCCGCACGAAGGCCTTGGCATTGCCTTTGAATTCGACTTGACCGTCTTCGTCCAGGTTCTCGATGTATTCGGCGACACACGAGTCGAGAATCGGGTCGAGTTTGTCCCGATCCGCACCGGTGACGTACAGCGCAACCAAGTCCTCGACCTGCTGCAAGCTATATACCTGCCGGGCATCGAGGTCGTTCTTCAGGTCATGCAGCTTATTGGCATCGGTCTGGCCAACCTGCACCGTTGCGCGGTAGTAGTCCTGAAACGCCGCCTTCACTGCCTCGGCGTTGTCTGCAAAGTCGAGGACGAAGGTATCCCGCTTCTGTGGATGCGCGCGGTTCAGTCGAGACAACGTTTGCACAGCCATTACCCCCGCCAGAGGCTTATCCACATACATCGTGTGCAGCAGCGGCTCGTCGAAGCCGGTGACGAACTTGCTGGCGACGATCAGGAAGCGATACGGGTCTTGCTTGAGCTTGGACGGAATGTCCTTGCTCGGGAATTCGTTGAGATCGGCTTCGGTCTTCCTCACCCCGCCAATTTCAAAGTCGCCCGAGTACGCCACGATGGCCTTGAACGGGCTCTTGATCGAGGCGAGGTAGTCCGACACCTCGCGGTAGTAGTCGATGGCCCGTGCGATGCCGTTGCAAACGATCATCGCTCGCGCCTTGCCACCGATCTTTTGCTTGCCCGCCACTTGCGCCACGAAGTGGTCGACCATGATCTCGGCCTTCTTGCGGATTGCCTTATCGTGGGATTCGACGTAGTGGCGAATCTTTTTCAGCGCCTTCACCTTGTCGAAGTCGGGGTCGTCCTCGACTGTCTTGGCAACGTGATAGAAGCTGTCCACCGACGTGTAGTTCGCAATCACGTCAAGGATGAAACCCTCTTGAATGGCCTGCTTGGTGGTGTAGGTCAGTTCCTCCGGCGAGCGGTAACGCGCCTCACCGCCCTCGATGAACCGCTCGCCGAACAGCTCCAGCGTCCGGTTTTTTGGCGTGGCCGTGAACGCGAAGTAGCTGGCGTTCGACAGCATCTTGCGCGACTCGATCAGTTTGTTGACGGCGTCCTCAACAGACTCCTCGTCGTCCTCATCGTCACCAGGAGCGCCTGACAAGGCCATGTGCATCTTGGCCGTCGTCTTGCCGCCCTGGCTGGAATGCGCTTCGTCGATCAGCAGCGCGAACTTCTTGCCACCAAGGTCGCCCAGCTCATCGAGGATGAACGGGAATTTCTGCACCGTCGTCACGATGATTTTCTTGCCTTTGCGCAAGAAGGTGCGCAGCTCGGCGGCATCCTCGGAGTGGCCGAAGATCGACGCGACGTGGTCGTAGCTCTTGATGGTGCGGGCGATCTGGGTGTCCAGCGCGCGTCGGTCGGTGATGACGATCACCGAATCGAACTGAGCCAACATCGCATCGGCGGCGGTCTTGAGTTCAACCAACTGGTGGGCCAGCCACGCAATGGTGTTGCTCTTGCCGCTGCCTGCCGAATGCTGGATGAGATAACGCTTGCCAACCCCATCCTCGCGGGAGCGGCGCAGCAAGGCACGGACGGTACGCAGTTGGTGAAACCGTGGGAACACCTGCTTGCGCCGCTTCTTGCCCTTTTCGTCTTCCTCTTCCACCACCTGCGTGAAGTTCTCGATGATGTTGGCCAGCGAGTCCTTCTGCAGCACCTGCTTCCACAGATAGTCGGTTTTCAAGCCGTGCGGGTTGGGCGGGTTGCCTGCGCCACTGTTCCAACCCTGGTTGAACGGTAGGAACCACGACGTCGTGCCAGTGAGATGCGGGCAGAACCGCACCTCGGCATCGTCCACCGCCATGTGCGCCACGCAGCGCCCCAATTGGAACAGCAGCTCGGCCGGGTTGCGATCAGTCTGGTACTGAGTGATGGCGTCGGCGACGGTCTGCTTGGTCAGCGAGTTCTTCAACTCGAATGTCATCACCGGCAGGCCATTGATGAAGATGGCGACGTCCAGCGAGCGCTGCGACTCGTCATTGCTGTAGCGCAACTGGCGGGTGACGCTGAAGATGTTCTTGCCGAAGTTCTCGGCAGCGCTGACGTTGCCCGGCGTCGGCAGCAGCTTGTACAGATCAACGTGAACCGGCCCATGGCCCACGCCCTTGCGCAGCACATCCACTACACCCCGCTTGGCAATCTCGCCCTGGATGCGGTGCAAGAACTGGGTGGCTTTGATGCCCTCGCTTGCCAGCTCCAGTGTGTCGACCGCCTTGGGCTGGGTGGCCTGCAGAAACGCCAGCAACTGCACCACGTCAACCGCCACGTCGCGGTTGTAGTCGCTGGGGTTGCCCTGCACATAGCCGCCGCTGTTGCAGAGGTCGCGCACGATCAAGGCCTCTAGGCCCTTTTCGCTGGTGTCAGTCGTCGCCATTGTTTTCCTCCCCATCGGTATGCAACTCTTCGTCGCCGCCTAGCACTGCTAGGTCTTCGTCGGCCATCCCGTCATCAGAGCCCGGCACCCAGCCACGCACGTCGACTTGGCCGGTGACTACATCGGCAATCTGGCGTTCGCGGTACTCGTGGATGAGCGCAATTTCACTCCTAATCCTGTCAATGGCCGAGTCCTGTTCTGTTGTCGCAGTTTGGAGAGCCATCAAGATGCTGTCTTGCTCAACCAGGGGGGGCAAAGCGATCTGAAAGTTCTTCACAAAATCCAGAGAAACGCGCTGCTGTCCAGCAGCCCCGGTCATGGCGTCGGCTCCGAGAGTTCTGAACGTCTTTATCGACAACAGCTTGGCCAGAAAGGCCGGACGAATGCGCAGAGCTTTAGCACGCAGGACAATGAATTCCGTGGTGCCAAAACCAATGTCTGTGGGCAAAGAATCCAACAGTCCGCCTTTGCGAGCCTGTCAGGATTTTTGTGTGCGAGGCATAACATAGCTCAAAGGAGCATTTATGCCACGCAAGATGAAGCCCGATACGGGTGACAAAGCGGCGCTGCCGCAGATTCCAGCAGAATTTTTGGAGAAGTTGATACCTGGCCCCGTGACAGCGGGCCAGTTGGAAGACATATTTCAGCAGTTCAAGAAGGCGTTTATTCAGCAAGCCCTTGGCGGGGAGCTGAGCCATCACCTGGGGTATGCGCCCAGTCAGGCCAAGCCCGAAGGGGTCGCCAACCAACGCAACGGCAAAAGTACGAAGACGGTGCTGACCGACACGGGGCCGTTGAGCATCGATGTTCCGCGAGACCGCGCCGGCAGCTTCGAGCCGCAGCTCATTGGCAAGCACGAGCGACGTTTCACCGGGTTTGACGACAAGATCGTGGCCATGTACGCGCGCGGCATGACAGTGCGCGAGATTCAGGGCTATTTGTCTGAGATGTACACGCTGGATGTCTCGCCCGAGCTCATTAGCAAGGTCACTGACAGCGTGATGGAGGAGGTCCTGGCTTGGCAGGCGAGGCCGCTGGAGACGATGTACCCGGTGGTGTTCTTCGACGCGCTGAGGGTGAAGATCCGCGAAGATGCGGTCGTGCGCTCCAAGGCCGTGTACCTGGCCCTGGGGATACTGCCCGACGGTAGCAAGGATATCCTGGGCCTGTGGATCGAGAACACCGAGGGTGCCAAGTTCTGGATGAAGGTATTCAACGACTTGAAGACGCGGGGCTGCAACGACATTCTGATCGCGGTCACCGATGGATTGAAGGGCATGCCTGAGGCGCTGGGCGCGGTGTACCCGGCCACGACACTGCAAACGTGCATCGTGCACCTGATCCGCAACAGCCTGGACTACGCCAGTTGGAAGGATCGAAAGGCGCTGGCCGCGGCGATCAAACCGATCTACACGGCACCCAGCGCTGAGGCGGCGCAGGCCGAGCTGGAAGCGTTTGAGCAGGGGCCATGGGGAGTTAAATTTCCCACGGTGGTTGCCGCCTGGCGCAGGGCTTGGGACCGGGTCATCCCATTTTTTGCTTTCCCGCCCGAGGTGCGCCGAGTGATCTACACCACCAACGCCATTGAAAGCGTCAACGCAAGACTGCGAAAGATCATCAAGACACGAGGGCACTTCCCCAGCGACGATGCGGCCACCAAGCTGATCTGGTTGGCGCTGCGAAATATCACGGCTGACTGGGGCCGCGCATCCAACAATTGGAAAGCAGCCATGAATCAGTTCGCGATACTCTTCGCAGATCGTTTCACTCAGCCAACGTATGGGGCCGCCAAATGAAGAAGGATTGAGCATGAGTACATGGCTCAATCGGGGCGCCTCCGGCGGCCTGGCAGGGGCCTCAAAACATTAGACAATCATCCAATAGCCAATTCAGACAACCGCCTCACACACAGAATTTCTGACACGCCCGCCTTTGCCGTTCTCGAAGCACGGCGTGATTTTGGCCATGACTACATCGTGTCGTCGGAAGTACGTGTAGCCCTCCCAGACGTCGGATGTCTTTCGCCGATTGACGTTCTGGAGCTTGCCGTCCGTCGTGATGCATTCCATTGGTAGGAATGACACCATCTCATCGCTGAGCCGGAATGCTGCACTCTCCGAGCGCGACGGGTTGAACTGCGCAACGTGCTTGAGCTTGCATGTTCCCCAATGCGCCGGGACATGTGCGATCCAATGAATACCCGAGTCGCGCTGTGTCGCAGTTGCATCGAGGCCCTTGGTGACCGCCTGCTCAACAATGTTCTGCTTCTGCTCAGTGAGTAGTCCAATTAGGTTGCGTTTTGCCTTGATGAAGCGGGCAATGTTGGCGTCCTGCGCCCGAAGGTAGGCGACCATCTGGTCTTGCTCGGTGCGAGGCGGCTGAATCAGCGCGATGTCGAGAAACTGGTTCGGGTAAAGGCGCAGACGCGAGTATCGGATGCCGGTTGAGCGCCCGATGTATTCAGCAACGTAGGCACGGGTGCGCAGTAGGTAGTCGAGATACGCTGGGTTAAAGCTGTCGGCACGGTGCGGCCGATACACGCCGTAGGCGGGACTGACGATCCCAACGTGCCTGCTCGCACCAAGCGCTGCCATCCACGCCCAAAGCGTGTTGATCACGATATCCCCAGGACGGCACAGCTTGGAGCCAACATAGCTCGCAGACTTGAACATCGTCACGTTCTTCTGGCTGCGTGGCGTAACCCCGGTTAGGTGCGATACCGACAGCAACTCTTCTTGGCCGGTACGCGAGCGCTCGTCCACCTCACGAAAGAAGACCTTGGCGCGTTGCTCGTCCCAGTGCTTTGGCACCGACGGAAGCCATTGCATCCTGGATGTCCGGTATGACTGGTATGCACCGCCCATCACGCCGCCCCCACGATCTTGTGCAGCAAGCCTTCTGTCTGCTCCTCCAACTTGAGGATGTCAGCGCGAATCTGATCGAGCGTCCGCAGCGGGGTCGGCTTGTAGAAGTAGCGCGCGAACGAGATCTCGTAGCCGATCTTGGTGGCGTCCATCGCGATCCAGGCATCCGGTGCGTGGGGTAGCACCTCGCGCACGAAGAAGGCTTCGATGCCGCCGGGCTCCTTGAGTGGCACTTGCTCGGTATCGCGCAGGTCGGTATCTGCCTCGTACTCGACCATGAAGCGATCCTTGCCCACGGTCTCCAGGTACGCACCGTCGTAGCCGGGCTCGAAATGTTCACCCGCCTTGAGCTTGCTGCGTTTGGCAATGACCGGCGGAGCCGACTCATCGCGCCAACTCACCGCCTTGTAGATGGCCTTTTTTTCTGGCGCACCCAGCTTCTTGCCGTGCGCTTTCATCGTCGCGTCAAACCTCGCGCGGAACTCGTTGTGGTCGTCGAAGACGCCTTCGCCAAGTTCCTGCTGCGCCACCTTGGCCAATTCCACCAGGGTCTTGTCGCGCAGCCAGGTTGCGGGGTCAAGCAGCTTCTTGCGCCGCTTCTCCGGCACGGCCTTCTTGGTGGGCTTGGCGTCTTCATCGTCCGACTCGTCGTCTGAATCCTCATCGCCGTCTTCACCCTTCAGCCACACCTCGATCTCGGGCTTGAGCTTGGCGAATTCCGTGTAAACCTTGTCGCTGTACTTGGTGTAGATCTCGCTGCGCAGCGCCTCGTCGCCCGTGGCAAAGCGCAGGCTTTCAATGGCGCTGCGTTTGAGCTGACTTTTGAGGCGTAGCGGGCGTTCGACCGTGATCTTCCAGTAGCCGAAGTCGGCGTTGTCGAACCACTTGCTTTCGGGTACTGCCTTTGCGGCTTCGGCATCAGCAGGCGGATGGTCGAGGTAGTGCTTGAGGATGCGTTCAATGTCCGCGTCCGCCAGCTCGCTATTCTTCTTGCCGAGGTTGCGCCGCAGCGGCAGGAACCACTGCGAAGCGTCGATCAGTTGCACCCTGCCGCGCCGGTGCGCGGCCTTCTTGTTGGCCAGCACCCAGATATACGTGGCGATGCCGGTGTTGTAGAAAATATTGAGTGGCAGGGCGATGATGGCTTCGAGCCAGTCGTTTTCCAGCACCCAGCGGCGGATGTTGCTCTCGCCCTGGCCCGCGTCGCCCGTGAACAGCGCGGAGCCGTTGTGAACCAGCGCGATGCGGCTGCCCAGCGGCGTGTTGTGCTTCATCTTCTGCAGCTTGTTCACCAGGAACATCAGCTGCCCGTCGCTGGAACGGGTGATGAGCTTGAATTCGGAATCGCCGCCGTGACTAACGATGAAGCGCGGGTCGCTGAATTCCTTTTTGCCGCCCATCCGGTCAAGATCGGTCTTCCAACTCTTGCCGTAAGGCGGGTTGGATATCATGAAGTCGAACTCGCGTGACCGGAACTGGTCGGCCGACAGTGTGGACTTGTCCGCGCCGCCGACGATGTTTTCCGCCTCATCGCCTTCGCCCTTGAGCAGCAGGTCGGCCTTGCAGATGGCGTAGGTTTCGGGGTTGATCTCCTGCCCGAACAGGTGAATTGAGACTTCCTTATCGTGGCTCGCTGCCAGTTCGTGCAGTGCCTCTTCAGCCACGGTCAGCATGCCGCCCGTGCCGCAACTGCCGTCGTACAGCAGGTAGGTGCCGGACTGGATTTGATTGGCCACCGGCAGGAACAGCAACTTGGCCATCAGTTTGACCACGTCACGCGGGGTGAAGTGTTCGCCAGCTTCTTCGTTGTTTTCCTCGTTGAAGCGGCGGATCAACTCCTCGAACACCGTGCCCATACCGTGGTTGTCCAGCGCGGGGAGCTTGATGCGGCCGTCCGCATCCTTGACAGGAAGCGGTGCGAGGTTGATCTCCGTGTCGAGGAAGTCGTTGATCAAGTGACCAAGGATGTCGGCCTCGACCATCGTTTGGATCTGGTCTCGAAATTTGAACTTTGCCAAGATGTCCTGAACGTTCGGCGAGAAACCGTCCAGATAATCAACGAAGTTGTCGCGAAGGCGCTGTCCTTGTCCGCTGGCGGTGAGCGTGGCCAGAGTGAATTCCGACGTGTTGTAGAAGGCCTGCCCGGCAGCCATGCGCAATGCACCATCTTGGTCCGCCACCTTATGCGTATCGAGAAACTTCTTACGCTCCATCACCGCCTGCTTGGTCGACTCCAGCACGGCATCAAGCCGCCGCAACACGGTAAAGGGCAGGATCACGTCACGGTACTTGCCGCGCACGTACACGTCGCGCAAGCGGTCGTCAGCGATATTCCAGATGAAGTCGGCTACCCACTTCAGGGTGCTTTGATCTTGTTGTTTTGCCGGTTTCATGAAGCCTGCCCTTGGGTAGCTGTTGTTGTGTTGAACACCCCGCTGAACCCTGATCACTCAGCGGCCAGCTGGAGGCTAACGGAATGGACCATGCGATGGTATCGCGCACCTCTTGTCGGCTCTGAAACTGGGGCCATGGAACGTTTGCGGCAGATCGTCAAGTTGGTGGCGTTCTCAGCGATCACAACTGAGAGGGGTCGGTACGCAGCCTCCGGATCAAACACGAATCTGGCACAGCCTTCAGTGAGGCCCGGTGAGACGGGATGGAATGCTGGTTTGGCGGAGGGGAGCTTCAAAGACAAGAACCTGTGCGACGGGCCACGGTCTCACCCAGTCCCATGCCAAGTGTTCCCAAATCGTTCCCAGGGATCAGCACAAAGACAAAAGGGTTAGCACGCGCAAACGTGCTAACCCTCGGTCTTACTGGTGCGGCTGGCAGGAATCGAACCCACGACCCCTTGGTTCGTAGCCAAGTACTCTATCCAGCTGAGCTACAGCCGCGAAGCCATGGAGTATAGCCTGTTTTTTTGATTTGTCGAGACCCGGGTGTGCAAGTCAGCCGTGAAGCACCGCGGCAAAGCGGTAGCACTCGATGGCTCGGGCCATTTGCTCGTCTTGTTCTGCGATCCGGGCCAAGGACAACCAAGCTTGCCTGCGCGCGCGCACGTCCACAGCCTCATCTTGTGCCGCTTGGGCGAGAAGGGGCTGGGCCTTGCCCCACAGCTTCAATTGGGCCATGGCCGTGCCGACCGCATGGGCCACAGCGGATTCACGCCCAAACGACTGCACCGCAGCCTCCAGCCTCGGCAACCACTCCACACCAATGCCGTTCATGGCCGCCACCAGGCTGCTCGACAGGACCACCCGTTCATCGGCGCTGAAGTCGTCCATTTGATCCCAGAAGGGGCGCAACCAACCGCGGGCATGCTCGGGTGCACCCAACTGAGCGACTTTGGTAGCGGCCCTGGCGGCAACGAAAGGGTCGCGCCGGTCTGCCGGATCGAACTGCATCCATACCTTTTGCAGTTGATCAACGTCGCGAGAAGCATCCAGGGACTCGAAGGCCAATGATCGCATCAAGCCGGCAGCAGCCACTGCGGAAATGCCTTGGTGCTTGATGAGCAAGCGGGCGGTCTTCAGGGCCTCTTGCGGTTGACGGCCCAAACGGGTCGCCTGAAGCTTGAGCCGCAGTGCGTGCGTGCGTCGCGCCACGCCAGGCGGCAGATCGGCCAACAAAGCCAGCGCACGCGGTGCATCACGGTCGTCCAGCGCCCATTCGGCCGACAGCAAGCGCGCACCCTCATCCACTGCGCGGTTGGCGCTGCGCGGCGACAAGGCCAGAACCTGGGCCAACTGCGCATCACGCCCTTCTCGGTCTTGCAAACGGTGGGCACTGGCCGCTCCGAGCAAATGAGCCAACGCGGTAAATTCGCTGTCCTGGGTGAGAACCTCGCTGGCGGATTGAATCGCTAGCGCCCGCTGCGCCAGCTTCTCAGAGCGGCTGTACCGCCCGCCAAAGTAGTGGGCCAAGGACTCTCTCAGTGACGCTTGGGCCTGGCGATCTTTGCGCACCGCACGCCAGTCGCGGGCACGTTTGGGCAGGCCCACCAAAGAGCGAATGCCTTGCATTAC
The DNA here is from genome assembly GCA_031374415.1 of Burkholderiales bacterium. Classification (GTDB taxonomy): domain Bacteria; phylum Pseudomonadota; class Gammaproteobacteria; order Burkholderiales; family Burkholderiaceae_C; genus CANHBY01. Next base: position 11,095 of record JANMGB010000121.1, read on the forward strand.
CACCACCAGCAGGAAACAGCTCTCGATCACCAACAGCAAAAAGAAGTTCATCGAGAGGTCAACCCGGTGAACCTTCCAGAAGAACGACACCATACCGTCGTTGGCCCCCAGGGTGGTGGCACAGATCACAGCCACCACAAACAGCAGCACAAACCAAATGACAACGCGCATGGTTCCGGCCCTGCCTCAGCGTCCGGCCTCAACAGCCGCTAGGGCTGCCAGGGTGTCATCAGGTCGGGGAACCACCACTGCCTTGGCCTGCGCGGCGACTTGTCCAACCACCTCAGCCGCATGGCTGGTACGCCGGGATTGAGAATCGAAGTAACGCCGTATGGCGTCTTGGGCCACTTTGAGATCGGCCTGCGCGGTGTCAAATTGGCGACTCAGCAAGGCCAAGCGGGCATTGAGCAGCCGTAGCTTGAGGTTTTCACGCAAGAAAAAGGCTTGTTCGGGAGCCAGCAGCACCGCATCAGGCTGATCAATTCGAGACACCCTGACGAGCGAGCGAACCTCCCCCCAAATGCGCTGACGCAGGCTGTGGGCCAAGGCCCACCAAGCGGAGCCCTCGGCATCAGAGGCCGCGGCGCCAGGCACCAGAGCAGTGTCCCCGGTGGCGGCCTGCGCGGGCGAGTCGCCGGCATCGGGCATGACATCGTTGACAGCCCGACGGGCCGACACCAAAGGCAGCTCGTCCACCAAGCGCACGGCTTCGTCCAAACGAATCGTCAACACACCGATATCGGTGACACCGACCGCGCGTATGCGGTCAAGATCACGCAGGATCGCCCGGCGAATGCCCTGCAAGCGCGGTTGGTTGTAGCGCGCCAAGCGCTCATCCGCTTGCTTGAGGGCAGCGACCAAAGGTTCCGCACTGCCAGTGATGGCGGTTTGTTGCAAGGCCACTCTGAGGGCGGCCTCGATGTCTCCCACCACGTTTTCATCCCGAGAACGGGTCAGCGATTGGATCAGATCCTCGAGCTGGCCTCGCTGCACCGCAACCTCCTCCACGCGTCCCTCGATCAAGGCAATTTTGGCAGCGGAATCTCGCACCGTGTCTTGCGCCTTCATGGCGGTCGCCTGGGCGGCCGTGGCAACCGTATGGCTGTCCTCTTGGCGACTCACGAGCTGTTGTTCGAGCACCCGGACTTGGCTCTGGGCGCGCCAGGCCAGGATCAAGCTGAGTGCGCAGGCCAAGGCCATCATGCCCGCCAAAAACCAGCGCACGCCGCCGCCGAGCCCCGACGCATGGGCGCTCTGTAGCGGCGCCGTCAAGGTGTCTGACGAACGTCGGCCTGGCGTCACCGAGGGCGGCGCAGATGCGGAAAAGTCGGAGGGGGTTGGGGTCACCATAACGCGGATTGTATGCAGGCCACCAATGCGTCCAGATGGGGAGTTGTCAGGAGCACACGGCCAAAGCCCGCCGCCTGCGCGCGATCAGCAATACGGGGATGGGTGGTCAAGGCCTGCGCTGACGACCAAATGGATGCTGCGTTTAAGCCTATTGCGGGATGAGCACCCGCCTGCGCCTGCGCCCAGGCTGTCAAATGGTCGATGGCTTGAGAGCTGCTAAACAACCATAAATGTTGTTGCGGCGAACGCAGCGCCTGAGCCAAAAGCACCTGTTCTGCCTCGTCCCAGACGGGCACCGTGCGCATGTAAGCCTGCACAAACTCGACATGAGCACCCTGGGCAGTGAGTTGATCTGCCAACCAGGCTCGTCCGCCGTCACCCCGTACAACCCACACGCTCTGGCCTGTCCAGTGGTGGGCGGCCAGTTGCACCCACAGCGCTTCAGAGTCAACCTGTTCGGCGTCTTGCGCAGGGGCCGTGATCTGCGCCACGGGCACGCCCGCCTGCCGCAATGCCTGCACCGTGCCAGGCCCCACGGCCCCCACCCGCACATCAGCAGGCCACGCACTTGACACGTCCAGGGGTCGGGCGCGAAAAAACTGCTCCACCGCATTGGGGCTGACAAAAAACGCCCAGGTGCGGGAGCGCAGGTGTCGCCAGGCCGCGTGAACCCGCGAGGGATCCGCCACCGGCTGGATCGCAATCAGGGGCAGCGCCTGCGCACACCACCCGCGCTCGCGCAGCGCATCGCGCTGGAATTGCGCCTGGCCTGCAGGCCGTGTCACCAACAGTTGCAAGGATGAGGTCAAGGTGGCGGCGCCAGGTACTGGGCCGCGCCCTGGGCCCGCAAAACCTCCGCAACCTGCTCGCCCAGGGTGACCGCCTGCATCTCGCTGTCCACCAGGGCGACCTGCTCGGCACGCAACAACGGCGCCTCAGGCTGCTGGGCGTGGCCCAAGAGGGCCTGCAATCGCAATCGCCCCGCCACCCAAACCGCATGAGCCGCCAAGGGAACACTGCAACTGCCCCCCAGCGCCCGAGACACAGCCCGCTCGGCCTGGGTGGCCAGCGCAGTCGGGGGGTGGCTGAGCATGCGCAGCTGGTCAATCAGGGCGACCTGATCGCTGCGCACTTCAATGCCCAACGCGCCTTGTCCCGCGCAGGGCAACAGGGTATCGGTGTCAAACTCAGCGCGAATGCGCTCAGCCAGGCCCAAACGCTTGAGACCCGCTGCGGCCAACACAATGCCGTCAAACTGACCTTCATCGAGCTTGCGCAAGCGGGTGTCCAAATTTCCGCGCAAGGGCTGGACATCCAGATCGGGGCGCAGTGCGCGCAATTGCACGAGGCGCCGCAAGCTGGAGGTGCCCACCACGGCGCCTTGCGGCAGGTCGCGCCATGACCCGTACCGGGGGGAAACCCAGGCGTCGCGGGGGTCTTCACGCTCCAAAATCGCTGCAAGCATGAAGCCGTCTGGGAGGTCCATGGGCACATCTTTCAGCGAGTGCACGGCCAAGTCCGCCCGCCCTTCCAACAGGGCCGCCTCCAGTTCCTTGACGAACAAGCCTTTGCCACCGATTTTCGACAGACTGACATCCAGAATTTGATCGCCACGGGTGGTCATCCCCAGCAACGAAACCGGCTGCCCCCAGGCGGATTGCAAGAGGTCGCGAACGTGGTGGGCCTGCCACAGGGCCAAGCGACTCTCGCGGGTGGCAATGGTGAAGGATGGTTGCATAGGGCCGATGCTAGCCGACATCACTGATCCAGTACCCCCAACCACGACGGCACCCGAACAGGACGCGGCATGTTGGCATAACTTGTGCCTTAGCATGAGGGGCCCTTCATCCATCCATTTCACCGCACTGACCATGACCCTGCCGCCGCGCCGACCTGCTTCTGAAGCCCTGTCAAAAAGCCAACCGCTGGTGCAAGACATTCGATTTTTGGGCCGCTGCCTGGGCGACGTCATTCGTGAGCAGGAGGGTACTGCAGCGTTTGAACTGGTTGAGCGCATTCGCCAGCTCTCAGTGGCATTTCGGCTCAAGCGCGATACCGATGCGGGCCGCACGCTGACGCGGCTGCTCAAGAACCTGAGCAACGACCAAACTGTGAGCGTCATCCGCGCGTTCAGTTATTTCTCGCACTTGGCCAACATCGCTGAAGACCGGCATCACATTCGGCGACGAGAACACCACGAGCGTCAAGGGAATCTGCATGCCGGCTCGCTGGCCATGAGTTTCGAGCGGCTGGCCCGTGCCGGCGTGGGGGCCACCGACATCGCCGATTTGTTGGCGCAGGCCATGATTTCCCCCGTGTTGACGGCCCACCCCACCGAGGTCCAACGCAAAAGCATTTTGGATGCCGAGCGGGCCTTGGCGGATTTGCTGGCCCGACGCGACACACTCACCACGCCGCGCGAACTGGCCGACAATGACACCCTCGTGCGCGCCCGCGTGACGCAGCTCTGGCAAACACGCATGTTGCGCACCGCCAAGCTCACGGTGGCCGACGAGATCGAGAACGCGCTCAGCTACTACCAAGCCACCTTTTTGCGCGAGATCCCCCGGCTGTACCGGGATGTTGAAACCGCCCTGGACGGTCATGCCGTGGGCAATTTTTTGCGCATGGGTCATTGGATCGGCGGTGATCGCGACGGCAACCCTTTTGTCACGGCAGACACCTTGCGCATGGCCCTGAGCCGGCAAAGTGAGACGGCCTTGCGCTTTTATTTGACCGAAGTGCATGAGCTCGGGGCCGAACTGTCGATCTCCGCGACCCTCAGTGCCGTCACACCCGAGATGGCCGCCTTGGCACAGGCCTCGCCTGACCACAACCCCCATCGCGCGGATGAGCCCTACCGGCGCGCACTGACAGGCATTTACGCCCGGCTGGCAGCCACGCTCGAGCACCTCACCGGCACGCAGGCCTTGCGTCATGCCTTAGCACCTGAGGCGCCCTACGCCAATGCGGAGGCGTTATTGAGTGATCTGCGCGTGATCGAAGCCTCACTGAAGGCTCATCACGCCGCGGTGCTGATCACGCCCCGCTTGCGGCCCTTGATGCGGGCGGTGCAGGTGTTTGGGTTTCACTTGGCCACGGTCGACCTGCGGCAAAGCTCAGACCAACACGAGGCGGTGGTGGCGGAGTTGCTCCAACACGCCCAAATTGAGCCCCATTACAGTCATCTGCAAGAGGCACCGCGGCGCACGCTGTTGCTGCGCTTGCTGAACGACCCGCGCCCGCTGCGGGTGCACGGAGCCCAGTACAGCGATCACGCTCAAAGTGAGCTGCGCATCTTTGAGACGGCCTTGCTGATGCTGAAACAATACGGCCCGCTCGCCATCCGGCACTACATCATTTCCCACACCGAGGAGGTGAGCGACCTGCTGGAAGTGCTGTTGCTACTGAAAGAAACCGGGCTGCTCCAAGGCACCTTGATGGCTGATGCACTGAGCCAGCTGATTGTGGTGCCGCTGTTTGAGACGATTGGAGACCTGCAACGCGCCGAACTCATCATGCGGGAATTTTATGAGTTGCCTGGCATCGGCGGCCTCGTCCAGCGCTCCGGCGGCGAGCAAGACATCATGCTCGGCTACAGCGACAGCAACAAAGACGGTGGCACCTTCACCAGCCACTGGGCCTTGTACGGCGCTGAAATTGCGCTGGCCCAGTTGTTTGCTCAGTTGCGTGAGCAACATGGCGTGAAACTGCGGCTGTTCCATGGCCGCGGCGGAACGGTGGGACGTGGCGGCGGACCGAGCTTTGAGGCGATCCTGGCGCAGCCCCCCGGCACCGTGAATGGCCAGATCCGGCTCACTGAGCAGGGCGAGGTGATTGCCTCCAAATACGCCCACCCTGAGATCGGTCGTCGCAACTTGGAGACATTGGTCGCAGCCACCCTGGAGGCCACCCTGTTGGGAGGCAGCCGCCAGCGTGTCAACAAGGCCTTCATTGAGGCGGCCAGTGTGATCAGCGACGCCAGCTTTGCCGCGTACCGAAAACTGGTGTATGAAACACCCGGTTTCACCGACTACTTTTTCAGTGCCACACCGATCCGCGAAATCGCCGAACTCAACATTGGCTCGCGGCCCGCCTCACGCAAACCCAGCCAGGCCATCGAAGACCTGCGGGCCATTCCCTGGGGTTTCAGCTGGGGACAGTGCCGAGTGGGGCTGCCCGGCTGGTGCGGCTTTGGCTCGGCCATCATGCAATACCTGGACGAAGATCCCACCGTGCGCGACCAGCGCTTGAACCTGCTGCAGCGCATGCACAAACAATGGCCCTTTTTCCGCACGCTGCTGTCCAACTTGGACATGGTGCTGGCCAAGACCGACCTGGCCATCGCAGCGCGCTATGTGGAGCTGGTGGAAGACAAGCGTTTGGGACGCCGCATTTTTAGTTTGATCGAAGAAGAATGGGAGCGCACCGAAGAAGCCTTGGCCCTGATCACCGGAGAAGGCGAACGGCTGGCGAACAACACCGCCTTGGCCCGCTCGATTGAACACCGCTTCCCTTACCTTGACCCCTTGAACCATTTGCAGGTGGAGCTGATGCGACGCTATCGCCTTGCCTGCGCCAACGGCAAGGAAAGCGATCCCAGCATGGAGCGCGTCAAACGCGGCATCCATATATCGATCAATGGGTTGGCCACTGGGCTGCGAAACACGGGCTGAGTGGTGCGCTTGCACGTCTGCGCCGCGTCCAACTGCCGTTTCTAGTGGAGTGTTGCACGCTTGATGGAACAAATAAAAACGATGCGTTTGGGGTCAGGGCAAGGCGCAAACCACAGCGATACCTGTAGGTATCGCGAGGATTTGCAACGCCGCCATGGCCCCAAAGGCGCGTTGTTATGTTCCAGATAGCGTGCAACACTGCACCGGTGTCAGTGGATTTGAACGGTTGATTCGCCAAAGCGAACAGGTGGCGCATTGGCAGGCTGAGCTTGCAGGGATGCAGTGCGCGGGCATGTTGCTCCTGAGGCACGCTCCTGGATCCCCGCCTGCGCGG
>JANMGB010000155.1:0-2382 GCA_031374415.1 Burkholderiales bacterium
ACCCGACGCTCCGACACGCCCGTCGCTTGACGAAGCGACGGACATTGCTCTGGCGGCCGACGCGACGATGCGCGCGGCCCAGATCAAGGACTCGATTGGCGCTCGGCCGATCCCGGCGTCGTACGCCGCGATTCCGCCGCAGCCGATCGAGCCCGAGATAGCTTGGGACTCGCCGGCGGAGATTGCGTACCGACGCGAATTTCAGGCCAAGCACAAGAAGGCCTGGAAGCAGGTGCAGGTGTCGCCTGATCTCCCGGACAACGTTCAGAGGGCGATTTGGCGCATGCTCGGCGAGCACAAGGAGCTGTTTGCTGCCAAGGCGCCCGACGGCTCGACCGACTTTCCGCCAGTGATGAACTGTGCCGCCGAGGGCATCTACCCGCTGCAGCTATCGCACAAGGCCGGCGTCGACGCGAAATCCGGCGCACGGCCGAAGTACGAGTCGAAGAAGGACAAGTCGCGGCTCGCGGTCGAGGCTGATCGCTTCCTGCGGAGCGGTCGCGCTTTTCCGGCGCACGAGGTTTTCGCGGTGGCACCAGGTTTCGTCGTCAAGGGCAAGGTCAAGGATGGCTCGGCTTCCGCGCCCGGCGCGGCGGACGCGCCAACGCCGCTGCCGCGCATCGTTTTCGCGCACAACGCCGCCAACGAAATGTTGCTCGGCTCGGCGCACAACATGCCCAACGCGGAGCAGAGCCTCGAAGACATCGCGGCGTTCGGTGGCAACCGCTTCCTGCAGTCCGACGTGTTTTCGGCGTTCCACCAGTGGTCGCTCGCACATGGCAGCGGCGCCGCTGTCGCCATCACGCTCGACGGCCAGGTGCTGACGCCGTGCGTCGCGCAGCTCGGCATCAAGAACGTGCCCGCAGGCTACCACCACATGATGGCCAAAGCGTTCGAGCTCGATCGGCCCGGCTATCTCACGCGCCTGTGGATGGACGACCTGATCGGCAACGCCAAGGACGCTGACGCGCACAACATGCCGAATCTGCTGAAGATGGTGGCAGAGTGGCTGGCCGAATGCCGCCGCTGTGGCGTGACGTGCAGTGCGCCGAAGACGCGCATCGGCTTCACCAAGGCCGTTTTCGTCGGCCACGAGCTCAGCAAGGGCCAGATCCGCGCCAAGACGACCTACCTCGAGGCACTGCGCAATTATGAGAAGCCGGCGACGTTTGGTGCGATGCGCCGATTCCTCGGCGTCTGCGTGTGGGTGCGCCGCTTCCTGGTCGGCTCGGCCGACGACATCGCGGTGCTGGTCGAGGCGCAGACGGCCGCGGGCCCAGCGCCAACTGGCGCCATCGACTGGTCGCCGGAGGTGTTGCGTGCGTGGAACGCCATCATCGCGGCTCTGTCGACGCCAAACGCGCTGACCGCGTTCAATGCCGCCAAAACGCTCTTCATCTTCACCGACGCGTCGGGCAAGGCGGGCGCGTGCATCTACATGCAGCTCGATGACGCCGGCAAAGAGCTCTGCATCGTCAACGCCGTTAGCTTCAAGTTCACGGCAGCGCAGCTCGCGTACACAACGCAGGAGAAGGAGCTCGCCGCGCTCCGCAACGGCGTCGAGGCGTACCCGCACTACACGGTTGGTCGCACGTCGGTCTGGCTGTCCGACAACGCGGCGATCCTCGATCTGATGAGCAGTGCCGAGATGACGACCAAACGTCGTCTTCTGACGACCGCACTCGACCTGGTCGGCCACAGCTTGCACTGTGTCTACATCAACGGCGTGTTCAACGAGTTGGCCGACGCGCTGTCGCGCGCGTTCTCGGACGATCTGCCCGACGTCGACGAGCTGGCGCCGCTTGCCGTCGCGACGCGCACTCGTTTGGTGTCGGCGACGCACAAGATCGGCGGCGTCGTTTTGCATGAGTCGACTTTTTCGGCGGATGCTGCGTCGCACGCAACGCCGCACGTCTACCGCTCGTTCGACGTCGCCGCTGAGCTCGACCGCATCGCCGATCGCGCCCGAGCATCGGCCGACCAGCAGAGTGCGCACATGGTCCGCATTGGAGCACTCGCGCACCGCGGCGTCGCCGTCGCTGCGCCAGCGGGCCGCTCGCCGGAGCTGGGCCTGCTGTCACGCGTCGCGCGCGCCGCGCCGAATGTGCTGCCGCTGTTGGCGGCGGCGCAGATTCTCGACGACTCGCTCGCCATCTATCGCACAGCGGCGGACAAGGGCACGTCGATCGACGGCTTCACATTTGTGTGGCACAGCGGCCACGGCGACGAGCGCCTGCTCTTCGCGCGCCGGCCGCCACCGTCGTCAGCGCGAGCGCGACGACGCCAGCGCCGCAACCGTGGACGCGCCTTGCAGGCGGTCGTGCCGAGCGGCCTACGCATGGCAGTGCTCGAGGCGGCGCATCTGCTGACAGGTTGCACCGG
>JANMGB010000164.1:0-12069 GCA_031374415.1 Burkholderiales bacterium
CAGCCATCAAACGGCCTCTTGAAGCGGTCTGCGGCGTTGCAAATGCTCGCAATACCGACCGGTATTGCTGTGCTTTGCGCCTTGCAGCCCACTCCAATAGGCCATTTTCTGCCCGACGAGGAGTTTCCGAACAGGCCCTAGTTTTTTCGCATGGCAGCCGCGCTGCTCAACAACTGTTTTTCCATCTGCTCCAGACCCATGGCACCGGGCACCCGCTTGCCGTCTTCGAACAGGACGGACGGCGTGCCTGTGATTTTGAAGCGCATGCCCATGGCCGTGTTGCGCTCCAGGGCGCCCACATCACAGGCCACCATCGATCTCACCGGAGGCGTGTTTTCCAACATCCAGGACAACCAGGCCTTCGTGCTGTCTTTGGCACACCAGATGTTGCGGCTTTTCTCTTGCGAGTCAGGGCCCAGGATGGGGTAGATGAAGGTGTACACCGTCACATCTTTGAGTTTCTGCAGATCGCGCTCAAAGCGCTTGCAATAACCACAGTTGGGATCGGCAAACACGGCAATCTTGCGCGCACCGTTGCCTTGCTTCCAGACCACGGCATCTTTGAGAGGCAGCGTGGCAAAGTCGATCGCTGTGAGTTTATCGATGCGCGCTTGCGTGAGGTCGACTCGGGTCTTGGTGTCGGTGACATGCCCCTCGATGAAATAGTCCCCCTTCTCGTCGGTGTAATACAAATCAGTGCCGACCCGCACTTCGTACAAACCCATCGGTGTCTTTGTGATTTCGTCGATTTTGGGCAACTGGGGCAGGCGCTCCGTGAGCGCCTTGCGAATATCGGCCTCGTCTGCCCACGCGGGGACGGCCCCCAGCAGTGCGCAGGCCACCGTCAGAAGACAGCGCTGCGCGCGAGAGAAAAATAAGGGCTTACGGTGCATGGTGAATGTCCAGTCAAAAGAAAAACAACGACCCAACTGCGTCAAACTCGACCGCCCAGCTGAAGTGCCTGCTGCGTCAACCAACGTTTGAAACCCGGGGCATGGTGAAGCAGACTCAAGCCGCGGTTGCGAAGTTCCCGAGCCACCGGGTGGGGATTTGCAAACAAATGCATCAGTCCGCCAGTGAGCTGTCCCATGGCCAGGGTCGGCAAAGCACGGGCCCGCGCAAAGCGGCGCAACAGTTTGACATCCCCCGGCGAGCGCCAGCCCTCGCGCTCAAGCAGCACCTGCTGGAGTGCTGCGACATCCGCCAAGCCAAGGTTCAAGCCCTGGCCGGCCAAAGGGTGCACGCCGTGAGCCGCGTCGCCCAGCAACACCCACCCAGCACCACACCATGGCTCGACCATGAGGCGAGACAAGGGCCAGGCGCTGCGCCGAGAACACAGGCTCAAAGGGCCCACGCTGCTGGCCAGAGGCACCGCTTCATTCAGGGCGAGCTCGAAGGCAGCCTCGGGCAGATCCATCAGTGCCTGCGCACGGTCGCTCGGCAAAGACCAAACAAGGGCATAGGCCGGCGTGCCCCCCGGCTCCTGTGTGCACGGCAGCAAGGCCAGGACATCGGGCGAGCGAAACCACTGCCGCGCCACACCCGTGTGAGGCACGCCACACGACAGCCGTGCCGCAATCGCCGTCTGACCATAGCTCACGCGCTGGGCGGTGACGCCCGCCAAGGCATCCCGACGGGTCGATTGCCTCCCCTCGCAAATCGCTGTCAGCGCGGCGCTGGGCTCAGCTTGGCCTGGCGCCAGGGCGTGAACATGGGGGGCAAAACGCACCGCCGTTGACAAGGCAGCCTCAAGGGCATGCACATCGACAATCCAGGCTAAGGCCTCAACGCCTTGTTGCCACGCTGAGAACGACAGCGCACCCAGCGCATCGCCCTCGATCTGCATGTCATAGACGGGGGTGACGGCATGCGAAGGCAAGGCATCCCACACTTTGAGCTGGCGCAGCAAATCGACCGACTGGGCATTCAGCGCATAGGCGCGAACATCTTGATGCTCCGGCACTTCGGGTGCGGCGCCAAGGGCCACACGCAGCCCCAAGGGCCCCAGGCTCAACGCCAGGGTCTGGCCGACAATGCCGGCGCCATGAATGAGTACATCAGTGGCTTGCATGCCCCGATTGTAGGCAGGACTGCGCCATCGGTATCTCGAGCCTGGAGTCGGCCATTTCCAGGTCGATCCCTTTCAGCGCCAAAATACCCTCTTCCAATGATCCTCACCGAAAGACAGTTATGAGCCTCAAATGCGGCATCGTGGGCTTGCCCAATGTGGGCAAGTCCACCCTTTTCAATGCCTTGACCCAGGCCGGCATCGCCGCTGAAAACTATCCTTTTTGCACCATTGAACCCAATGTCGGCATCGTGTCGGTGCCCGACCCGCGGCTGGCGCAGCTGGCTGAGATCGTCAAACCTGAGCGGATTTTGCCGGCCACGGTCGAATTCGTTGACATCGCTGGCTTGGTGGCGGGCGCGTCCAAGGGGGAGGGCCTGGGCAACCAGTTTCTGGCCCACATTCGCGAGACCGACGCCATCGTCAACGTTGTCCGCTGTTTTGACGATGAGAACGTGGTTCACGTCGCCGGCAAGGTCGACCCCATCGCCGACATCGAGGTCATCCAGACCGAGCTGTGCCTGGCCGACCTGAGCACAGTGGAAAAGGGATTGCAGCGCTACGGCAAAGTGGCCAAGACCGGCGACAAAGAAGCCCTGCGCCTGGTGCAAGTGCTGACCCAGTGCCACGCTGCCCTGAACGAGGCTCAGCCTGTGCGCAGCATCAAGTTCAGCAAAGATGACCAAGCTGTGCTCAAGCCACTGTGCCTGATCACAGCCAAGCCAGCCATGTTCGTAGGCAACGTCGACGAGCATGGCTTTGAGAACAACCCCTACCTCGACAAACTGGCCACTTTTGCCCAAGCACAACACGCCCCCGTGGTGGCCATCTGCGCCAAGACCGAGGCTGAGTTGGCCGAAATGGAAGACGAGGACAAAGCCCTGTTTTTGTCTGACATGGGTCAGACTGAGCCCGGCTTGAACCGTCTGATCCGAGCGGCCTTTACCCTGCTAGGCCTGCAAACCTACTTCACGGCGGGCGTGAAAGAAGTGCGCGCCTGGACCATTCACACCGGAGACACCGCGCCGCAGGCCGCCGGAGTCATTCACACGGATTTTGAGCGGGGCTTCATCCGCGCCCAGACCATCGCGTTCAATGACTTCATCGCTTGCAAAGGCGAACAAGGCGCCAAAGATGCCGGCAAAATGCGCGCTGAAGGCAAGGAATACGTGGTCAAGGACGGCGATGTTTTGAATTTCTTGTTCAACGTGTGATTCGAGGAGCCTGCGCGGTGTGTTGGGGGACATCAGCGGCCCCCAGCAGCACGGGATGCCATTCACCCGCCTCATAGCGCATCAAATCAGACTGATCGAAACGCCAGAGGTGCAGCCATCCGTTGTCCAGCAATTGCTTGACGACGGCATGCTTGCCGATCACAGCATCGATGGCCCGTTGCGGCGCGTCGATCACCACCGTCAGACGCAGCGGTTCATGCACCCAGCGCTCACCATCGTGCAACGACTGGCGCGATAGGCCCATGCGCAGATCGCCGCCATTGCCCTCAAACACACCGATGTTTCCGCCCACCACGTTGTGCAGCAGTTTGTTGCCGCTCCCCAGGCGCACGGGGTCGCATGTTGAAGCGTGATACTGCCAGTTGATCCAATGCGTCACCAGCATCGGCGCGGTCATCAGCAATTCAAGGATGCTGCCGTCGACGTCATCGTTGGCAGCATAGTCATGCAGAAAAATGCGCCCACCCAGGACGGCACCACGACTTCTTTGACGGGGTGCAATGAGGAAGGCAGCGTTGCCTACCAAGCCCCATTCAGGACGCGTTTGAGCCCCGTCATTGGCTCGACGACGCAACTGATCCAAGAGGTCGCTCGCCGGTCCGCCCGGGCTTAGCTTGAGTCGCGGCGCCCGCTCTGCGCGCACCTGATCGCCGGCTTGCGCCAAAACGGGCTGCAAACGGTCCCACCGGGCACGCGCGGCAGTGGGCAAGAGGTCGAGGTCGAAGTCTTCAATCTCGTCTGTGGTGGTGTTGTGCAGGGCCGCCACAAACGCCGTTGACTCAGGGATGACGATCCCACGCGCCTGGAGCCCTGCGCGCACTGCGGGTTCGTTGAGCAGTTGCGCGAGGCAACGCGCATTGACCTCACCGGTCTGGCCGCAACACGCACCGCAGTCCAGCGCGGCCGCATGGGCGTTGTTGGCGGACTGACTGCCGTGCCCGACCAACAGCACCAGGGGCGCCAGGTTTTGCGCCAGCCCCATGGCCTGCAGCACGCGACCGGCCAGCGACACTTTGGCGTCCAGATCAAGACCCACAATCTGAGGCCGGCAGAGGGGACGATAGCGCGCTGGGAGGCCCTCCAGATCGTCTCGCAACCTGGCCTGCCTGGTGGGCATGAGCCATTGCCCTAGTTTTCCCAGGTAGCCCCAACCTGCCGCTTCCACGAATGAAAAAGCAGCGCTCGGCCAGCGGCTGGCGGCAAGCCACTGATCCGACAAAGCGAAATGGGCCACACGGGATCGGCTGGCAGCCCTTTGCAGCCCAGCATCAGACTCAATGTCGACCGCGACGGCGGACCTCATGCAGTCGGTGACCTCAACGGTCGGCGCGAGCAAGCCGGGCAATTGCGGTCGTCGGGCCTGGGTGGCCAGTGGCGTGTAGGCAACCGGCAGGCCAAAAAAGCCGGCAAATCCGAGCGTCTGGACGGCGGGCGAGACCGCTTCAAGTGCACGGCGCAGGGGCTCGCTGCGCACATCGATGCAAAAGGCTGCCTGCACTTCAACCGCTTGCGACGCCGCCCCGGCGCTGCTCAACGCCAGAAGCTGTTGCGCCAAAGCGCGCTGATAGCCGACCTCCAGCGCCACCTGCCAGACCTCGTCGATCAGCAGGAGCTGCTCGGCCTCTTGCAACAATGCGGGTGCTTGACTCCATGCTCGCTTGAGGGCAGCAAACGCTTGCGTGGCAGCGGCATCATCTTTGCATTCAAGCAGGAGGGCGCCCCAGGCCAGACGGATGGCGAGCAGTTCTCGCAGATGAGTGTCCTCGCGGCCTTCTAGGCCAGCCTGCCAACCCAAATAGGCACACCAGGAGGCCCAGCCGTTGACGGTGAGCAGCACGGCCTCCAAGTAATCGGCCCACACCTCGTGCGGCAACCCCAAGCGCTTGAGCACCCAGCGCTCGGCGTCCTGCCTTGTGGCGGGCAAGGCATCCAATGCACGACCCAGACGAGGCAGCCCCATCAGCAGGCCGATACCGTGGTCATGCCGCAGCGTGTCGCGCCAAAAAGCATACAAGCCTTGCGAGCGCTCAGGCTGCCAGTCGGCCTGATGTTCATCGAAATAGGCGGCACAGGTCTGGCTCACGTGGTGCGTGATGGCCTCGCGCCAGGACAAGCGTGTTTGCCGCTTCGGATCGTTGTCGAGCATGTCGATCAGCAGCGGAAATTGTTGCATTGGGGGGGCGCTGCGAATCTCTTCCAGGCATTTCTCGGGCGTCAATCCAGTCGAGCGCGCGTCGGGCACCTGGTGCAAGGCCTGCGCAAGGTCAGCGGGGCTGATCCGGCCCTCCTCCCAAGCCTGTTGCAGGCGGTCTCGCGGGGGGAAAACCTGGATGCTGCCCAGCACCGCCATGCGGGCCGCCACCCGGCGCACCGGCATACCGATGCGTGACCAGTGGGGATTCACAGCGATGGCGCGATCCAGCGGCCATGCGGGTGCAATGGCCTGGCACGCCTGCTTGCATGCGGCCTCGACCTGAGCGTTGAATGCTGTGTCTGGCGCGGGCGCGCCTTGGGGCTGGCACTCCAGGCCCGACTGAGTGCCAGAGTTGAAGGTATCGATCATGGAATTTTCCTGCTGGTTCATTGCGGGGCATCAGCCACCAGTGAGGGGGGTGCCTTGGGGCCAGCGTTAGTGATGGGCTCGGGGATCCAGCGGGTCGGCCAGAGTTGCAAGGCAAAGCGGGTGTAGACCTCGTCCACATAAAATCCGGCATAACTCCACCGCCGCCAAGTCCGCAGCGTGTGCGGCCGCAGCTGCAGCACCGCCAAGCAGCCGTACAACCCGACCAGGCCCATGAGAGCGAGCACGCCTAGCGCGTCATGGGGTACATCGTGAACACCGGGCACAAAAGCATGGGCCAGCAATGCAGCGCCCGTGAGGCCTGCCACCATCAGCACGCCAGACAGGCCCTGCACAACAAGCGCCCGAAAGTCAACGCGCTGGGAGGGCAGCCACAGCAGGGGTGCCCACGCCAAACCCAGAACAACACTCCACCACCAGGGCCAGGCCGCATGACCGAAATAGGACTGGAGCAGGAGCACCGCCGAGATGGCCACGGCCGGGGCCAGAACCAGACTGAGTGCCGCGGGTGATGCCGTGCCGTGCATACCCTGCAGGCGCGTCTGCCGCACGACGGTCGAGGCCGAAAGAAACGCATGGGCCTTGTAGAGTGAATGCCCGATCAAATGCAGGGCTGCGAGGGTGTAGAGGCCGAGCCCGCATTCGAGCACCATGAAGCCCATCTGGGCCACCGTCGACCAGGCCAGTCGGACCTTGATGCTGATGCGGGTCAGCATCACCATCCCTGCCAGCACGGCGGCACCCAAGCCGAACGCCACCAACAGTGCACGTGCGGGCGTCGCGTGCTCGAGCAAAGGCGCAAAGCGGATCAGCACAAAGCCGCCAAGATTGACCACCCCGGCATGCAGCAGTGCGGAAACTGGCGTGGGTGCCTCCATGACCTGGATCAGCCAGCCATGCACGGGCAACAGCGCTGTACGCAGGATGACGGCCAGCACCAGCGCCACGGCGCTGAACTGCAAGGCGGTGGACATGCCCTCCCGGCCGAGATGTGTCCACAGGCTTGACAATGAACCGCTGCCCACTTCGACCCATGCCAGGGCGGCAGCCCCAACCAGGAGCACGTCGGCCACCCGATCAGCGATCCGCTTCTTGTGGGCTGCCAGCAGGGCAAAGGCGCGGTCCGGGTAAAAGCACAGCAGATGCTGCAGCGCCACGCCCACCAGCGCCCAGGCCATGATCAGAACCACCCAGTGATCAGCCATGAGCAGCAGATGCACGGCAGCCAGCACGCCGGCCAGTGCCGCCACATAGCCCCGTTGGCCGGCCTCCCCCTCCAGGTACCGGGCTGAAAAACCACCGATGACGGTGCCCAGCAGCTGCACCAGCAAGCCCATGCCAAGGCCGATGGGTGACGCCTGTAGCATCGTTGGCAGGCGCAAGCCGCTGGGGCCCACCCAGGCTGCGATGCCTGTGGCAACCAGCGCGCCAACGGAAAGAATGAGGAAAGCCCGCCAGAGCCTGGTGACGCAAACCCGGTGAAACCGCGGCAGCAGAACCGCCATCAACATCAAAACGACCGGTGCCAAGGCGCTGGCCAAGAACAAAACGTGGGGGATGTCCATCGCAAGACCTGTTCAAGAATTGCGCGGGATCATGCTTGCTAAACTTCGTTCTGTAAATTACATTGATAGTAATAAATAAATATTAAAAACAGAACAATGCAACTCGAGCAGCTCAACTTTCACCATCTGTTCTATTTCTGGCGCGTCGCCAAGTTGGGCCACCTGACACACGCAGCGAAAGAACTGCACACCTCGCAATCGGCGGTCTCGGCCCAGATTCGGCATTTGGAGGACCGCATTGGCGAGGACTTGTTCACCCGCGAGAGGCGCCGCCTTGTGCTCAACGACACCGGGCAGCTGGTGCTGGCGTATGCCGAGAACATCTTTGGCCTGGGTCAAGAAATGCTGGGCCGGCTGGAGGGGCGCACAGCAGGGATCACGCGCTTGCGTGTCGGCAGCGTGGCGACACTGTCACGCAACTACCAGGAAAACTGGATTCGCCCCGTGCTCGCAGACCCAAGCGTGGTGCTGACCCTGGAGTCAGGTCTGCTGGAGGGGCTGATCACCCGCCTGCTTCAACACCAGCTCGACGTCGTGTTGGCCAACGAGACCGTGCCCGCAGATCCAGAGCGTCCCTTGCATTGCCGATTTCTGGGCAGTCAGTCCATCTCCCTGGTCGGCCCTGCCACTCGGTGGAAGTCGCAAAGCCTGCGCATACCGGAAGACCTTGACGGCGTTGACATCGCGCTTCCCGGCCCTCGCCACGCATTGCGCGCACAGTTCGATGCGCTGTGCGCATCTGCTGGTGTGAGCCCTCGGCTGCGTGCGGAGGTGGATGACATGGCCATGCTGCGCCTGATTGCTCGCGACAGCGGATGGTTGGCGGTATTGCCGGAAGTGGTGGTTCAGGATGAACTGCGGGCAGGAAGTCTGGTGACCGTGGGTCACTCCGACGGGTTACTGGAACGCTTTTACGCCATCACCACACCACGCAGACACCGCATTGAAGTGCTTGAGAACCTGATGGACCGCTCACGTGACGGGGTACCGGGGCGCGGAATTGACAAGTAAATCCACGCCCTCCACGCCAACTGCTCGTCACGGTCTGAGCCAGCAAGCTGCGCCAAAAGTCGCAAACCGCAGTCGTGGCGCACCATCAGAGCCCACCTGCAGGTGGGCTCTGATGGTAGGCTCACAGCGCGTTGTCAAGCCCTTGGACGGCCCTCGAGCGGGGCTTGAGCCAGACACGCCAACCCAACCTCCGGAGGGCCCCCTGCCCGCTCTATGCCACCGAGCACCTTGTCCAAGTCACTGAACCGCGCGAGTCACCTGGCTCGGCTGAACATGCTGCGCCTGCTGCTGACCGCGTTTGGCTACACGCTGTGTGGCGCGCTGAGCTTGCTGCTGGTCAGCCCCAACGCCTCTGCGTCTGCGCTGTCTCCTGCAGCCGGTGTGGCCTTGGCCTGCATCTTGGTGTGGGGCCGGCGGGTTGCCCTGGCGGTGCTGGTGGCCTCGTTCCTGTTGAACCTGGCAATGAACCCCTCGCTTTCATGGCCAGGCATCTTGTCGGCCACCCTGTTGAGCCTGGGAGCCACCGCCCAAGCCATGGGTGGTGCGATCCTGGTGAAGCGCTTCGTTCGGCACCCCCTGACTCTGTCTGAGCCACGCGACGTGGCCTTGTTCTTCCTGTTGGGTGGCGTGCTGGCCTGCGTGCTCAGCGCGTCTGTGGGGACCTGGGCACTCACCATGGCGGGCGGTCTGGGGACGCAGTCCCAGGCCTCAACTTGGCTCACCTGGTGGACCGGTGATACGCTGGGCGTGCTGCTGGGTGCACCGATCACCCTCACGCTCATTGGCCTGCCCCGCCACGAATGGCGCCCTCGCAGGCTGTCGGTGGGGATGACCCTCAGCGTCGCCACGGTCGTTCTGGGCCTGGGAATCCACCACACCATGCGCCTGGATCATGAGCGAGCGTTGAACGTCTTTGAATTGGACGCTGCTGCGATGGGCTCGCGTTTGCGCGCCCAGCTGGAACAACCGCTCAACGCCCTTGAAGCACTGCGAAGTGCTCATGGTCTGGCGGAAGAGTTTTCGCGCACTCAATTTCATGACATGTCCGGGCGCTGGCTGGCGCAGTACAAGCAAATCACCGCTTTAGGCTGGAGTGAGCGTCTCGGGCCAGCGGAGACGCTGGCCTTTGAAGCCCGTGCGCGCATCGAAGGCTTTACCAACTTCCGATTGCATGGCCGCGAGCAAGCTTCGCAGGATGTGGATCGCACCCCCAGGATGCTCGGTGGTGACAGCATGGCCACGCGCTACATTGAGCCCCTGAACCGCAATGAGGTGGCGCTGGGCTTCAATGCCTGGACTGTGCCCGAGGCGCGGCACGCGATGCTCACTTCAGCCCGAACCGACGAGCCAGCCGCCAGCGCAGGTTTTGAGTTGGTTCAGGAGCCCCAAGGCAAGCAATCCAAGGGGGTGGTGCTGTATCACGCGGTATACCGGGGCCAGCCCGGGAGCGAGGCTCAGCGCATTGACGCCCTGCGGGGTCTCGTTTTCGTCACCCTGCGCATGGATGACTTTTTGCAAGCCCTGAATGCTCAGGGGCCCGACTACCTCAAGGTGTGCATCATCGATGTCGACCGACAGACATCCCAACGCCAGCGCTTGGCGGGCGCCCCAGACTGCGATCAAGGCGCCGCCGAATTGACCCACCGTGAACAGCTGAGCTTTGCCGGGCGGCAATGGGAGTTGCGCCTGAGCGCCCAAGCCCGAGACTTGACCCCCTACGAGAAAGCCAGCACCCAGGTCATGTCACTGGTTGCCCTGGCGTGTGCGGGCATGTTGGGCGCTTTGTTGCTCACGGTCACCGGACGAACCGGACGCATCGAGGAGGCCGTGAATCAACGCACCGCTGCCTTGGTGCAGGAGGTCCGTGATCGCGAGCGTGCTGAAGACGCGCTGCGCGAAAGCGAGCAGCGCTTCAGAAACATTTTCAACATCGTCCCTATTGCCGTGGCGTACGCTGACCTGCACGGCAAGCTCAAACAGGTGAACCCTCGTTTTTGTGAGCTTGTGGGCTACACCAACGACGAGCTGCTGGTCATGAATTCTTTTGACTTCACCCACCCGGACGAAACCCAGGAAGACATCGTCCTGAGCAACAAGCTGGTCCACGGAGAACTGGACGTCTATCGCCGCACCACCCGCTACATCCACAAGCAAGGTGAGACGGTCTTTGTGCAATGCACCGTGTCGCTCTTGCGTGACGCGGCCGGACGCCCGCGGCGCATCGTGAGCGCCGTCGAGGACATCTCCGAGCATCTGCGCCTGGACGAAGCTGAGCGGGCTCGCGAAGCCGCCGAGGCGGCCAACGAAGCCAAGAGCGAGTTCCTTTCGCGCATGAGTCACGAGCTGCGCACCCCCCTCAACGCCATGCTGGGCTTTGCCCAATTGCTGGAGATGGATGTCAAACACCCCTTGGCGCCGGCCCAGCGCCCTTGGGTAGAGCAAATTCAACACGCCGGCTGGCACCTGCTCGAAATGATCAACGAGGTGCTCGATTTGTCACGCATCGAGTCGGGCAACCTGCAACTGCACCCCCAACCCCTGCACCTGCCCACATTGCTCGCGGCCACCCTCCCCATGCTGGAGCGCGATGCCCAACGGTACGGCATCACCATCTCCCAAAAAATCGATCCTGATGCGCTTCACCTGGAGGGTGATGCCACCCGCGTCAAACAGATTTTGACGAACCTGCTGAGCAATGCCGTCAAGTACAACGTCGAGCGCGGCTCGATCCACATCGCGGCCAAGCGCAGCAACGACCTCATCAAAATCAGCGTCACCGACACGGGCCTGGGCATGACCCCGGACCAAATCAAAAACCTCTTTCAGCCCTTCAACCGCCTCGGCCGCGACCACTCCGGCGTTGAGGGCACCGGCATTGGCCTGGTGATCAGCCAGCGCCTGGCCGAGCTGATGGGGGGCCGACTCAAAGTGAAAAGCACGCCCCAAGAAGGCACCACCTTCACCTTGAGCTTGCCGGCGCTCAACGATGTCAGGATGGCGCCCACCGCCACCACCCAGCTCCCCGCCGTCACGCCAGGCTACAACCAGCGCATCATTCACTACGTTGAAGACAACGAGACCAACATCGAAGTCATGCGCGGCATTTTGTCGCTGCGCCCCCAGGTGCGTCTGGACGTCTCCTTCACGGGTCAAGACGGCCTGGAGGCAATTCACCGTGACAGGCCCGACGTGGTGTTGCTCGACATGCACCTGCCGGACATGAACGGCCTGGAGGTGCTTAGCCAGCTTCAGGCGGACCCCCGCACCGCCATGATCCCAGTGATGATGGTGTCCGCCGATGCCGTGGCCTCACAGATCAGCGAAGTCCTGGATGCCGGCGCGATAAGATACCTGACCAAACCCGTGAGCGTGGCTGAACTGCTGGGGGCCATTGACAGCGTGCTCGAAGAAGCCGAAACGCGTTACGGCGAGCCCTGACAGGCCACCCCGGCAGCGGGTGCCCCATCTCAGTGGATTTGAAAGGTTCGAAGTCGATGGATTCATTCGTCAGGCTAGGCGCAAACCGCAGCGATACCCTTTGGTATCGCGAGGATTTGTAACGACGCATGGCGGATGAAGACACGGCTTCCAACCTTTCAAATTCACTGA
>JANMGB010000212.1:0-10478 GCA_031374415.1 Burkholderiales bacterium
CTTCGACGGGCTGTTCATCCTCTCTGGCGGTTTCGACCATGCCAGTGCCGAGCAGGCATTGCTCGACAAGCGGGGCGACCTCATTGCCTTCGGGCGTCCGTTCCTCGCCAACCCCGATTTGGTGGCGCGCATGCGCAAAGACGCCGCGCTGAACGCCCCTGACATGGCGACCTTCTACGTGCCCGGCGCCAAGGGCTACACCGACTATCCGGCCCTTGCGGCCTGACCCTGAACTGCCGTTCGGCGGCGTCAAGCACTCGGGCTACCGCCGCGAGATGAGCCGCAGGGGCATCCAGGAATTCGTCAACAAGAAGCTCATTCGCAGCGGCAACGCCGCAGCACCCGTCTGAGCACCAAGGAGATCTCATGAACAAGGCCACCCAGCACGCCAAGAACGCCCAGCAACCCCGGCAAGCCCCGCATGCGGAACGCACCGATGCGCCCGTGTGGTTTATCACCGGTTGCTCCACCGGCTTCGGCCTGGAACTGGCCCGCCAGGCCATCCAACGCGGGTTGCGCACGGTAGTGACTGCGCGCGACCTGACCAAGCTGCCCGTCGATCTGGCGAGCGATCACGTGCTGGTGCTCGAGCTCGACGTCACACAGCCCGGGCAGGTCACTGCTGCCGTGAGGGCGGCCGAAGCGCGATTCGGCGGCATCGACGTGCTGGTGAACAACGCCGGCATTGGCTACTTCGCCGCCATCGAGGAAGGAGACGCCGCCGAAGTGCGCAAGATGTTCGATGTCAACGTGTTCGGCCTGACCGGCATGGTGCAGGCCGTGCTGCCCGGCATGCGCCAGCGCCGGCGCGGCTGCATCGTCAACCTGTCGTCGCTGGCGGGTGTGCGCGGCATGCCGGCGCTGGGCCAGTACAACGCCAGCAAGTTCGCCGTGGAGGGCTTGTCCGAGGCCTTGCGGCGCGAGGTTGAGCCGCTGGGAATCCAGGTGATGGTGGTCAACCCGAGTGGGTTCCGCACCGACTGGGCCGGCCGTTCGGCCAACGAAAGCATGCACCCGATTGGCGACTACGACGCCACCGCCGGCAAGGTGCGCCTGGCCGTGCGCGCATCGTCGGGTAAGCAGCCCGGCGACCCCGTGCGAGGTGTGAAGGCCATCATCGAGGCGGTGGCTTCGGGCAAGCCACCGCACCACCTGCTGCTGGGCAACGACGCCTTCGAGGGCGCGATGGCCAAGGTCGACGAACTGCGCCAGGACTTCATGGCAGGAGAGTCCGTCGCGCGCGGCGCCGATTTCCCGAAGGCGATGGCATGACGCGCCAGATGCAAGCCGCGCAGGTCGAGCAATTCGGCCAGCTGCTGGTGCTGAAGGAACTCGACATCCCCACCCTCGGTGCAGGCCAGATCCTGGTCAAGACCGAGGCCTGCGGGGTCTGTCATACCGACCTGCATGCCGCCAGTGGCGACTGGCCGCTGAAACCCACATTGCCCTTCACCCCTGGGCATGAAGGTATCGGCATCGTCACGGCGCTCGGTGCCGGCGTCACGGCGGTGAAGGAGGGCGACCGGGTCGGCGTGCCCTGGCTCTATTCGGCCTGTGGCCATTGCGAGTTCTGCTTGGCGGCGCAGGAACCGGTGTGCGCCGAGGCTCAATTCGGCGGCTACACGAAGAATGGCGGCTTTGCCGAATACATCGTCGCCGACCCGAACTACGTTGCCCACATCCCGCCGGGCCTGGCCGCACGCGATGCCGCGCCGTTGATCTGCGCCGGCATCACTTCGTACAAGGGGCTGAAGGAAACGCAGGCCAGGCCCGGGCAATGGGTGGTCGTCTCGGGTATCGGCGGCCTGGGTCATCTGGGCGTGCAGTACGCCAAGGCCATGGGCCTGCACGTGTGCGCGGTCGACATCGACGACCGCAAGCTCGAACACGCCCGCCGCCTGGGCGCCGATGCCGTGGTCAACGCCAGGGCCGCGGATCCGGTGGCTTTGGTGCGCAAGCTCACCGACGGCGGTGCACACGGCGTGCTGATTACTGCGCCGTCCTTGCCGGCTTTCCAACAGGGCGTGGGCATGACGCGCAAACACGGCACCTGCGTGCTGGTGGGCATTCCGCCGGGCGAGTTTCCAACACCGCTGTTCGACGTGGTGGTCAACTGCATCACCATCCGTGGCTCCTTCGTCGGCAACCGGCGTGACATGGCCGAGGCTCTGGCCTTCGCCGCCGACGGCAAGGTCAAGGCCGCCATCGAATTGCAGCCCCTGTCCACCATCAATGCTGTCTTCGAGCGCTTGGCCAAAGGCGAGGTGCCGTCGCGGGTGGTGCTGGACTTCGCGGGTTGACTTCCGGCGTACCTGTATCGACACCCGGCGCCAGCCTGCACGCCCGCTGAAGGGCAGCATGTATCCGCCGCTGAAACCTCAACCGAAGGAACCTCATCAAAGAACTGAAGTTCACCCGGTTCAACCAGTACGAGTCGCTGGTGCTGCCGCTGGTCAAGTGGCTGCGGGATCACGGCGTCGCCTTCCAGTACGGCACCGAGGTCACCGATGTCGATTTCGACATCGCGCCCAGCCGCAAGCAGGCGACCCGCATCCACTGGCGCAGCAAGGGGGTCAAAGGTGGCGTTGATCTGGGCCCCGATGACTTGGTGTTCATGACCATCGGCTCACTGACCGAGAACTCGGACAACGGCGACCACCGCACGCCGGCCAAGCTCCTCACCGGGCCTGCGCCGGCCTGGGATCTGTGGCGGCGCATAGCCGCGAAGGACCCGGCGTTCGGCCGGACGTGGTACCCGAGAGCGCGATCAACTTCGCCTTCATCGGACAATTCGCTGAGTCGAAGCAGCGCGACTGCATCTTCACCACCGAGTACTCCGTGCGCACGCCGATGGAGGCTGTCTACACGCTGCTCGACGTCGAGCGCGGTGTACCTGAGGTCTTCAACTCCACCTACGACATCCGCATGCTCCTGGCCGCGTCCGGGCGTCTGCGCGATGGCAAGGAACTCGACATCCCGGGCCCCGCGTTCGTGCGCAACCTGCTGATGAAGAAACTCGACAAGACCCAGATCGGCGCACTGCTGCGGGAGTTCAAGCTGGTCGGGGGCGACTGACGGATCTGCAAGACACTCGGCCCTTCGCCCGGCGCTGGACCACTGGTTCACAACGCAGGGCCTGCGGCCCCTTATGCCCGATCAGGCATCGTGGCGGCGGGTCGCCTTGGCGGCGCCGGGCTCCTCACCATCGACAAGCTTCCAATGGTGCCGGGCGGCCTCCAACACCAAGGTTTCGCCGTCGGCCAGGTGACCGTCTGCTAGGGCGGCGGCCAGGGACAAACGCAGGACGGTCCTTTGCAGCGCCGGATCCGATATCTCGGCCATCAATGACGCCAAGGCGTTGTCATCAACGTTGCCCATGAGCGAACCTGTCCCGTACCCACTCGCCAAAAGTTCTTCGCATAGCGTGTGAACGATGTGCGGCAGGAGCTGGGGCTCCAGACCGAGTTGGCGCTCAGCCTCTAGTTTCTTGAGGACTTCGAACTCGGAACTGCACACATGACCGTCGGAGATCAGCACCAACGCGACGATTCGCGCGGCGGCTTCAGGGCTGTTGTGGGGGTAGCTGCGCACGGCGGGTCTCCGTTGAGATAGGTCAGTCTGAGGTGACAAGCTGGGTTTCCGACTCAGTCGCCGCGGGCGGGATGCCGGCGATCCGACTTGCGTGTCCAGCGCTCGGCCGGAATCGGGATGGGCACGAGCACCGGCGCTTGCTGTGGCACCCACTGCCTGAGATCCTCCTTCAGCAAGTGCAGGCTCTGCTTGATCCGGGCAATGACGAGGGACGCAAAGCGCAAAAAAGGTTTCATGGCGGGTGAGCTCAGAAGTGATGACAGGTTGGAATATGCATCTGGGTCTGCTTCGGAAAAAGCGGCATTTCCGAGAATCCAACTCAGGAAAATACGAACTTTCTGGAAGATCGTGCGCCCTTTGCAGAAGCCGCACTCACGTCCGGTCCGGCAGGACCTCACTGACCTTGGCGAGCCGGAAAGCCCGGTCGTCGGCCTGGTAGTCCCACTGCTCGATCCGACAGCAACCTGGCGCCGCGTCCGCGCCCCAGCGCAGCAGGTTCACCGAGTTGGGCACGCCTTGGCGCACTCGGGACGACACGGCCGTGCCCGCCTGCACGGCCCACAGCGGACGCGCCAGGCCTTGCAGCGGCATGACGTAGGGGAGGTGGATGTGACCGCCGATGACGAGATCGGCACCGGCCGCAGCCCAGCGCTCGAGCGCGGCCGCATGCCCGCGCAGACGGTTGGGCTCATCCTCGGCACATGTGACGGCCATGGGCTGGTGCACCACGACCACGCGCAGCTGCGCAGGGTCGGCCTGCGCCACAAGTCGGGCCACACGGTCGATCTGAAGCGCGGACACCTCACCATCTTTGTGTCGCCAGGGTCGCGTGGTGTTGACGCATACCACGAGCAGTTCCAGAGTACGGTGCACCGGCTCGAGATCGATGCCGAACGCAGCGCTGTACCGCCCATACGGTCCGCGCAGGCGCGCCCACAGATTGAAGAGCGGGATGTCGTGGTTGCCTGGAACGGCCAGAAGCGGCGCCCCCAGGCTGTCCACGAACGAGCGTGCCGCGCAGAACTGGGCCGGACGAGCGCGCTGCGTGATATCGCCCGACAGCACAACCACATCAGGACGCTGCTGGCAGGCCAGCGTGCGCAGGGCTTCGACGACCGCGCGTTGCTCGGTGCCGAAGTGCGTGTCGGAAATCTGCAGCAGGACGCTCAAGGGGCTGCCCCTTCGGCGCGGCACCGGGCGTCGATGACGGCAGCGTCGCGCTGTGGCATCAACAGGTACAGCGGCTGTTCAAGCACCCTGAAGTCAAGCGGCGCGCGCATCATCGTCACTTCGCCATCGAAGGCCACCTTGACCCCGCTGCGGCCCTGCGGCAGCGTCGGCCGCACCACCAGGTGCTCGAACTCGAAGCGCTCTACGCCTGCAGCTTCACCCAGCCTGCCCATGGCGCCATGCAGCATCAGGGCGATCATTGAGGGCGTGCCGATGGGCCGCAGCATCAGCGCGGCCATGCTGCCATCGCCGGGCGTGCCGTCCACGGTGTCATCGGGCTCTGCGCCGAACTGCTGCAGCTGAAGCCGGTTGTTGCCCACGAAGAGCGTCAAGGTCTGCACTTCGCGAACCGTGTCACCCATCTCGATGTGCAATCGCAAACGGCGCTGCGCACGCAGCAAAGTAGCGCAGGCTGCCACGAACGCGACCCAGCGGCTGCGACCGAAGCGGGCCTTGTAGGCTTCCCGGTCTTCCAGAAGGTCGGGGTAGAGCCCGAGGCTGGCGTTGACAAGGAACACTCGTTCGTTGATGCCGGCCACTTGAACCGGCGAAGGTACCGAATAGAGCAGCTGGCGGACCGCATCGGCCGGGTCTGCGGGTATGCCGTGAGTGCGCGCAAAATAGTTGAACGTGCCCTGCGGCACCACACCCATGGCGCAGCCTGCGGCGTGAGCGGCTTGTGCCACGGTGTTGAGCGTGCCGTCGCCGCCGACGGCGACCACGGCCGTGCGGGTGGCTATGGCCCGTGTCGCAGCCTGGTGCGACACGCGGGTCAACTCGGCGGGGCCGCAGAAGAGCAAGTCACCTTGCCGTCCACGAGCCCGCAGCGCGGCCTCGATGACTTCGCGCTTCGCCCGCGCGTCGCTGCTGCCCGCTGCCGCATTGATGACGAACTGCAGCGGTGACGCGAGGTCGATTTCGGGGAGAGCAGCCATGACCGAAGGCGAGTTCAGGTTTTTTCCCGCGCCAAACGTTCTGCAAAAGAAATGCCGATGGCGCAGAGCACGAAGCTGAAGTGGATGACAGCCACCATCGTCACGATCTGGATAGTCTCCAAACTCAAGTCGCCACTCAGGTACCTCTTCAACGCATGCACGCCTGAGATCGAGATGATGGCGAATGCAAGCTTCAACTTGAGGTTGTAGGTGTTGACGTGGTCCAGCCAGTCGGGCTTTTTCATGTCCTTCTTGTCGAAGTGCCCGGTGGTCACGAAGAGCGACACACCGGCGAGCGCCACCACCCACACCAGCTGCGCCACCATCGTCACGTCCACCAGTTCAAGCACCTTGATGATCAGGTCGATCTTTTCAAGTTCGCCAAACAGCAAGGTGCTCATCAGCTTGTAGGTCCCCAGCAGGAACTTGCCCAGAACGCCGAAAATGATCGCGACCAGGCCCACATAGAAGAACAGCATGATGAATCTCATGCCGTAGAGCAGCGTCCCGACCCTTGAAAGTAGTTTTTCCATTCTTGCTTACCTTGAAAAGGCCCAGCCATCTACATCAAACAGCGATCTAGTACCCCGTCTCAGTGGATTTGCAAGGTTGAATTGTTGCGGGCCCCATAGTGGAGTACACAGGCTGCTGGATTCCCGCCTGCGCGCATAAGCGTTAACCTATTTATTGCATTTATTTGAGGAATTTGCGATATTAGGCGCCCTTTGCTGAACGAATTCGGGAGCGGGCATGGCGAACGCGGGCAATGCGGCTGGGGAGTCTCGTGCGGATTTGGATCGTGACTGGAAGTTTGTGCGGAATTTGCTGCCGGATGGATGGGAGGGCAAAGCGCGCGAGTTGGGTGCGATGCGACGAGGCCGGGTGATCACCAGCGCGGAGATGTTGTTGCGCGTGATGTTGATTCATTTGACGCACGGGTGCGCGCTGCGCACTACTGCGGCCAAGGCGGCGGCTGGGGGCTTGGTCCAGGTCAGCGACGTGGCGCTATTTAAGCGACTGCGCAATTGTGGTGATTGGTTTGAGTGGATGTGCCAGCAGCTGCGAAGCACCTGGTTGCCAGCGGCGCTGCAGCCCCAGGTGGAGTCTTCCTGGTCTGGTCGGCGTATTCGGCTGCTGGATGGCACGATGGTCAGCGAGCCCGGCGCTACCGGTTCGCAGTGGCGACTGCACTACAGCATCGATTTTCCTAGCCTGCGCGCTGATGAGGTGATTGTCAGCAGTAGCAAAGAGGGCGAGACGCTCAGGCAGTTTGCGTTTGAGCCGTCCCAGATCGCAGTGGCGGATCGTGGGTTTGCCAACCCGCCAGGGGTGGCGCACGTTCATGCTAGCGGAGCGGACCTGGTGGTGCGCATGAACTTGGTGACACTGCCACTGTATGAGCGCGACAGCGACAAGCCGTTGGATGTGTTGGCGTGTGTGCGTGAGCTCAAGTCTGGGCAATGTGGGGCGTGGGAGGTGCGGGTGCGGCACAACAAGCAGTTCATTGCGGGGCGACTGTGTGCGGTGAAGAAGGATGGCCCATCGGCCGACAAGGCGTGTGCGCGGGTGCGCCGAGAGAGTCAAAGGAATGGCACCAAGGTGCAGCCGAAGACCTTAGAAGCAGCGGGCTATGTGCTGGTGTTCACGACGCTGGGCGATGCGTTCCCCGCACAGGAAGTCATGGAGCTGTACCGTGCGCGCTGGCAAATTGAGCTCGTTTTCAAGCGCCTCAAATCGCTGGCGCAGATGGGGCACCTGAAGAAGGGAGACCCCCGCTCAGCCAGGGCATGGCTGCAGGGCAAGTTGCTCAGTGCTTTATTGATTGATGCCTTGATCGCTAGCAGCGATCTTTTTTCCCCTTGGGGATGCGAAATCCTCGATGGGACGCCGGGAGCGCTGCCACTGGCGTGAGCTTGAGTTCGTGCACGACTTGCTCGCTCGTGCCGTGCTGCCCATACTGTCCCTTTGCGAAGCGATCAAAAACTGGGCCGCAATCCGCCGCCAGTTGGCCGAACCGCCTCGCGCGCGCACCAAACAGCATCGAAAAATGGGGTTCATATAGGTTAACGCTTATGCGCCTGCGCGGGGATGACGGGAGAAGGCGGGGATGACGGGCGCAGGGTTTGGCATCTCACCACGTCATTCCCGCGCAGGCGGGAATCCAGCAGCCTGTGTACTTCGTCATTGGCCTCGCAACAATTCAACCTTTCAAATCCACTGAGACGGGGCACTAGTCATCGTCGGGGGGGTCGTCCAAAGCCTCCTGCAAGTCGACCGCACCCTGCATGAAATGATCCAGGTCGTGCGCGGGGGCCAGGCGCCACTCGGGCGGGTACAAATGGGTCAGGTAAAGGTCTTGTCCCCAGCGCGAATTCAAGGATTGGTTCGCCCACAAGTTCAACCCCACCCCCAAGCAAAGCACCAGGCCGACCATGCTGCGGCGCTGTGCAGCGCTGTGCAGCTCGACCTTGCGCAAGTGGTACGTCATGGCGGCCGCCAGCACCAGATGAGGCAGCACAAAGGCGAAACTGCTGACGCCCGGCCAGGACAGCGTGAAGGCGATCCAGCCAGGCACCACGCCGGCCACCGCCCAAACCAAGCTCGCCAGCAACGCAACCCGCACATGCCAGCCAAAGTGGCTGCGCCTTGTGATCACCTTGCACAACAAGGCCCACAAGCCTGACCACCCCAGCAACACCCCGGCACAGGTGAGCAGGCCCAGGCCCAAGTTAGGGGGCCATTCACCCGGGTCGCTGGTGATCCAGGTGTAGAGCACCACAAGCATCGAGCTCAGCATGAGCGAGCCCCACAGCGCAGTCGGACCGCGCAAGGCCAGTGGCCGCGCTTCAATGCGCAGCTCGGGTGCCAGCGCCTGGCCAGGCAACCGCAAGCGCAGCGTGGTGGTGCCGACATGGAGCAAGACGGCCGGCGCGCTCAGGCAGGTGCTTTGACCTGCAACCAGTCGCTCGTTGCCCACCCTCATGCCATTGAGGGTCTCGCCCACCTGCACTTGCAGGCCCACGTCGTCGTGGTTCAGCGTGAAATGATGCGCTGCGCTATGGGGGTCGTCGAGCACCCAGTCGTTGTCCAGAGCACGGCCCACACGCAGCGGCCAGCTGTGCACCTTGACTTGGTGTCGCACATGCCCATCGCGATCCAGCACCTCCAACATGGCCAAGGGCGTGCTCATGGGCGGCGTCCAAATGCGCTCAAGTAGTGCTTCGTCAGCTTCATGGCGTTGGGGTAGCTCAAACCCTCACCATCGAAACGCCCCAAGACACCGGCAGTGGGCTGGTCCAGGGTGACCACCAACACACTCACGTCATACAACTTGGGCAAGCGCCGGTAGGCTCGCACACAGACCACGGCACGCAGGGTCACGCCCTGTCGGTCAAGGAAGTCTTCATGGCACTCGGGGGGGCTCATCTGCGCGTCGCTCAAACGAGTGAATTTTTCGTTGGCAAAGCTGTCAGACAGCGCTGCCGCATAACGCCAGCGGCCCAGGCGGGTGGCGTTGTAGCTTTCATGGCGGGTGCTCAATGCGCCGGTACTGAAGCCGCCGGCAAAGACCTGGCTGTCCATCGTGCACTCAGAACGCTCCACGTCCATGCCCCCACTGGCCGAGGGCTCGGTGGCCCCCCAGCACCGCATGAAGCGGTCAACAGGCACCGGCACAAGGTAGCGCGGGTGGCTGGCGGTTTTCCAACCTTGTTGAATGAAGCGTTGGGTCAACTCTTCTTGGTGGACCAGCAGTTGGCGCTGCATCTCGGGGTAAGCGCTGTCGGACATGGGCGCAGCCTGCTGCCCTTTGTTCAGCAACTCCTGTGCAAACTGCGAGGGAACCAAAAAGCTGACCTGCTCACCATCACCGCGTCGCGCCACGTTGATCCCCACGACACGCCCCTTTTGATCCAGCACAGGGCCACCGCTCATGCCCGCACTGAGTGAGCCCGCAAAAAAAATCTGGGGGTAAAAACTGCGGTCAACCAGGCCGTTGTAGAGGCCCTCCACAATGGCAAAGCCCACGTCCAGGGGGTTGCCCAAAGACACCATGCGCTCGCCTTGTCGCAAGGGTTCGTTGTGGGGTCGAAAGTTCAGCGCCTCAAAGGGTTTGCCGACCGGGTCAGCCACTTTGAGCAAGGCCAGGTCGTGTCGCACATCGATCATCAACAGGGTCAGCGGCGCTTCACGTCCAGCGGCCGTCACGTACAGCAAATCATGTTGATCGGGCGCCAATGCAGCCTCGCTGATCACATGAAAATTGGTGATGATGTGCCCTGCCGGCGACACAAAAAAGCCAGAGCCCACCGACGTCTGGCTGGCTTGGCCTTTGAGCACGGTGCGGATTTGAACCAACTGAGAGCTGGCTCGTTCATAGGCCTGACTGGCCGACCCCGAGACCGTGGCCGGTGGGGTGAGCCCCTCGGACGCTGCCGACGAGAGGGTGGACTTGGGCGCTGCCACGCCCCATGGCGACATCACGCACGCGACCAGGGCAAGCACCAGCCAACGCAGGTTGTGGGCGAGGAATCGTTGAGTTGAGCGCATGGGGAGGTGAATTCTACGGGCCGAGGGCCCGGCGGGCGGAGCGTGTCAATGACTTTGCGCCACCTGGTGTCATGAATTTACAGTGCAGTCTTGAGGGTGGAAGGGCTCCTGAAGTGGCGGGTTGATCCATGCGGCGGTGGGCATGGAAGGCGGCTGTGGCAGCTTGCTTTTGAA
>JANMGB010000225.1:0-14013 GCA_031374415.1 Burkholderiales bacterium
GAGCACCGATCAGATCGCCGCGCTGGGCTCCGATCAGATGGGTGCGATGAACTCCGCCCAGGTCATCGCCATCACCACCGCTCAACTCGCCGCACTCGGCACCGGCAGCCTCAACGCCTTGGGAACAGCCCAGTTCGCTGCGCTGTCCACGGCTCAAGCCGCCGCTTTGACCACCGCGCAAGTCGCCGCGCTGGAAACAGCTGACCTGGCCGCTTTGAGCACCGCGGCCATCCGCGGCCTCACCACCGATAGCATTGCTGCGCTGACCACCGCGGAGATCGTGGCGCTGACTACCGCCCAGGCTGCCGCCCTGACCTCGGCGCAAGTCTCAGCCTTGACAACGGCTCAAATCGCCGCCTTAGAGTCTGCAGACCTGCGCTCTCCTTTGCTCACCGCAGGCATCTCCGCCTGGACCACCGCCCAACTGGCCGCGCTCGACACCGCTCAGTTGGCTGCACTGACCACCGGTCAGGTCAGCATCCTGACAACCGCCCAGATCTCCTCGCTCACCACCGAGGATCTCAATGCCTTCGGTACGGCGCAGTTCGCCGCACTGACGTCAGCGCAAGCCGCCGCCCTGACCACCGCCCAGATGGCAGCCTTGGAAACCGCCGATGTCCGGGCCTTGTCCACCAACGCCATCCGCAACCTGGGCACCGATCAGATCGCCGCCCTGGGCTCCGATCAAATGGGCGCGCTGACCTCCGCCCAGGTCATCGCCATCACCACCGCTCAGCTCGCCGCACTCGGCACGAGCAGCCTCAACGCCTTGGGAACCGCGCAGTTCGCTGCACTGTCCACGGCTCAAGCCGCAGCCTTGACCACTGAGCAAGTGGCCGCACTGGAAACAGCTGACCTGGTCGCCTTGAACACCGCGGCCATCCGCAACCTCACCACCAGCAGCATCAATGCCCTGACCACCGCGGAGATCGTAGCCCTCACCAGCGTTCAAATGGGCGCCTTGAGCTCCGCTCAGGTCGTGTCCCTGACCACCACCCAAATCGCCGCCTTGGAGACAGCCGACCTGCGCGCCCTGAACACGGCCGGCGTGCAAGGCTGGAGCACTGACCAAATCGCTGCGCTCGACACGGCGCAGATCGGCGCCCTGAGCACCGCCCAAGTCGTGGCCCTGAGCACCACGCAAGTCGCCGCGCTGGGCACCGAGGATCTCAATGCCCTGGGCACTGCGCAGTTCGCCGCGCTGAGCTCGGCACAAGCTGCTGCACTCACCACGGCCCAGATGGCAGCCTTGGAAACGGCCGATGTCCGGGCCTTGTCCACCAACGCCATCCGCAACCTGAGCACCGATCAAATCGCTGCCCTGGGCTCCGATCAGATGGGTGCGATGAGCTCCGCCCAGGTCATCGCCATCACCACCGCCCAGCTCGCCGCGCTCGGCACCGGCAGCCTCAACGCCTTGGGAACAGCGCAGTTCGCTGCACTGTCCACGGCTCAGGCCGCAGCCTTGACCACTGCGCAAGTCGCCGCGCTGGAAACTGCTGATTTGGTCGCCCTGAACACCGCGGCCATCCGCAACCTCACCACCGACGGCATCAATGCCCTCACCACCGCGGAGATCGTCGCCCTCACCAGCGTTCAGATGGGCGCCCTGAGCTCCGCCCAGGTCGTGGCCCTGACCACCACCCAGATTGCCGCCTTGGAGACAGCCGACCTGCGCGCTTTGAACACCGCCGGTGTCCAAGGCTGGAGCACCGCCCAAATCGCCGCGCTCGACACGGCTCAGATGGCTGCCCTGAGCAATGCTCAAGTCGTGGCTCTGAGCACCACGCAAGTCGCCTCGCTGGGCACCGAAGACCTCAATGCCCTGGGCACCGCGCAGTTCGCCGCCCTGACGTCGGCACAAGCCGCCGCCTTGACCACCGCCCAGATGGCAGCCTTGGAAACGGCCGATGTCCGGGCCTTGTCCACCAACGCCATCCGCAACCTGGGCACCGATCAAATCGCTGCCCTGGGCTCCGATCAAATGGGCGCGCTGACCTCCGCCCAGGTCATCGCCATCACCACCGCTCAGCTCGCCGCGCTCGGCACAAGCAGCCTCAACGCCTTGGGAACAGCCCAGTTCGCTGCACTGTCCACGGCTCAGGCCGCTGCCTTGACCACTGAGCAAGTGGCCGCACTGGAAACAGCTGACCTGGTCGCCTTGAACACCGCGGCCATCCGCAACCTCACCACCAGCAGCATCAATGCCCTGACCACCGCGGAGATCGTGGCCCTCACCAGCGTTCAAATGGGCGCACTGAGCTCCGCCCAGGTCGTGGCCCTGACCACCACACAGATCGCCGCCCTGGAGACTGCCGACCTGCGCGCCCTGAACACGGCCGGTGTCCAAGGCTGGAGCACGGATCAAATCGCCGCGCTTGACACGGCGCAGATCGGCGCCCTGAGCACCGCTCAAGTCGTGGCTCTGAGCACCACGCAAGTCACCTCGCTCACCACTGAGGATCTCAATGCCCTGGGCACCGCGCAGTTCGCCGCGCTGAGCTCGGCACAAGCGGCTGCACTCACCACCGC
The DNA here is from genome assembly GCA_031374415.1 of Burkholderiales bacterium. GTDB lineage: Bacteria > Pseudomonadota > Gammaproteobacteria > Burkholderiales > Burkholderiaceae_C > CANHBY01. The sequence goes on from JANMGB010000225.1 coordinate 2,533, forward strand.
CCAGATGGCGGCCTTGGAAACCGCCGATGTCCGGGCCTTGTCCACCAACGCCATCCGCAACCTGGGCACCGATCAAATCGCCGCTCTGGGCTCCGATCAGATGGGTGCGATGAGCTCCGCCCAGATCATCGCCATCACCACCGCTCAGCTCGCAGCACTCGGCACAGGCAGCCTCAACGCCTTGGGAACAGCGCAGTTCGCTGCACTGTCCACGGCTCAGGCCGCAGCCTTGACTACTGCGCAAGTGGCTGCCCTGGAAACCGCTGACCTCGCAGCCCTGAGCACCGCGGCCATCCGCAACCTCACCACCGACGGCATCAATGCCCTCACCACCGCGGAGATCGTGGCCCTCACCAGCGTCCAAATGGGCGCCCTGAGCTCCGCCCAGGTCGTGGCTCTGAACACCGCCCAGATCGCCGCTTTGGAGACAACCGACCTGCGCGCCTTGAACACGGCCGGTGTCCAAGGCTGGAGCACGGACCAAATCGCCGCGCTCGACACGGCGCAGATCGCTGCCCTGAGCACCGCTCAGGTCGTGGCTCTGAGCACCACGCAAGTCGCCGCGCTGGGGACCGAGGACCTCAATGCCCTGGGCACGGCGCAGTTCGCCGCGCTGAGCTCGGCACAAGCCGCTGCACTCACCACGGCCCAGATGGCGGCCTTGGAAACCGCCGATGTCCGCGCCTTGTCCACCAACGCCATCCGCAACCTGAGCACCGATCAGATCGCCGCGCTGGGCTCCGATCAGATGGGTGCACTGACCTCCGCCCAGGTCATCGCCATCACCACCGCTCAGCTCGCCGCACTCGGCACCGGCAGCCTCAACGCCTTGGGAACAGCGCAGTTCGCTGCACTGTCCACGGCTCAGGCCGCAGCCTTGACCACCACCCAAGTGGCTGCCCTTGAAACGGCTGACCTGGTCGCCCTGAACACCGCGGCCATCCGCAACCTCACCACCAACAGCATCAATGCGCTGACCACCGCCGAGATCGTGGCCCTCACCAGCGTCCAAATGGGCGCGCTGAGCTCCGCCCAGGTCGTGGCCCTGACCACCACTCAGATTGCCGCCTTGGAGACAGCCGATCTGCGCGCCTTGAACACCGCTGGTGTCCAAGGCTGGAGCACGGACCAAATCGCCGCGCTCGACACGGCGCAGATCGCCGCCCTGAGCACCGCTCAAGTCGTGGCCCTGAGCACCACGCAAGTCGCCGCGCTGGGCACCGAGGATCTCAATGCCCTGAGCACCGCGCAGTTCGCCGCACTGAGCTCGGCACAAGCTGCCGCACTCACCACGGCCCAAATGGCCGGCTTGGAGACCGCCGATGTCCGGGCCTTGTCAACCGCCGCCATCCGCAACTTGGGCACCGACCAGATCGCCGCCCTGGGCTCCGATCAGATGGGTGCGCTGACCTCCGCCCAGATCGTCGCGATCACCACGGCTCAGCTCGCCGCACTCGGCACAAGCAGCCTCAATGCCTTGGGAACAGCGCAGTTCGCTGCACTGTCCACGGCTCAGGCCGCCGCTTTGACCACCGCGCAAGTGGCTGCCCTGGAAACGGCTGACCTGGTCGCCCTGAGCACCGCGGCCATCCGCAACCTCACCACCGACAGCATCAATGCGCTGACCACCGCGGAGATCGTGGCCCTCACCAGCGCTCAAATGGGCGCACTGAGCTCCGCCCAGGTCGTGGCCCTGACCACCACCCAGATCGCCGCCTTGGAGACTGCCGACCTGCGCGCCCTGAACACCGCTGGCGTCCAAGGCTGGAGCACGGACCAAATCGCCGCGCTCGACACGGCGCAGATCGGCGCGCTGAGTACCGCTCAAGTCGTGGCCCTGAGCACCACGCAAGTCGCCGCGCTGGGCACCGAAGACCTCAATGCCCTGGGCACGGCGCAGTTCGCAGCGCTGAGCTCGGCACAAGCTGCTGCAATCACCACGGCGCAGATGGCGGCCCTTGAAACGGCCGATGTCCGCGCCTTGTCCACCAACGCCATCCGCAACCTGAGCACCGATCAAATCGCCGCGCTGGGCTCTGATCAGATGGGTGCACTGACCTCCGCCCAGGTCATCGCCATCACCACCGCTCAACTCGCCGCGCTTGGCACCGGCAGCCTCAACGCCCTGGGCACCACGCAGTTCGCTGCGCTGTCCACGGCTCAAGCCGCCGCTTTGACCACCGCGCAAGTCGCCGCCCTGGAAACGGCTGACCTGGCCGCTTTGAGCACCGCGGCCATCCGCGGCCTCACCACCGACAGCATTACTGCGCTGACCACCGCGGAGATCGTGGCGCTGACCACCGCCCAGTCCGCCGCCCTGACCTCGGCGCAAGTCGCCGCCTTGACAACCGCGCAAATCGCCGCCTTCGAGTCTGCCGACCTGCGCTCTCCTTTGCTCAGCGCGGGCATCTCTGCCTGGACCACTGCCCAGTTGGCGGCGCTTGACACGGCTCAGTTGGCTGCCCTGACCACCGCTCAGGTCAGCATCTTGACAACCACCCAGATCTCCTCGCTCACCACCGAGGATCTCAATGCCTTCGGTACAGCGCAGTTCGCCGCCCTGACATCAGTGCAAGCCGCCGGCCTGACCACCGCCCAGATGGCAGCCTTGGAAACCGCCGATGTCCGGGCCTTGTCCACCAACGCCATCCGCAACCTGAGCACCGATCAAATCGCCGCCCTGGGCTCCGATCAGATGGGTGCGCTGACCTCCGCCCAGGTCATCGCCATCACCACCGATCAGCTGGCCGCACTCGGCACCAGCAGCCTCAACGCCTTGGGAACAGCGCAGTTCGCTGCGCTGTCCACGGCCCAAGCCGCCGCTTTGACCACCGCGCAAGTGGCTGCCCTGGAAACCGCTGACCTGGCCGCCCTGAGCACCGCGGCCATCCGCAACCTGGCCAGTGCCAGCGTGGCCGCACTGACGACGGCCGAAATCACCGCCCTCACGACCGCCCAAGTCGCCGCCCTGTCGACAGCGCAAATCTCAGGCCTGACCACGACCCAGATCGCTGCATTCGAGTCACTCGACCTGCGCGTGCTGACCACCGCTGGTGTGGCTGCCTGGACCACCGACCAGCTGGCCGCACTCGGCACTGATCAGTTGGCTGCGCTGACCACCGCACAGGTCGCCAACTTGACCACCACGCAGCTGACCTCCCTGGGCACCGAGGACCTCAACGCCCTGGGCACGGCACAGTTCGCCGCACTCACCAGCGTCCAAGCCGCCGCGCTGACCACGACGCAGATCGCAGCCATGGAAACCGCTGACGTACGCGCCCTGTCAACCTTGGCCATCCGCAACCTCGGCACCGAACAGATCACGGCCCTGACCTCCGACCAGATGGCCGCCCTGGGAACCGCCCAAATCATTGCCCTGAGCACAGCCCAGCTCTCGACCCTCGGCACAGCCACGCTGAACGCCCTGGGCACCACTCAGTTTGCATCCCTGAGCACTGCGCAAGTCGCGGGTCTGACGACCGCACAAATTGCGGCCTTGGAAACCGCCGACCTGGCAGCCCTGAGCACGGCCGCCATCCGCGGCATGACCACTGACAGCATCGCCGCCTTCACCACCGCAGCGTTCGTGGCGCTCACCACGACCCAGGTAGCAGCCTTGAGCACCGCCCAGGTGTCCGCGCTCACGACCACCCAGCTCGCCGCGATGGAAACCGCGGACCTGCGCGCCATCAGCACGACCGGGCTGGTCGCCTTGACATCGGCGCAGATCGACAGCCTCAACACCGAGCAGATCGCTGCTTTGAGCACAAGCCAGGTCAGCGCCCTGACGACGACGCAACTCACGGGCTTGTCGACGGGCAACATCGTGGCCATGACCAGCGCACAGTTTGCTGTACTGACCAGCGCGCAGATGTCCAGCTTCACCACCAGCCAGGTCGTGGCCATGGAAACGGGCGATCTGCGCAGCCTCAGCCTGTTTGGGGTGCGCGGACTCACGACGGATCAGCTTGGCGCGATGAGCTCAGACCAAGTGCAGGCCTTCAGCACACTGCAAGTCGCTGCCCTGTCGACCACGCAGATCAGCGGTATGGGCACCGACGACCTCAACGCCTTTGCCACGAACCAGCTCGCTGCGCTGAGCAGCGCACAAACAGCAGCGCTCACAAGCGCCCAAGTGGCCGCGATGGAAACCGCCGACTTGGCCGCTCTCAGCACGGCAGCCATCCGCGGCTTCACCACCGCCAACATCGTGGCCCTGACCACCGATCAAGTGGTGGCCCTGAGCACGGCGCAAGTCGCTGCCCTGAGCACGACGCAAGTCGTGGCCCTTGAGACCGCCGACCTGAGCGCGATGGAGTCCAGCGACCTGCGCGCCTTCAGCACCGCAGCCATCGCCGCCCTGACAACCAGCCAAGTGGACAGCCTGTCCACCGAGCAACTGGCCTCACTGGCGACCCACCAGATTGCGGCCTTCACGACGGCCCAGATCAGCTCCTTCACCTCAGCCGACCTGGACGCCCTGACCACCACGCAATTTGTGGCCCTGACCAGCACGCAGATCGGCTCCTTGTCGACCACGCAGCTTACCGGCTTGTCCACAGACGACATCGTGGCCCTGACCACGCAGCAAGTCCGCGGCCTGACGACCGAGCAGATTGCGTCCTTCACCACCGACCAAGTCGTGGCGCTGGAAACGCGAGACATCGCCGCCATGAGCATGACCCAAGTGACGGCGCTGTCTGACAACGCGGGGGTGATGTCGGGCAGCCAGCTGGACGCCTTCCTCGCCGCCTCACCGATCGTGCTCGACCTGGACGGCAACGGCATCAGCACCCGCAGCGCGGCGGACGGGGTCATGTTCGACCTCAACGCCTCAGGCCAGCAGCACAAAGTAGGCTGGGTGGGTGGCAACGACGGCCTGCTGGCGATGGACCGCAACAACGACGGCCAGATCAACGACGGCTCCGAGCTGTTTGGTGTGGCCACACCCGGGGCCGACGGCCGCCGAGCGGGCCACGGCTTCAAGGCCCTCGAAAACGAGGACAGCAACCAAGACGGCCAGGTCACCAACACCGACGCCAACTGGGACAAACTCAAACTGTGGATCGACGTCAACGCCGACGGCAAAGTCGATGCGGGCGAGCTCAAAGGCTTGACCGAGCTGGGGATCACCGGATTGAACACGACGGCGCAAAAAGGCACCGAAATGGACAACGGCAACCTGTTGGGCCTGGTCTCGAACTACACCACCTCGGACGGCAAATCACACAACATGACCGACGTTTGGTTTGCCAAGGATGCCAGTGTGGCGCCCACACCCACCGCGGGTCAGGCGGAGCCGAAAGCGCCCGCGCCAAGCGCTGCCGCCGCACCCTCCTTGGGCGACGTGCTGGCGGCGCCTGCAGCGGACATCCTGCCGCCTGAGCTGAGAACCCCGGCCCCGAGCGTTGCGGCACCCGTGAGCGGTGCGCCAATCATCGGCCACAGCCCACTGATGGACAAACTCAAAGAAGAAGAAAACAAGAACCCACCGTTGATTTGACCTGACACCAGCGCTCACAAGGGCGACTTCCCATGCGGGAAGTCGCCCCGGATGAATGTTGTTGCGCCGGTGTACGCCACCGGGCACATCCGAGGCGTTGCGGTTGTTGCGGTTCAGAGATTTCGCGGGGATTGACAACAACGCATGGCGGACGAAGAAGCGGCTTCCAACCCTTCACATCCACTGAGACGGGGTACGAGCGTCGTGTCAGGCCGTCGACCCACCCACCCGCTCACGCGCCGTTTGGTACTCCCGCCCCCAGCGGGCCACGCGGGCGGCCACAGGCTCGATGCAGTCCACCGCCCCGACACCCTGCCCGGCCCCCCAAATGTCTTTCCAGGCCTTGGCTGAGAGGTTCGCAAAATCCATGGCGCTCGGGTCAGACTGCGCCAACCGATCAGGGTCCAGCCCGGATTGCAAGATCGACCCCTTCAGATAATTGCCATGAATGCCTGTGAAGAGGTTGGTATAGACAACGTCATCACTGGTGCTGTCCACCACCATTTGCTTGTAAGCCGGCACGGCGTGCGCCTCATCGGTCGCAATGAAGGGCGAGCCGATATAGGCCAAATCGGCGCCCATGACCTGAGCCGCCAAGATCCCCTCTCCCGTGGCGATCGAGCCCGCCAGGGCCAAAGGCCCCTGAAACCACTGGCGAATCTCGTGCACCAGCGCGAAGGGGCTTTTCAAGCCGGCATGCCCCCCCGCACCAGCGGCTACCGCGATCAAACCATCCGCGCCTTTGTCGATGGCCTTGTGCGCAAACCCATTGTGAATCACGTCATGCATCACCAAGCCGCCCCAGCGATGCACGGCATCATTGACCTCGGCCTGGGCCCCCAAGGAGGTCACGACCAAAGGCACTTTGTACTTTTCGCACACCGCCAGGTCGGCCTCCAAGCGATCATTGCTTTTGTGCACGATCTGATTGATCGCAAAGGGGGCGCAAAGCTGCTCAGGGTGCGCGCGGTCATGCGCGGCCAAAGCCTCGACGATCTCCGACAGCCACTCGTCGAGCTGGCTGGCTGGGCGGGCATTGAGAGATGGCAAGGCCCCCACAACGCCGGCCTTGCACTGCGCGATGACCAAGGCCGGCTGGCTGATGATGAACAGCGGCGCGCCAATCACCGGCAGGCGCAAATGCGCAAACAAAGAGGGCAATGACATGGAAACTCCCAAAAAAGCAAAACGGTGAAGCTGTCCTAAAAAGCCGCCTCCGACAAACCCATCACGCTGGATGCGCCCTCGACAATCGCTGCGCGCCAGGCCAGCGACCGGCTGAGGATATGGTCGGCGTAAAACAAGGCCGTGGCTTGCTTGGCCCGCAAAAATTCAGCGTCCCCACGGCCGGCGTCAAGCTCATTCTGCGCGGCCACGTACGCTCTGGCCAGTTGCCAGCCCGCCACCACTTGCCCGCTCATCAGCAAGTAGGGCACAGACCCTGCGAACACCGCGTTCGGGTCGGTGCTGCCATGCTGCAATACAAAACCCACCACCTCCAACCAAGCCGCTCGCGCGCTGTGCAGCTGCCGCGCCAAACGCGTGGTGGTCTCGTTGGCCAGCGCATCGACCGCATGCTCGGTGGCCTCCATCAACGCGGCAATATCACGCGCCACCGCACCCCCGTCGCGCAAGGTCTTGCGGCCCACCAAATCGTTGGCTTGGATGGCGGTCGTACCTTCATAGATGGTCAAGACCCGGGCGTCGCGGTAGTACTGCGCCACGCCGGTTTCCTCTATAAAACCCATGCCCCCATGCACCTGCACCGCCAGACTGGCGACCTCAATGCTCATCTCGGTGCTGTAGCCTTTGACCAAGGGCACCATAAACTCAAAAAATGCCTGCTGATGAGCCCGCACCGCCTCATCCGGGTGGTGATGGGCCGCATCAAAAGCCGCAGCCGCCACGATGGCCATCGCCCGACAGCCTTGGGTATGCGCACGCATGCTCAACAACATGCGCCGCACATCGGGGTGCCCAATGATCGGCACACTGTGCCGCGCCGACCCATCGACCGGCCGAGACTGAACCCGCTCACGCGCATAGGCCACGGCATGCTGATAAGCCCGCTCCGCCAAGCCAATGCCCTGCAGGCCCACGGCATAACGCGCCGCGTTCATCATGATGAACATGTACTCCAGCCCGCGGCCCGGCTCACCCATGAGGTAGGCCACTGCCCCGCCATGGTCGCCGTACTGCATGACCGCCGTGGGGCTCGCCTTGATGCCCAATTTGTGTTCAATGCTGACGCAGTGCACATCGTTGCGCTGCCCCAAGCCACCATCGGCCTGAACCAAATACTTCGGCACGATGAACAAGCTCAGCCCTTTGACCCCCTCCGGCGCCCCTGCCACCCGCGCCAACACAAAATGGACGATGTTGCTCGCCATGTCGTGCTCTCCAAACGTGATGTAGATTTTGGTGCCGAAGAGTTTGTAGTTTCCGTCAGACTGGGGCTCGGCGCGTGTGCGAACCAAAGACAAATCAGAACCGGCCTGGGGCTCGGTCAGGTTCATGGTTCCGCTCCATTCACCGGAGACCATTTTGGGCAGGTAGCGCGCTTGTTGCTCTGGCGTGCCAGCTATCAAAAGCGCTTCAATCGCCCCATCGGTCAGCAACGGGCACAGGGCCAGGCTGACGCTGCCGCTATTGAGCATTTCGAGGCAAGGTGCTGCGATGGTCTTGGGCAGGCCCTGGCCACCGAACTGGGTCGGATGCTGCAAGCCTTGCCACCCCCCCGCAGCAAACTGCGCAAAGGCCTCCTTGAAGCCGGGGGTGGTCGTCACTTGGCCTAGATGAAAACTGGCCGGCTCCTGATCGCCCCGCCAATTCAGTGGCGCCACCACCGACTCCATGAGCTTCGCGTTCTCCTCCAAAACGGCCTGGGCCGTATCAAGATCCAGATCGCTCAAGCCAGGCCACTGCACCATGGCCTCAAAACCGGCCAAGTGCTGCAAACAAAACATGATGTCTTTGACGGGTGCGCGGTAGCTCATGAAACCATCCTTGGGTAATCAACAGCAAACAGCAAGCAAAGAACCGCGGCAACCCCTCAAAGGCTCAAAGGGCCAACAATCACAAAGCCGCGACGAGCGCGGGCACCGCGGTGAACAAATCGGCCTCCAGGCCATAGTCAGCCACACTGAAAATAGGCGCCTCAGGATCTTTGTTGATCGCCACGATGACCTTGCTGTCTTTCATGCCCGCCAGATGCTGAATGGCCCCACTGATGCCACATGCAATATAGAGCTGCGGCGCCACGATCTTGCCGGTTTGGCCGACCTGCCAGTCGTTGGGGGCGTAGCCCGCATCCACCGCGGCCCGACTGGCGCCCAACGCCGCGTTGAGTTTGTCAGCCAAAGGCGTCAACACCTCGGAGAACTTCTCGCTGCTGCCCAACGCCCGACCGCCGGACACGATCACCTTGGCCGCCGTGAGCTCAGGGCGGTCCGACTGGGCCATCTCACTGCCCACAAAATGGGCCAGCACCGAGACCGGCGCGGGCGCCAAAGTCTCAATGGGCGCACTGGCCCCTAGAGCCGCCAAATCGAACGCCGTGGTGCGCGCGGTAAGGACCTTGACGCCATCCGTGCTTTGAACCTTGGCGATGGCATTGCCTGCGTAAATCGGACGCTCGAACGTATCCGGCGCCAGCACCCGGATGACGTCAGACACCGCGCCCACATCCAGCAAGGCCGCCACCCGAGGCGCCACGTTTTTCCCAGCAGCCGTGGCCGCAAACACCACATGGCTGTAGCCCTGCGTCCTGACCAAGTCCACCACCTGAGGGGCGAGGTTCTCCGCCAAACCTTGGGCCAAGCCCTCGCCCTCCACATGCCACACTTTGCTCACACCCGCCAAACATGCTGCAGCCTGGGCGACAGCCGCCGCCCGCCAACCCGCCACCAGCAGGTGAACATCGCCCCCACACTGCACAGCCGCGGTGACAGCATTGCGGGTTGCGGGCTTGAGGGAGGCGTTGTCATGTTCTGCGATCACCAATGTGCTCATCTCAGATCACCTTTGCTTCGTTCTTGAGTTTGGAAACCAGCGTCGCGACATCCGGCACTTTGATGCCCGCACTGCGTTGCGGGGGCTCACCGACATGCAAGGTCTTGATGCGCGGAGTGACGTCCACGCCCAAGGCAGCGGGCTGCAAAACCTCCAGCGGCTTCTTCTTGGCCTTCATGATGTTGGGCAGGGTCACGTAGCGTGGCTCGTTGAGGCGCAGATCGGTCGTCACCACCGCGGGTAACTGCAGCTTCAAGGTTTGCAGGCCGCCATCCACTTCCCGCGTGACCGAGATCTGCGAGTCCCCGGCGGCCAGCACCACCTTAGACGCAAAAGTCGCCTGGGGCCACCCCGCCAACGCCGCCAACATTTGCCCGGTTTGGTTGCAATCGTCGTCAATGGCCTGCTTACCCAAGATCACCAAGCTCGGTTGCTCCTTGTCGATGAGCGCCTTGAGCAGTTTGGCCACCGCCAGGGGCTGCAACTCGACATCGGTCTCGATCAAAATGGCGCGGTCAGCGCCGATGGCCATCGCGGTGCGCAAAGTCTCCTGGCATGCCGCCACGCCACAGGAGACCGCGATGATTTCCGTCACGACGCCTTGCTCCTTCAGGCGGGTAGCCTCTTCAACGGCAATTTCGTCAAACGGGTTCATGCTCATCTTGACGTTGGCAATGTCCACCCCCGTCCCGTCGGACTTCACCCTGACCTTCACGTTGTAATCGACCACGCGCTTGACCGGCACCAGCACTTTCATAGCGTATTTCTCCTGAGACGCCAAACGCCTCGATTGTTGTCAGAAGTAGGTCTATTTTAGGTCTGCTGAAATCGATGCAACCGCCCTCGCTCAGCCAGACTCGCGCAACTCATCTCCAGCATACGCAAAACCAGTATGACTGTTCGCTGTATTCATCCCACAAGCGGACAGGCAAGACAGTACATTTTTTGATCAGCAGCGGGCCAAGCACGGCCTTAAACTCAGCGCCCATGAGCGACACCGGTTCAAGCAACGCAGCCTCCGAAACCGGCATGACCATCGGAGTCTTTGATTCTGGCGTGGGGGGCCTGTCCGTTCTCAAAGCCCTGCGCTCGGAGCTGCCCCAAGCCCACTTTGTCTACCTCGCTGACTCCGGGCACGCACCCTATGGCGAGCGCCCTGACGACTACGTCCTCGAACGCTCCCGGCGCATCACCCAACACCTGCTCCAGACGATGGATTGCCAAGGCGTCGTCATTGCCTGCAACACCGCCACGGCAGTGGCCGTACAACAACTGCGCGCCGACTGGCCAGGCATCCCGCTTGTGGGGGTGGAGCCCGGCGTCAAACCTGCCGTGGCCCAATCCCCACATCAACGCATTGGGGTGATGGCCACCACCGCCACGCTGAGGCATGCACGCTTTCATGCCCTCGTGCAAGCCCACGCGGCGCAAGAGCAGGTGCTGGCTCAACCCTGCCCCGGCCTGGCCCTGGCGATTGAACAAGGCGACTTGCAAGCGCCCGAGATTCAGAATCTGTTAGCCCAATACTGCGGCCAATTGCGCGACAAGGGCGTCGACACTGTCGTTCTGGGGTGCACGCACTACGCCTTCGTGCACGAACAAATCAAAGCCCTGCTCGGCCCGGACGTGCGCTTGGTCGACACGGCAGAGGCGGTGGCCAAACAGGCGGCGCGCTTGTTCCAGGCGCTCCCCAAGTCACCTGCCGCAGGCGAGCCCCCAGCGCTCCAGGCGAGCGTGCGCCTGCAAACCACAGGCAACGCGCAACAACTCCACGACATCACACTGCGCTGGCTGGGGCTGAACCTGCCGGCACAGAAAATCGACATCTAGGGCGTGTTAACAATTACCCAATGCCGACGTAGGCACAAACGAGGGTGATCATGGCCAAGAAGTTGCGAGCCAATTTTTCATAACGGGTGGCGACCCGGCGGAATTGCTTGATACGGTTGAAGAAGCGTTCAACCACG
>JANMGB010000299.1:0-30644 GCA_031374415.1 Burkholderiales bacterium
ACTTCGCCATGGGCCTCGCAACAATTCAATCTTTCAAATTCACGCGTGGCTTAGCGGCAAGGCCGTCTTGTAGCGCACCTGCTTGAGCGTGAAGCTGGATCGGATCTTCTCGACCTCCTTGATGGGCGACAGCTGCTCCAAAATAAATCGCTCCAGGGCCGCCATGTCGGGTACGGCCACGCGGATCAAATAGTCTGTGTCACCCGTCATCAAATAGCACTCCATCACCTCTTCACGCGCACAGACCTCGGCCTCGAAAGATTCCAGCGCGGCACGGCTTTGTCGCTTCAGGCTGATGGAGATGAATACATTCAGGTGCAGCCCCAGCGCCTTGGCATCCAGCAGCGCCACGTACTGCCGAATCGCCCCACTGGCTTGCAGCGCCTTGACCCTGGCCAGGCAAGGCGACGGCGACAAATGAACGCGCCGCGCCAAAGCCACATTGGACAAGCTGGCGTCCAACTGCAACTCGCGCAGGATTCTTAAATCAACAGCATCCAAGTTATTTCTGCCTTAATCTATCCTGACTGCAGCATTTTATGCCTCAAAATCCACCAAACTCATGTCACTTCAATCCAGCCTGCGGCACCTTGCACCGTACAGTGCCCGGACAGGAGAACCCCATGAACAAACTGTCCCCCCCCCCACAACCGGGCTGGCCCGGTCAAGCTGACACCGATCCCATCGAGTCGGCTGAGTGGCTCGAGGCGCTGACCTCCTTGTTGGCCGCAGCAGGGCCCCAGCGGGTGCAAGAGATCATGACGCTGCTGAGCACCCGGGCCAGTGCGGCGGATGTGAACTGGCAGCCCGCACGCCACACGCCCTACCTGAACAGCATCGGACTGGCCGATCAACCGGCATTCCCCGGCGATCTGGCGCTCGAAGAGCGCTTGGCAGCCATCATGCGATGGAATGCATTGGCGATGGTGGTGCGAGCCAATCAGGCGCACGGGGAGCTCGGCGGCCACATTGCCAGCTATGCGAGCGCCGCAGACCTCTTTGAGGTCGGCTTCAATCACTTTTTTCAGGGCGCTGCGCAGGGCCACGGTGGCGACCTGGTGTTCTACCAACCCCATTCAGCACCTGGGATCTATGCCCGTGCGTTCCTGGAAGGGCGGCTGAAGGAGGAGGACTTGGCCCACTACCGCCAGGAGCTTCAAGCGGGGCAGGCCGGCGCACAAGGTCTGAGCAGCTACCCTCACCCGTGGTTGATGCCTGACTTCTGGCAATTCCCCACGGGCTCCATGGGCCTGGGCCCGATCAGCTCGATCTATCAAGCGCGCTTCATGCGCTACCTGACGCACCGAAACTTGCTCGACACCCAGGCGCGCAAAGTTTGGGGCGTGTTCGGCGACGGCGAAATGGACGAGCCCGAAAGCATGAGCGCACTCACCCTGGCCGCTCGTGAACAGCTGGACAACCTGGTGTGGGTGATCAATTGCAATTTGCAGCGCCTGGATGGCCCGGTGCGAGGCAACAGCCGCATCATCGACGAGCTCGAGGCCCTGTTTGCCGGCGCAGGCTGGAAGGTCATCAAACTGGTGTGGGGCTCGGATTGGGATGTCTTGCTGGCACGCGACAGCCAGGGGGCGCTGGCACGCGCCTTCAGCCAAACCGTAGATGGTCAGTTCCAGACCTTTGCGGCCAAAGATGGGGCCTACAACCGTGAGCACTTCTTCGGCCAAAACGCCGAGCTGCAAGCCCTGGCGAGTCATCTCAGCGACGAGCAAATCGACCGCCTGAAGCGCGGGGGTCACGACTTGCAAAAAATCTATGCCGCCTACCACTGCGCCACGCACACCGTGGGTCAACCGACCGTGATCCTGGCACAAACCAAAAAAGGCTACGGCATGGGGGACGCCGGTCAAGGCCGGATGACCACGCATCAACAAAAGAAACTCGAAGTGAAGGATTTACTGGCATTCCGTGACCGCTTCAGACTGCCTTTGAGCGACGCCCAAGCGAGCGCGCTGACCTTCTTCAAGCCCACCGCTGACAGCCCGGAGATGCGCTACTTGCACGAGCGTCGCCAAGCCTTGGGCGGGCCCATCCCTCAACGCCGCAGTCACGCAGCGCCTGTGCCCGTGCCGGCCCTGCCGCAATACGGCGAATTCGCGGTGCGCCCGAACGGCAAAGAGATGAGCACCACCATGGCTTTCGTGCGCATGCTGACGCAGTTGCTCAAAGACAAAGCCCTGGGGCCGCGCATTGTGCCCATCGTGGCCGATGAGGCCCGCACCTTCGGGATGGCCAATTTATTCAAGCAGGTGGGGATTTATTCCTGCGCCGGCCAACGCTACGAGCCGGAGGACATTGGCTCGGTCTTGAGCTACCGCGAAGCCACCGATGGTCAAATTCTTGAAGAAGGCATCAGCGAAGCCGGGGCCATCAGCAGCTGGACGGCTGCAGCCACCAGCTACTCCGTGCATGGCCTGGCCATGTTGCCGTTCTACATTTACTACTCGATGTTCGGGTTCCAGCGGATCGGCGACTTGATCTGGGCGGCGGCCGACCAACGCGCCCGCGGCTTTTTGTTAGGTGCCACCGCCGGGCGGACCACCTTGGGTGGCGAGGGCTTGCAGCACCAAGACGGCAGCAGCCTGGTGCAAGCGGCGGCGGTCCCCAACTGCCGCGCCTTTGACCCCTGCTTCGCAGCCGAGCTCGCCATCATCCTCGACCACGGCATGCGCGCCATGCTCGAACAACAGCAAGACGTTTTTTACTACGTCACGCTCATGAACGAAAACTATGCCCAACCCGACCTCCCCGAGGGCGTCGCGGATGATGTCATCCGCGGCCTCTACCGGCTGCAAGCGCACCCCGTCACGCCAGCTCGGGGTCGCGTGCGTCTCGTGGGCGCTGGCGCCATCCTGCGTGAGGTCATGGCCGCGGCACTGCTGTTGAGCCAAGATTGGAATGTCGAGGTCGAAGTCTGGAGCGCCACCAGTTTCAGCGAGTTGGCTCGCGATGCGCGCGAGGTCGAACGCTGGAACCGCCTTCATCCCCAGGACAGCCCCCGAATCAGTCATGTCGCACATTGCCTGAGCGGCACGGCCCCAGTGATTGCGGCCAGCGACTATGTACGGTCCTGGCCACAGTTGATCGCTGAATACGTGCCGGCCCCCTTCACGACCCTGGGAACCGATGGTTTTGGCCGCAGCGACACCCGTGCCGCTTTGCGGCGATTCTTCGAAGTCGATCGGCATCACATTGTCCTGGCGGCACTGCAATCCCTGCGCGAAAGCGGCGAGGTGGCGCCCGAACTGCAAGCCCAAGCGATCGCGCGCTACAAACTGGCTGTTGACGAGCCAGCGCCCTGGGACGCCTGAGCACACGACCTGTCAAGGGCGTGTCAACGGATTTGACAGGTTGAATTGTTGCCAGGCCCATGGCGAGGTACACAGGCTGCTGGATTCCCGCCTGCGCGGGAATGACGTGGCGAAATGCCGGCCACTGCGCCCATCATCCCCGCCCTTCCGTCATCCCCGCGCAGGCGGGGATCCAGGATGGTGCCTGAGGCGCACAGGCCCGCGCGCACGCCCTTCGTGCACACTCCGCCGCCAAATGCATCCCCTGTTCGCCTTGTGGAATCAACCTTTCAAATTCACTGAGACGGGGTACCAGGGCGAACCGGTCTCAGATCCCAAGCCGACAAACGGCCGCAAGCCGCGGGCTCCGTGGCGCTCAAGACGGCCGATTCGACCCATCGCCACCAGGTCTGCAGATCATCATGCCCGGGTCGCTGCAGGCCATGGTCGGCGCCCTCAAACACAGCCACACAAAGGGGGCGCCCCCGGTCCTGGGCACGACGAACAAATTGCGTCAACGCGGCCACAGGCACCTGATCATCCAACTCGCCCAGGGCCATCCACACCGGACGATCCAAACGCAACAAAGGCTCCGCCAGGGGCCAACTCATCAAGCGTCGCCAATAGCCCACTGATCGACCCGCGTACAAATGTTCGTCGGACAGCGACGGATCCTTCGTCACCAAAGACAACTGAGCCACAAACCCTGGCGCGCCCCGGCGCGCGGCCTGCAGGCGCAAGGCAGCCAAAGGATCCAGGCCGGTGCTGCCGACCAAGACCACGCGCTCCGCCTCGGGCAATGCCCGCACCAACAAGGGCAACAACTCCGCCCCCTCCGAGCTGCCCACCAGAATCACCGGCTGCCCTGACGCGGGCGGATGCCGTCGCATGTGCCACTGCAAAAATGCCTGGGCATCGCCCCCCCAGGTCGCCAGGTCATCGTGCTCAACAAAAGCGGGCCCGCACTCCTGAGGGCCTGGCCAGGCCTGCGGATCAACATGCCGCTTGTGCAACACAATGACCTCGGCTGCTCGCAAACCCGCAAAGTAACTGGCCACAATCGGGGCCAAACCCCGGCAGCCTGAGCCCGGAATAAAGTACACCCGGTACCGCAACTCGTCCAGGGCCGGGCGCACGATGTACGCCATGCGCCCTCCTTGGGGCAGCTCAAACCAAGCGGGACTCAGTGCGCGGGGATGTGCCCCAGCCCCTGACACCAGCGCCCAAAAAAAAACGATGCCCAGCCCCCAGGCCAGACATCGCGGGTACCGCAGCCGCAAGGGCAACTTACTTGAACACCATCACCGGGGTTTCGGTGGCTTGAGGGGCCTGCGGTGCTGCACCGCCAGGAACCGGGGCCCCGCCTTGCTTGTAGCCCACCGGCATGCCCGAGGTCACACCCAACTGTTGCAGCAACTGACCATAAGCACTCTCGGCCAGGGTTTGCGAGGTTTCACGAATGACCTTGCCCCGATTGGGCACCACAACATCACCACGCCGGCTGATCAACTTGACGTCTTGGCCGCTGCCCTGCGCACTGAACGCCGCCTTGATTTCGTAAGTGCGTGTGTTGATCAGGCTGAAGTCACTGACCAAGTCCAGGCTAAACAAATACGAGGCATTGGTGGTGCCTTGCAAGGGCGACAACTCATCGCGGAACTGGATGTTTGACAAAGAGCCAAACAGCACGTAATCAGCCCCTGCAAACTCACCTTTTTTGATGCGCGAGATGATGTCATTCACACTCGGCTGGCGCACGGGCTTGGCCGGGGCTTTGCCGGTTTGCATTTGGTGCAACACTTGCTCACCCTTGCTGGGTTGGGGTGCCCCCCCATCAAAGCCACGACCTTGAATCAGTTTCACGCCACCGCCTTTGAGCATGGCGCCCTTCAGGTCGGCCGTGAAGTTGCGCAGCTCAGTTTGCTCCACATACGAGTAGGTGCCTGCCGCGTAAGTGCCTTCGGTTTGCTGGCTGGCACTCATGCCGTAGTAGTTCGAGTTCACGGCCGTGCGCTGCTTAATGCGGGCCACCTCAAAATACTCTTGCACACGCTCTTCATAGGCCAAGTCGGTCACCGCAATGGTCGGCATGGCGCGGGGCTGCCCCTGAGCCATCACAGCCCCCCCCACACCCGCCAGACACATGACCCATGCCGCCTGAAAAAAGATCGGTTTCATGACATCTCCCCCTGTTGCGTTTTGCGCGCGCATTGAGCGCGCAGGCGATCAGCGCTTGCTGGTCTTGCGGATCTCTTTTTCCTCCTGCCACTCAATGGTGCCTTCTTCCACGTCATACAGCTTGAGCGTGAACTTGTAGAAGACGTCTTTGGTGTCCGAGGTTTGCTTCACGATCGAGGTCAACTCACCCTCGACGCTGTACTTGGCGCCCTTCAACTGGCCCACCTTGGCGGTGGAGTTTTGCTTGTACAACCCGCTTTGGTTTTGTCGCTGAAGCTCGTCGACACCAGCTTGCATTTCATCAATGCTGCGGACAAAACGAACCTTGCCACTTTTGACCAACGCGGTCTGGATGGAGTTGGTGATGTTTTTGGTGTCGATGTATTCACTGGTCTTGTTGCGCACCGAGGAAATGGTGACCGTGGGACGACCCGTCAGCACCGGGCTCTCCATCATGGAGCCGGTCATTTTCTCGGCCATCATTTGCAAGTCTGTGGAGCCAAATTCGTTGGTCACGGTTTCCACAGCTTTCGAGTCGCCATACGACGTTTGGCGATCAAAGCGCACCACGGGAGACGACACCGTTTCGCAAGCTGCCAAGGCAGCAGACAGGGCGAGCAGGCCCCACAGGGCCCCACGAGCAATCGATTGGTTCATAGGATGGTTGTTCAACGGGTTGAGGGAAATCAAAGCTTCTCGGTGTTCATTTCCAAGCGGAAATCAACGACCTGGCCGGTGGGTGCCGTGCCGCGCACGAACTGCGATTGCTGTCCGTACATCAACAAGGGCTTCCAAGCATCACCATCACCCACTTGCATGCCAGAAGCATCCAACCAGCGATAGCGCCAATAAACCTGCCGGTCACCGTTTTCGGTGTTGACGAGTTCGGTTTGCACCACCAGCACGTCGTTGCGCTTTTGGGCACGCATGTCGACCACCTTCACGCCATAGGGTTTGCCACGCAGCATCAGCTTGCTGGCGGAGCTGTTGGGCTCAGGGGGCGCAGCCGGAGGCGTTTGGGCGCAGGCCGCCACACTGGCCAAAGCCAGCGCAACACTGGCCAGGGTGAGGTTGAATCTCATGGGGATCCCTTCGTGGACAAGTTAGAGTTAACGCGGAACGAAGCACATCGGTTTACTTGGTGGCACCGGTGGGTTTGGCCGCACCCTTGCTGGCACGAGCGGCCGGCTTGGATGGCGCCGTTGCAGGCGCAGGGTCTGCCGCCGCTGCCGCAGGCATCTGAGTGGCCGCCAAGCTGCCAAAGCGGGCCACGTCACCCACGAGCACGTTGGTAGCGTACACCCGCATCGGCACCACGGCATACTGCCCGTCGATCTTGATGGTGCCGGCCTGTTTGCCGTCAATCGTGAGGCGGTGCTCACCCGGTGGCAAGTAACTGCGCACGACGTACACACGCTCAGGCAGCATGCGCCACATGCGATCATCGGCCTGCTCCGTCACGATGGCGGCCGCTGCCGTGGCGATGCCCCCCAAGAGGCCCAGCTTCTTCTGGGCTTGGTCTTGCACCACGCCCTTGGCAATGGCGCGCGTGGCGCCACGCAGCATCATTCCAGGCATTTCGTCTTTCAGGGCCCGTCGCGCCATGACATTGAAGTCCACCACGACTTCAGGCTTCAACGTTGACGTACCCACCTCAACGTTGTTGATGTACGGCGTATTGGAGGGGGTGATCACAGGATATGAAATCGAGGCTGTCACGATGCCGCGGCCTGTGGGCACAGGCAAGGTAAACGACCTGGGCTTGCGGGCTGGCGCCGAGCCGGCCTCAACCAAAAACAGGACGTCAGTCATGCGCTGCTTGCGCCGGTGCGTGAAGCTGGTCCGCTGGTCAAGACCGCGCAAGCCCTCTTCCAGCGCGGGCGAATCAGGCTTCAACTCAATCGCTTTGCGGTACCCGGGGGCCGCCAAGCCAGGCTCATTCAGCACTTCGTACAAAAACCCTGACAGGTAGTGGCTCAAGGCATTTTGGTAGCCATTTTTGAGCTGCAGCACAGCCGGGTCATTCAGACTCTCTACGGGATAGCCGTTGAGTTCTTTGCCGGTCGACTGAACCCCTTTGGCCTTGGCCTCTTCTTCCGCCTTGACCACTTCCTTGGCGCGCAGCTCAGCGATCACTGCCTCACGCTCATGGGTACGCTTGACGTCCACCCGCGCGTTGTCCCAGTCACCCACGGCCACCCTGTTGAGGGCCAGGCGCGTGGTCAGCATGACCTTTTCGTAGTCTTGACCCTCGTAGGCCTTGAGACGCTCACTGATCAAGGAGGCCCCCAGGGTTCCCAAGAGTTTGTCGGGGTTGGTCTTGGCAGCCTCCTCCCATTGCTTGATAACCTCGTCGGCCTGCATGAACGACTGAGTGCTGTCAGCGTACTGGCGATTCATGCGCAACAACTCACCTCGCTCCATGTTGTAGAGCATCTCTTTTTTGCTCTCGGGCGTGGCCGCTGTGGCGTCCAGCTGACTGATAGCGGACTCAATGCTGCCAGTCTCCGTGGTGGCTTGCACCGCAGCGACTTTTTTGTCGTGGCTTTGCATCGTGGCGCAGCCACTGAGAATGACAGCCGCACCCACAGCGACCCAGGTCAAATTGTTTTTCAAAAACACGAAAGATCCCTTCAGGAAGAAGCCTATCCAAGCTCCCTGGTACGAAATCGACAGCACAGGTCAGCAAGGGCGCACACAATACACCCTTATCGATCACTCCAACGCCCTCTCCCCCTTTTGGGGGGCAAGTCACCCACCCCCCACAATTTGACCACCATGTCCACTTCAATCGCATTCATCGGCGGCGGCAACATGGCAGCCGCCATCATCGCTGGGCTGATTCGCAAGGGTCATGCCCCGGGGGCCATTCAAGTCATTGAACCGAAGGCGGAGCAACGCCAACGCCTGAGCAACGACTGGGGCGTCCCTTGCTCAGACCAGGCCAGCCCCACGCTAAGCCAAGCCGACACCGTGGTGTGGGCGGTCAAACCCCAGCACTACCGCGCGGCCGCAGCCGCCTACCAGGCCCACGTCCAGCAAGCTTTGCAGCTCAGCGTGATGGCCGGCATTCGCACCGACACACTGGCCGGCACCTTGGGGACACAGCGCGTGGTGCGGGCCATGCCCAACACCCCGGCGCTGATCGGCCAGGGCATCTCAGGCGTCTACGCCCGCAGCAGCGTCACCGTTGATGAGCGCCATCAAGTTGAAAGTCTGTTGACCAGCACCGGGCAAACGCTTTGGCTGGAGGACGAAACCGCACTCGATGCCGTCACGGCCCTGTCTGGCTCCGGCCCCGCGTATGTGTTTTATGTGATAGAAGCCCTGGTCGATGCTGCGCAGGCCATGGGGCTGACACCGGCTCAGGGCCTGACGCTGGCGCTGGGCACCTTCCAGGGGGCCACCGCACTGGCGCTGCACAGCACAGAATCGCCTGCCCAATTGCGCAAAAAAGTCACCTCCAAAGGCGGCACCACGCATGCCGCCATGGCCCTGCTCGACCAACGCGGCGTGAAAGAGGCTTTCATGCAAGCCGCCCAAGCCGCTCAAGCCCGCGCCCACGAAATGGGTGAGGAGTTTGGCCGTTGAGGCACGCTCCATACGTCCCTTGTCGGTAAACATGCAAACACTGCATAGCGAATCACGCGCACGAGCCCTCAACCCCGCCTACAGTCTTGCCCCACGTGACTCGTGTTTTAGCCTGCGTGTTGAGCGATTGCCGCGCGCCCCAAGTCACCCATTTTTTGCAAACCCTCGGAGATTGGAATGAGCATTTTGTCGTACGTCAGCCAGGACGCGAACAGCCCCTGGCAAACCTATTTGTCCCAAGTAGATCGCGTCTTGCCCTACCTCGGCTCGCTGGCGCGCTGGGGTGAAACCCTCAAGCGCCCGAAGCGCACCCTGATCGTTGACGTGCCCATCGAGATGGACGACGGCAGCGTGCGGCACTTTGAAGGCTACCGCGTACAACACAACCTGTCGCGCGGCCCCGGCAAGGGCGGCGTGCGGTATCACCCTGACGTGACGCTCGAAGAGGTGATGGCTCTGAGCGCCTGGATGACCGTCAAGTGCGCGGGCGTGGGCTTGCCCTACGGCGGCGCCAAAGGCGGCATCCGCGTCGACCCCAAGCACCTCTCACGCAAAGAACTGGAGCGCATGACGCGTCGCTACACCAGCGAAATCGGCATCATCATTGGCCCTAACCGCGATATTCCTGCGCCCGACGTCAACACCAACGGCCAAATCATGGCCTGGATGATGGACACCTACTCCATGAACACCGGCAGCACCGCCACGGGCGTGGTGACGGGCAAACCCATTCACTTGGGTGGCTCGCTGGGCCGCGTGAAGGCCACTGGCCGTGGCGTGTTCGTGACCGGCCGCGAAGCCGCCCGCCGTATTGGCCTGAACCTCGAGGGCGCGCGCGTAGCGGTGCAAGGCATGGGCAATGTCGGCAGTGCTGCGGCAGAACTGTTCGTGCAGGCAGGGGCCAAACTCGTCGCCGTGCAGGACCACACCGGCACCTTGGTCAACCCCAAGGGCTTCGACATCGCGGAGGCTACCGTGGTGCTCAAACGTGACGGCGGCATCGGCAACTACAAAGACGCCGAGCGCATCGACAACGAAGCCTTCTGGGATGTGGATTGCGACATCCTGATCCCGGCGGCACTCGAAGGCCAAATCACCCCGGCCCGCGCCGATCGCATCAAAGCCAAGCTCGTGCTTGAAGGCGCCAACGGCCCCACCCTGCCTGAAGCCGACGACGTTCTCAAAGAGCGCGGCATTTTGGTGGTGCCCGACGTGATCTGCAATGCGGGTGGCGTGACAGTCAGCTACTTCGAGTGGGTGCAAGATTTCTCCAGCTTCTTCTGGACCGAAGACGAAATCAACGTTCGCCTCGACAAAATCATGGTCGACGCCCTGCGCCACATTTGGGACACGGCCGACCACCACAAAATCACGCTGCGCACAGCCACCTTCGCGGTGGCCTGCGAGCGCATTTTGATTGCACGTGAAGAGCGCGGCCTGTACCCCTGACCTCGCAAGTACGGCGGCGGCCTATTGAGCTTAGGGCCTGTTCGGAAACTCCTCGCCGGGCATCAAACGGCCTCTTGAAGCGGTCTGCTTTGTAGCAAATGCTCGCAATACCGACCGGTATTGCTGTGCTTTGCGCCTTGCAGCCCACTCCAATAGACCATTTGCTGCCCGACGAGGAGTTTCCGAACAGGCCCTAGGCTGCCGCCCACCCCTGGCTGGCCATCACCCCCAGCCACACCGTCAAACCCAACCAGTGGTTCCGCGTGAAGGCGCGAAAGCAGCCTTCACGCGTTCGGTGTCGAATCAACGCAAAGTGGCTGCCTGCCATGACGGCGGCTGCACCCAGGCCCAAGAAAAACGGCCACGCCAAGCCCAGGCCCCAAGCGGCCACACCCCAAGAGGCCAGGCACATCGCGTAAAAGCTCATGACCCCCAGCACATCCCAGCGCCCCAAGGTGATCGCTGAGGTGCGAATGCCAATGCGCAGGTCGTCATCGCGATCAACCATGGCGTACTCCGTGTCATAAGCCAGCACCCAACACAGGTTACCCATCCACCACAGTACCGCCACCCAAGGCACTCGGCCTTGCACCGCCACAAAGGCCATCGGTATGCCCCAACTGAAGGCCACCCCGAGAACCGCTTGCGGCATGGCTAAGAATCGTTTGGTCAATGGGTAGACAAGCGTGATGGCCAACGCGCCCACACTCCAGAGCACGGTGATGAAGCTGGTGGTGCACACCAAGGCAAACGCCAGCAACGCCAAGACCGCTGCCACGCCCAGCGCCTCTTTGGGCCCCACCAGCCCCAAGGTCACCGGACGCTGTGCGGTGCGCTTGACGTGACGATCAAAGTCACGATCAGCGACATCATTGATGGCACAGCCCGCGCTGCGCATCAAAAAAGAGCCCAGCACAAAAACAAACAACAAGTGCCAGCCTGGAAAGCCGTCAGCGGCCAACCATAGCGCGGCCAAGGTGGGCCACAAAAGCAAATACGTCCCCGCCGGTCGATCCCAGCGAATCAGTTCCAAGTAAAGCTTCAAACGCTGCAGTGAAGACCGCCCCCAACTCACGTCAGGGACACCCGCGCGAAGCTGCGTTTGCCTACCTGAACCACGTAGGTACCTGCCGGCAACTTCAGCCCCTTGTCGCTGATGACGGTGCCGTCCACACGCACACCGGCGCCCTCGATCAAGCGCATGGCTTGCGAGCTGGAGGGCGCCAGGCCCGCCTGCTTGAGCACCGCCCCAATGCCCAGCGGCGCACCCGCCATGGTCAACTCAGGGATATCGTCAGGCACGCCCCCGCGGGCCCGCAGATCGAAGTCCTCCATGGCGGCCTCAGCGGCAGCGGCGCTGTGAAACCGCGTGGTGATTTCTTTGGCCAGCAAGACCTTGGCGTCTTTGGGATTGCGGCCCGCCAGGACCTCGGCCCGCAGGGCATCGACTTCCAGTGCAGGCCGCAGGCTCAACAAGCTGAAATAACGCCACA
Source organism: Burkholderiales bacterium (assembly GCA_031374415.1). GTDB lineage: Bacteria > Pseudomonadota > Gammaproteobacteria > Burkholderiales > Burkholderiaceae_C > CANHBY01. Next base: position 12,020 of record JANMGB010000299.1, read on the forward strand.
TCAAATCATCACTGATCGACAAAAGCTTGGCGTACATGTCCTTGGCAGGCTCGGTCACACCGATGTAGTTGCCCTTGCTCTTGGACATTTTCTCAACCCCGTCCAGCCCTTCCAGCAAGGGCATGGTCAAAATGCACTGAGGCTCTTGGCCATACTCGGCTTGCAAGGCACGGCCCACCAAGAGATTGAACTTTTGATCGGTACCGCCCAACTCCAAGTCACTGCGCAAGGCCACCGAGTCATAGCCCTGCAGCAAGGGATACAACAACTCGTGCACCGAAATCGGCGTACCCGCCTTGAAGCGTTTGGTGAAATCATCGCGCTCCATCATGCGTGCCACGGTGTAGCGCTGCGCCAGTTGAATCATGCCGCGCGCGCCCAAGGGGTCGCACCACTCGGCGTTATAGCGAACCTCCGTGCGTTCGATGTCAAGCACCAGGCCGGCTTGTTGGCAATAGGTTTGCGCGTTTTGGGCAATCTGCTCCGCCGTCAACGGCGGCCGCGTGCTGTTACGCCCCGAGGGATCCCCGATGGTCGAGGTGAAATCCCCAATCAAAAAGATCACTTGGTGCCCCAAATCCTGCAACTGCCGCAGTTTGTTCAGCACCACCGTATGACCCAAATGGATGTCGGGCGCTGTGGGATCCAGACCGAGCTTGATTCGCAAGGGCTTTTTTGAGGAGTGCGCGCGCACCAACTTGGCCAGCCATTCCGCCTCAGGCAGCAATTCATCACACCCACGACGGGTCACGGAGAGGGCATGGTGAACCGCATCAGGCAACTCAGGGGTCATGAGAGAAGGCACGTGTTTAGGGGGCTTATCAGCAAAAACCCCAGAATGCAATCAGTCTTCTGTGGAAAGAGACCGCTATACTGGGGGCTGGTTTGTGAACTACGGCGCGGTGAGTTGAGTTTTATCGCTCGTGTCTGTCCGCTTCTGTTGTGCCTCCGATTTTATGACTTAACGGGCGTCGGCTCGGTAGTACTTTGAATTCACTGCACCCACTTCACAGTCTTGTCTCTGATGCGGCCCACCGGGCAGGTCGGGCCGTGTCCCGCCATCCCCGCGCGCTGGCCGGCAGCTTGATGGCCAGCATGCTGGGTTTCGGTGCCACTGCGTTTGGCCTGGCCCCGTTAACAGCGCCTGTGAACGAGCCACCCCTGCGGATGGTGACTGAGCGCGTGGCCCCCTTGACTTCAGCCCGGCAACAACTCGATCAGTTGGCCGAGCACGATCTGCAAATGCTGCGCAACGATGTCACCCGCGCAAGTGACACCGCTGACAGCCTGCTGAGTCGACTCAATGTGAATGACGGCGCGGCTGCCGCCTTCTTGCGCACGGACATGGTTGCACGCAAAGTGTTGGCCGGCCAAGCAGGCAAGATGATTCAGGTGCGCACCAACGCCGCAGGCACCCTGCAAGAGTTGATTGCCCGCTACCCCACAGACAACCCGCTGCAAGCTCACAGCCATTTCAACCGCCTGCACATCCGGCGCGATTCCCTGGGGTTCAACACACAGTTGAAAACAGCTCCTCTGGTACCCCAAACAAGACTCGGAACGGCCACAGTTCAGCACTCACTTTTCAGCGCCACGGACGACGCCAACATCCCCGACGCCGTAGCGCGCCAGGTGGCCGAAATTTTTGCCAACGACATTGACTTCCGCGAAGAGGTGCCCCGCGGCGCACGCGTCAGCGTGGTCTACGAAACCCTGACCGCTGACGACGAGCCCGTCGCCTGGCGCCAGGTGGGCCGGGTACTGGCGGCCCAGTTCATGCACAGAGGCGAGAACTACTCCGCGCTGTGGTTCAACGATGGCTCGGGTAAGGGCGGCTACTTTGACCTGCTGGGACAGAGCAAACGTCGCTCTTTCTTGAGCAGCCCCCTCGAAGTCTCCCGCGTCACCTCGGGTTTCGCTGTGCGGTTCCACCCAATTTTGCGCACCTGGGCACAGCACAAGGGCATTGACTACGCCGCCCCCACCGGTACCCCCGTGCGCAGCGTGGCGGAGGGTCTGGTCGAATTTTCTGGTTGGCAAAACGGCTATGGCAACGTGGTACGCCTTGAGCACAGCGGTGGCCGCTCAACGGTCTACGCCCACTTGAGCCGCATTGATGTTCAGACCGGCCAGCGCGTTCCCCAAGGCTACGAGCTGGGGGCAGTCGGTGCCACAGGTTGGGCAACCGGGCCACACCTTCACTATGAGGTGAAGGTCAATGGCGTTCAGCAGGATCCTCAGAGCATGGCGAGCACATCGGAAACCATGGTCCTAGATCCTGGCGCCAAGGTGCAGTTTGACCAAGCCGTTCGCGTCGCCAAGGCCCAATTGGCCATCGCCCAAACTGTGGCCATGGCCCGCTTCAACGAGTAGACCAAACTCTGCTGTTTGGTTCAGCAGCCCTGCAGCTTCTAGTGTCGCCAGGTTGAATGAAACCGTACTTCATAGGCCTGATGTCAGGCACCTCCCTGGACGGCACCGATGGCGTGCTGGTGAGCTTTTCACCTGAGGGTGACGGTCTGCGCATCCACGCGCACGCTCACCGCCCCTTCGCCCCCGAGCTGCAAAACGAGTTACTGAGCCTGAACCATGCAGGCGTCAACGAACTGCACCGTGCGGCGCTGTGCGCCAATGCCTTGAGCAGCCTGTACAACGAGGTGGTTTTGGCACTGCTGCACACCTCTGGCGTGACGCGCGACCATGTGCAGGCGGTGGGTTGCCACGGCCAGACCATTCGGCATCGGCCACGCGAATTTGACGGCGTAGGCTACACACTGCAATTGAATAACCCGGCCCGCTTGGCCGAGTTGTGCGGCATTGATGTGGTGGCCGACTTCCGCAGCCGCGATGTGGCCGCCGGCGGACAAGGCGCCCCCTTGGTGCCAGCGTTTCACCGCGCTGTCTTCGGGCGCCGGGGTCAGGCTGTGGCGGTGCTCAACGTGGGTGGCATGAGCAACCTGACGGTGATCACCGAGAACGGCCATACCAGCGGCTTTGACTGCGGCCCAGGCAATGTGCTGCTGGATCACTGGTGTCGGCAACACACAGGGCAAGCGTTTGACCGTGATGGGAGTTGGGCGGCCTGTGGGCAGCCTGTACCCGCCCTGCTGCAGAAACTGTTGGCCGAACCCTACTTCGACCTGCCCCCACCGAAGAGCACCGGCCGTGACTTGTTCAACGCGCAATGGCTGTCGGCGCACCTGCACGCCTGGCCAAACACCCCACCACAAGACATTCAGGCCACCTTGGCCGAGTTAACCGCCACCTGTTGCGCACAAGCCATCGCACGCCACACCCCCGCAGGGCGGCAAGTGCTGGTTTGTGGTGGGGGCGCATTCAACGCCGACCTGCTGACACGCCTGTCGCGCCAATTGGGCACGCCGGTGTCTTCGACCGATCTGATGGGCTTGCCCCCGCACCAGGTCGAGAGTGCCGCCTTCGCCTGGCTGGCTCAAGCCTGCGTGACACGCCAAACCGCCAACCTGGTCACCGCGACCGGGGCGCGGGGCCCGCGTGTGCTCGGCGCCATTTACCCCGCTTGATACAGAACGTTCAGCCGGTCGGGCTCACACGTCAAACCGAGAAGCTGGATCCGCAACCACAGGTGGTGGTGGCGTTGGGATTTTTGATGACGAACTGGGCACCTTGCAGATCGTCTTTGTAGTCGATCTCTGCACCGACCAGGTACTGCAAACTCAAGGCGTCGATCAGGAGGGTGACGCCGTTTTTCCCCATCTGGGTATCGTCGTCATTGACGATTTCATCAAAAGTGAAACCGTACTGAAAGCCGGAGCACCCGCCGCCCTGGACGAACACACGGAGCTTCAGTTCTGGGTTGCCCTCTTCGTCCACCAGCTCTTTCACCTTGGCCGCGGCACTGTCGGTGAAAACCAGAGGAACGGGTGGCGCCGCAGAGGTAACAGGGGAAACGGCTGCGCTGGTCATGGCGGCTCCTTAAAGAAAACGAGTGATTGATTATGGACAGTTTGGCAAAGCCGGGGTGGCCAAAGGGCTCTCGACGGCCAACGCATGGATGGGGTGCAACTCGCCTTCGATGGTGGCGCCTTGTTGCATCTCGAGGGCTTGGTATCTCACATTGCCCACAATGGCCGCTTTGGATTTGAGCTCGAGCAGGCCATCGGCCTGCACAGGGCCCGTCACACGGCCACAAATGATCACATGGTTCGCTTGTACACGGCCGGTGACCTGGGCCTTCTCGCCCAGCTGAATCACGCTGGGCCGCTCTCCCGTGCTCACGACGTCGCCCTGAATCTGACCTTCGATCAGCAAGGTGCCGCCTGGAAACCGAAAGTTTCCCTCAAATACCGCGCCTTCGCCAATCAAAGAGTGCAGCGAAGGCTGTTTTTTGCTTTCAAACACGCACTTCTCCGATGAAAACTTCGTTGAAGAAAAAAATAGGGCCGCAAGAATGCGGCCCCCATTTTGACGCGTTTCGATGGCGATCAGCGTTTGCTGAACTGCTTGCGACGGCGCGCACCGTGCAAACCGACCTTCTTGCGCTCAACTTCACGAGCGTCGCGGGTCACGAAACCAGCGCGCTTGAGCTCGGGCTTGAGCGCCGCATCAAAGTCGATCAGCGCGCGGGTGATGCCCAAACGCACTGCACCGGCTTGACCCGACTCACCCCCCCCGCGCACATTGACCTTGACGTCGAATGCCGCTTCGTTGGCGGTGAGCGCCAGGGGCTGCTTGACCACCATGATCGAGGTTTGACGGCCGAAATACTCGTCGACCATCTTGCCGTTGACGATGATTTGACCGGTGCCTTTTTTCATGAAGACACGTGCCACAGACGACTTGCGACGGCCTGTACCGTAGTTCCAATTTCCAATCATCAGAGGCTCCTTAGATCTCTAGGGCTTTAGGTTGCTGCGCAGCGTGGGGATGTGAGCCACCTGCGTAGACCTTCAGCTTCTTGACCATGGCGTAACCCAACGGCCCCTTGGGCAACATGCCCTTGACCGCTTTTTCGAGGGCACGCCCCGGGTGACGGGCCTGCATGTCTTTGAAATTGACAGCACGAATGCCACCGGGAAACCCGGAGTGGCGATAGTACATTTTGTCGTTGGCTTTGTTGCCAGTCACGCGGAGCTTGTCTGCATTGACGACGACGATAAAGTCACCTGTGTCGACGTGAGGCGTGTAAATGGCCTTGTGCTTGCCGCGCAAACGGAGGGCGACTTCACTGGCCACCCTGCCGAGAACCTTATCGGTTGCGTCAATCACAAACCAGTCATGCGTCACTTCGGCCGGCTTGGCACTGAAAGTTTTCATGGTGGAATGGAATAAAAGTTGATCCCGAACGTCCGTCTTTTCTGGGGTCGGCGCCACTTGTTGTGAGTGCATCTTGTGGGATGCACCCGGTGTGGCCTCTTAGCCATTGGAGACGGCGTATTGCCTTGGCCGCCGGGATCGACAGCGGCCAAGCCCGCGAGTATAGCTGTAAATCGTCGTGGCAACCTCACCTGAACCGACGATCGCCCAGTGTCCCGATCCAGGGGGTCGGTCTGGCACTCAGGTGTCGCGAGTGCTAATATGTCGCCCAGGAGGTTTCTCTATGACTTTACCCGTGCGCCCTACCCCTCACGCCCTGGCCGTCAGCCCGACCGACCCGTGGGCATTGGTGCCCTCACTGGGCAATCTGGATGCCTACATTTCTGCGGCCAACCGTTTGCCCATGCTGTCCGCCGAGGATGAGCTTCGTCTGGCCCGCCAGTTGCGCGCTCAAGGTGACGTGCAGGCTGCCGGGCAGCTGGTGTTGTCCCACCTGCGGCTGGTGGTTTCGATTGCGCGCCAGTACTTGGGTTACGGCTTGCCCCACGGTGACTTGATTCAAGAAGGCAATGTGGGCCTCATGAAGGCCGTCAAGCGCTTCGACCCCGACCAGGGGGTGCGTTTGGTCAGCTATGCCATTCACTGGATCAAAGCCGAAATTCATGAGTACATCCTCAAGAATTGGCGCATGGTGAAGGTGGCCACCACCAAGGCGCAGCGCAAGTTGTTCTTCAATCTGCGCTCGATGAAACAAAACTTGAAGGACTCAGCGACCAGCCCAGGCGCTCACCGCAGCACCTTGACAGAGGCGGAGGTCCACACGATGGCGGGGCAGCTGAATGTCAAGCCCGAAGACGTGCATGAGATGGAAATGCGCATGTCAGGGGCCGATGTGGCCCTGGAGCCCCAAACGGATGATGGCGAGGAGTCGTTTGCGCCCATCGCCTACTTGGCTGATGAACACAGCGAGCCCAGCCGCATGCTCGAAGCGCAACACCGCGACTGGCTGTCGAGTGACGGCATTTCACTGGCCCTGGCCACGCTGGACGAGCGCAGTCGACGCATCGTCGAGCAGCGCTGGCTTCAGGTGAATGACGATAGCTCAGGGGGCATGACGCTGCACGATTTGGCCGCGGAGTACGGCGTGAGTGCAGAGCGGATTCGCCAGATTGAGGTGGCCGCCATGAAAAAAATGCGCAAGGCTTTGAGCTAGGGCGTGTTAACAAATACCTGGCCCTGAGCTGACGAACGTCGCTCAGGCTTGGGCCAACAAGGCTTTGATGTCAGCCACCCAGGCGGGCACGCCCGAGCCGTTGCGCACGAACAGGCGGATTTTGCCGCGGGTGTCAAAGACGTAGCTGCCCACAGAGTGATCCATGGTGTAGCTGGTGGGGGTCTTGCCGGGTACTTTGGCAAAGAAGGCTTTGAATTCTTTCGCCACAGCAACGGTTTCTTCGAGAGTGCCACGCAGCGCCAAGAAGCTGGGGTCGAAGCTGCTGACGTAGGTCTTGAGCACTTCGGGGGTGTCGCGCTCGGGGTCGATGGTCACGAACAGGGCTTGGATGCGCTCGCCTTCAGGGCCCAAGTCTCGCTTGACGGCGGCCAACTCGGCCAGGGTGGTGGGGCACACGTCAGGGCACTGGGTGTAGCCAAAAAATACCACCACCACTTTGCCCTTGAAGTCGCTCAGGGAACGACGCTGACCCGAGGCATCGGGCAGGCTGAGGGCCTGGGCGTAGGGGGCGCCCGTGATGTCGGTGCTTTTGAAGACCGCCACAGGACGCTCGCAGGCCACCAATCCCATCAGGCCCGAAGCCACGACACCGAACAATGACAAGCGTTGCAGGGTCAGTCGGCGGCTGTTGGCTGGGGTCATTGGGGACTCACGTAGTGGTCTATCAACATGGCAGCAAAGAGCAGCGAGAGGTGCCAAATGGAGAACCGAAAGGTGGCGCGTGCGAGGGCGTCAGAGTAATGCCGCCACAGGCGCCAGGCATAGGAGATGAACCCCAAGCCCAGCGCGGTGGCGCTCACGAGGTAGAGCCCCGAACTCATGCCGTAGAGGTAGGGCAAGAGGGTCGCGGCAAAAAGAACCAAGGTGTAGAGCAAGACCTGCAGGCGGGTGAATTCGGACCCATGTGTCACAGGCAGCATGGGCAGGCCCGACCGACGGTAGTCTTCGGCGCGGTAGAGCGCCAAGGCCCAAAAATGAGGTGGGGTCCAGAGGAAAATGATGAGGCACATGATGAGGGCCTCGGGGCCCACATCGTTGCGCATGGCCGCCCAGCCCAACACCGGAGGCATGGCGCCGGAGGCACCCCCAATCACGATGTTTTGCGGCGTGGCCGGCTTGAGAATCAGCGTGTAGACAATGGCGTAACCGACGAAGGTGGCCAGGGTGAGCCACAAAGTCAGGCCATTGACGAAGAACCACAAAATGACGCCACCCGTTGCACACAACAGGGTCGAGAACAGCAGCGTCTCGCTGGAGTTGAGGTCGCCCTGCGCGGTGGGGCGCCAGGCGGTGCGCGCCATCTTGGCATCAATTTTTTGTTCGACCAGGCAGTTGAAGGCCGCAGCGGCCGCGGCGACCAACCAAATGCCCACCGTGGCTGCGAGCAAAGTGGGCCAGGCCGGCCAACCTGGCTGGGCGAGCAACATGCCAATCACCGCACAAAAAACGATGAGCTGGACCACACGAGGTTTGGTCAGGGCGTAGAACTGCTTCAGCCGGGAGGGGCGAGGTGCAGCAACAACAGGAGGAGCGAGAGCGTCAAGCATAAGGCCTGAGATTGTAGGCGGATACGGGCCCGGGGGTCGTGTCTGGGCGAGCGACAGGTTTCCCGCTTTGCTTGGGCTAAACGCCGCCTCAGGATTGACGAATTTTGAGATGGATGGATGCGTCAGCGTGTTTTCAACCCCCGCTGGGCGCGGCACCACAAGATCGTCAGAAGGATGAGCAGTGCAGCCGCCCCCAAGGTGTGGGCCAGCGCGGCCACGAGTGGCCAGCCAAGGACGACGTTGCTCAGCCCACTGATGCCTTGCCACACGGCCACGGCCACCAGGGCACCGGCCCAGGGCCGGCAGGCACGGTCAGGGTGACGCCATAGAGCCCAGGCCAGGGCCAGCAAGGCCGTGAGCACCACGCCAGCGCCCCATCGGTGAACCATGTGGATGGCCGTGAGGCCGGGCAGTGAGAGGTAGCCCCCGTCGACAGTGCGGCCGAGTTCACGCCAGGGGATGAAGGCGTTGGTGAAGTCCATGGGCGGCCAAGCACTGCCTTGGCACAACGGGAATTCGGTGCAGGCGAGTACGGCATAGTTGGTGCTGACCCACCCGCCCAATATGATTTGCAGCACGCTCAAGGCGAACACGGCAGCCACCATCGTTCGCAGGGGCCGGCTGAGAGAAAGGCGGCGGTGGGTGTCGTGCTCGGCTTGGATCGTCAGCAGCACCAGCAGACCCAGGCCACCCAGCAAATGTGCCGTCACGACCGCAGGGTAGAGCTTGAGGGTGACAGTGAATGCGCCAAATGCCCCCTGCAAACACACTGCCACCCAGGTGAGTGTGGGCCACCAGGGTGACTGACTTGTCTGCCCGCGCCGAGCCAGGAACACACTGAATACCATCATGACGGTGATCAACACCCCCACGGTGGCCGCCAGGTAGCGGTGAATCATTTCAATCCAAGCTTTGCGGTGGGTGACCGGGCCCTGGGGCATCGCGCTTTCAGCCGCATGGATTTCATCGGCAGCGCCCAGGGGACTGAGGCTGCCGTAGCAACCAGGCCAGTCGGGGCAGCCTAGGCCGGAATCGCTCAGGCGCGTGAAGGCGCCAAAGCCAACCAAATCGAAGGTCAAGAACAGGGTGAGCAAGGTCAGTGCCCTGAGGCGTGCCGCAGGGGGCTGATCGCGGTTGCGCAGCCACACCCAAGCCAAGGGCGCCGTGGCAAGGCACAGGGCCAGCAAGACCATCTGCATGAGGGGAGTCAGGTCAACGCTCATGGGATGGGCGCCCCGGTTGATCCCAGGATGCAGAGGCGCGCAGTAGGCGCTCCATGTCTTTTTTGAGTTTGGCGCTGGGTGCCGGATCCTGCTTTGGCGAGGGGATCGGGGGGGCGCGCATCATCCACTGGCCCATGGGGTCGATGATGTAGAGGTGGTCTTCCAGGGTCTGCCCGGTGGCGGGTTGCAGCCACTGGGCCAGATCAGGGTGCGGGACGCGGATGACCTCGGCGCCGCTCAGAGCAGCCAACGTGGCGGCGGTGGGCTCGGCGTCGTCGGTGATGAACCAGACTTTGTCAACGCGCTCTTTCTCGCGGCCCAGGGTTTCGCGCAGGCGGGCTTGGACGGTGAGGTTGTTTTCACAACGGGCATCGCAGGCGCCACCGGCCACCACGGCCAGCAGCCATTGGCCTTGGAGGGCGCGGCTGGGGATGGTTTCACCGCTGAGCCGGGTCAGAGGGAGTTGCTCGGGAATGGGGCGCGCGGGGATGAGGTCGCTGTAGTTGGAGCGGCCCTCGGGGCGGATCACGAAGTAGGTGAAGTAGGAGGCCACAACAGGTGCTGCGCAACATGCCAGCACCATCAGCATTTTCCAGCGACCCCGCGCCTGGCGTGCTTGGGCCACGTCGGGCAGCTTGACGTTGTGGACGGTCAGGCCCACGGGCGCGGTCTCGCGCTCAGCCTCGGCGGACTCGGAAGGGACGGATGAGTTGGAACCAGACATACAAGCCCACCACCAGGGCACACATTGCAAACCATTGAAAAGCATAGCCGTAGTGCTTTTGCACATTGACCACGGGGCTGGGCCAGTCGCGAACAAAGGGGGCCTCGACGGGCGTTTGTTGAAGGACAGTCAGTGGCATCAGGCGGGCGCCAGCCTCCAGGCTGTAAGCCGCCAAGCTCAGATTTTGCCGGATCTGGCTTGGACCCTGCGCGCTGGCTTGGAGTTCAAGCAGGGCACTGGGCTCAGGCGCCAATCGACCATCGACCTCCACCAGCGTGTCGGGGGTCGCCACGGGGAGCAAGCGCGTGCGGTCGAGCGCGTCGCGAGGGATCCAACCGCGCTGGACCGCGATGGCTTCAGAGCGGCCTTCGAGCCGCAAAGGGGTGACAACGATGAAGCCCACACGGCCGGACATGGGGCGATTGTCGAGGTACACGGTGACCGCCGCTTGCCAATGACCGCGCAACAGCACGCGCTGATGCAACTGCGTGCTGCCGTCATTGGCGTTGAGCTCCGCATTGCCAAGGGTGGGCTGGGCGGCCTGCGCCGTGATGGCGGTTTGCAGGGCTTCTTTCTCGGCTGCGCGGCCCAGTTGCCACCACCCCAGGCGCGCCAAGCCCGCCGCCGCCAGGAAGGTGATGCAGAGCATGAACACGCGATGGCGAAAGAGACTCATCAAACGGCGACCTCGGCACAGAGGTGGATAATCGGGGGGATGAACATTCTCATTGCGATCGCGTTTGCCGCCATTTTGGGTGCCTTATTGTTTGCGGGCATCGCCATGGTGCGGCGCCCGCAAGGCCAAACCAAGGCGCCCACCATGATGCGAGCCTTGGCCCTGCGGGTGGCCCTGTCGGTGGCGCTGTTTGCTTGCATTTGGTTGGCCTATTGGATGGGTTGGATTGAACCGACGGGGCTGCCCACCCGTTGAGCTTGGGCGCGTCCAACTGCCGTTTTCAGATTCAAGCAAAAAGGCCGCATTGAGCGGCCTTTTTGCTTGGCGTAAGGGCCTGTTATCGCTATCAAGTCCAGTAAACAACAACGTACAGACCCAACCACACCACGTCCACGAAGTGCCAGTACCAGGCGGCGCCTTCGAACCCAAAATGACTGTCTTTGGTGAAGTGGCCCTTGTGTAAGCGCAAGGTGATGAACAGCAGCATCAGCATGCCGACAAACACATGGAAGCCGTGGAAGCCGGTGAGCATGAAGAAGGTGGAGCCGAAAATGCCAGAGCTGAGTTTGAGGTTGAGGTCTCGGTAGGCGTGGATGTACTCGGCCGCTTGGACGTAGAGGAAGACGGCGCCCAAGATGACGGTGGCCCACATGAACAGGATGGTGCGCCCGCGTTGGCCGGCAATCAAGGCGTGGTGCGCAATGGTCAAGGTCACGCCGGAGGTCAACAGCAAGGCGGTGTTGATGGTCGGCAGGGGCCACGGACCAATGGTCTGGAATGCCTCGACCGTGCCCGCGGGAGAGGCGGTCACGCCCGCCTGGACGCTGGGCCACACGGCGCGGAAATCAGGCCACAGAATGGCGTTGTCCAGACTGCCCAGGTTGGGCACGGCGTGCATGCGGGTCCAGTACAAGGCCCCGAAGAAGGCCGCAAAAAACATGACTTCGGAAAAAATGAACCAAGCCATTGCCCAGCGGTAGGACACATCAATGCGTTTGCTGTAGAGGCCGTCCTCGCTTTCGCGGATGGCAGCGCCAAACCAGCCAAACATGACGAGGATCCAGATGAGCAAACCCGCGGCCAGGGAGTACGCACCCCACTGGTGAGCATTGATCCATTGGCCTGCACCCAGGATCACAAAGAACAAACCGAGCGCGCCCAGCGCCGGGTAGGCCGATGGCGAAGGAACGAAATAGTAGGGGGTGTGCCCCTTGGGAATGGCTGCCGACATGTTTCTCTCTCCTGGTACCTGTTTACTCACTCAATGCCGATTCACTCGACTAGCTCTGGGCCACGCCGCTGCTCAAAATCCAACTCACCAACATCACCAAGCTCACCACAAACATCGCGCCCGCCAAAATGCCAGCAATGACCACATGCACCGGGTTGAGCTGAGCGAGGTCTCGCTCATAGTCAGCGCCTTTTCGAACCCCAAAGAAGGACCACGCCACCGCTTTGAGGGTTTGAAAAAACGAACCCTTGCGCTGCACGGCGGCTTTGAAGTCTGCGCCGGGCTCGCTCATAAGGCCCCGCCTGCTGGCGCCGCAGGCACTTTGCCCCCGACCTCAAAGAAGGTGTAGGACAAGGTGATGGTTTTGACGTCTTTGGGCAGCTTGGGATCAATCACGAACACCACGGGCCACTCTTTGACTTCACCCGCCTGCAACAGGTATTCGTTGAAGCAAAAGCATTCGAGTTTGCTGAAGTGCGGCGCCGCTTGAGCCGGTGCGTAGCTGGGAATGGCCTGCGCAGCCATGACTCGATTTTGGGTATTGCGAAATTGGTACATCACGGTGGTGATTTCACCGGGGTGAACCTGGATGCTCGATTGGGCAGGCTTGAAGTCCCACACGCCTCGGGCGTTGGCATCGAACTCGACCAAGATGGTGCGGCTGGTGTCGACTTGGGTGTTGCCGTCGTAGCGCGCTTGGCTGACCCCCGTGCGTTGCTCAGACAGCGCCAAGACATTGATGCCTAAGGCCTCGCAAATCGAGCGATAGATAGGCACCAAGGCATAACCAAACCCGAACATCAGGGCGGCCACAACGGCCAACTTGCCCAGCATTCGCAGGTTGTCGCTGCGCAGGCCCAGCGTGGCCAGGTGCAGGGCCATGACTCAGATCCCGAAGAAGTAAGCGCGCGTGATGAAGGCCACGAAAAACAACGCGGCAACGCTGGCCAAGGTCAGCGCCAGCCGCAAATTGTGCTTCTTTTGATCAGGGGTAGACATGACCTTGAGACCTCAATGTCAATGAACAATCTGGGTGGCCGCAGCGTTGAGCTTGGGCGGCTCTTCGAAGGTGTGGAAGGGGGCTGGGGAAGGGATTTCCCACTCGAGACCCTCCGCGCCGTCCCAGGGTTTTTGAGGCGCTGGGGCACCCTTGCCGCGCATCAGGGGTACGGCAACAAAGAAGAAGAAGTACACCTGCATGAGGCCAAATCCGAAGGCACCGATGGAGGCAATGGCGTTGAAGTCAGCGAACTGCATGGGGTAGTCGGCGTAACGACGGGGCATGCCGGCCAGGCCCAGGAAGTGCATGGGGAAGAAGGTGATGTTGAAGAAAATCAGGGAGCCCCAGAAATGGATCTTGCCGCGGGTTTCGCTGATCATCACGCCAGCCCACTTGGGACCCCAGTAGTAGACACCGGCAAACAAGGCGTAAAGAGAGCCCGCCACCAGCACGTAGTGGAAGTGGGCCACCACGTAGTAGGTGTCTTGGACTTGGATGTCGATGGGGGCCACCGAGAGGATGAGGCCGGTGAAGCCACCCATGGTGAACACGAAGATGAAACCCACAGCCCATAACATGGGGGTCTCGAAGGTCATCGAACCGCGCCACATGGTGGCGATCCAGTTGAAAATTTTGACGCCGGTGGGCACGGCGATGAGCATGGTGGCGTACATGAAGAACAACTGGCCCATGACCGGCATGCCGGTGGTGAACATGTGGTGCGCCCACACGATGAAGCTCAAGATGGCAATGGAGGCCGTGGCGTAGACCATCGAGGCATAGCCGAACAGACGCTTGCGGGCAAACGCGGGAATGATGGCGCTGACAATGCCGAAGGCCGGCAAAATCATGATGTAGACCTCGGGGTGACCGAAGAACCAGAAGATGTGTTGGTACATCACGGGGTCACCGCCACCCGCCGGGTTGAAAAAGCTGGTGCCGAAGTGACGGTCAGTCAGGGTCATGGTGATGGCGCCGGCCAACACGGGCATCACGGCGATCAGCAGGAAGGCGGTGATCAGCCAGGTCCAGCAGAACAGGGGCATTTTCATCAAGGTCATGCCGGGCGCGCGCATGTTCAAGATGGTGACGATGATGTTGATGGAGCCCATGATGGAGCTGGCCCCCAGGATGTGCATGGCGAAAATGCCGGCGTCCATGGAGGGGCCCATTTGCAGCGTGAGCGGGGCGTAGAGTGTCCAGCCCGCCGCAGGGGCACCACCAGGCATGAAGAACGAAGACACCAACATGACGGCCGCGGGAATCATCAGCCAGAAGCTGAAGTTGTTCATGCGGGCGAAGGCCATGTCGGAGGCGCCAATTTGCAGCGGGATCATCCAGTTTGCGAAGCCCACGAAGGCCGGCATGATGGCGCCGAACACCATGATCAGACCGTGCATGGTCGTGAGCTGGTTGAAGAGCTGCGGATTGATGAACTGCAGGCCGGGCTGGAAGAGCTCAGCACGGATGCCCAGAGCCAGGACACCACCCACCATCAGCATGGCGAAGGAGAACAGCAAATACAAGGTTCCGATGTCTTTGTGGTTGGTGGCGAGCACCCAACGCCGCCACCCGTGAGGATGGTCGTGGGCATGGTCGTGACCGTGACTCGCGGGATGGTCAAGCACTGCACTCATGGCGTTTCCTTTGGACTCGGTAAGGTTTACTTGCGCGCAGCAGCCACGTCGGTGGGCTGCACGATCTGGCCGGTTTTGTTCGACCAGCTGTTTTTGGTGTAGGTGATGACGGCGGCAATCTCGGTGTCGCTGAGTTGCTTCCAGGATTGCATGACGGGGCCTTGGCCGTTGAGCAATACGCTGATTTGCTTGGCTTTGTCAGCATCGAGCACCACGGCCGAGCCGTCGAGGCCCTTGAAGGCGTCGGTGCCCTTGCCATTGGCTTGGTGGCAGGCCACGCAGCCCTTGTCCTTGTAGACCTGCTCGCCCCGCGCAACGAGCGCTGCGAGCTCCCAGACTTTGCTGGGGTCGTCGGCTTTGGCGGCCATTTTTTGCTTTTGCTCAGCTACCCACTCGGTGTACCTGGCTTGACTCACGACGCGCACATGAATGGGCATGTAGGCGTGTTCTTTGCCACACAGCTCGGCGCACTGGCCGTAAAAGTTGCCCTCTTCTTCGGCGCGGAACCAGGTGTCGCGCACGAAGCCAGGGATGGCATCTTGTTTGACACCGAAGGCAGGCACCATCCAGGCGTGGATGACATCGTTGGCGGTGGTGATGATGCGGATTTTTTGGTTGACCGGCACCACCAGCGGGTTGTCAACCTTCAAGAGGTAATCGACAGTGTCGGGGCTGGGTTTGCCAGAGTCGGACATTTGACGCTGGGCTGGGTCGAGGGTGGAGACGAAGCCAATGCCCTCGCCTTCGCCACGCAGGTAGTCGTAGCCCCACTTCCATTGCATGCCGGTGGCTTTGATGGTGAGGTCGGGCGCGCTGGTGTCTTTCATGGCGACGACGACTTTGGTCGCAGGCCAGGCCATGGCGATCACGATGATGAACGGCACCACCGTCCAGGCCACTTCGACCGTCACGCTTTCGTGGAAGTTGGCGGACTTGGCGCCAACGGACTTGCGGTGCCGCAAGATGGAATAGAACATGACGCCGAACACGCCAACAAAAATGACGCAGCACACCACGAGCATGAAGTAATGCAGCCACTTTTGATCGCGGGCGATTTGGGTGACGGCGTGGGGCAGATCGAGTTGGTTGACCGCCGGGCCGCCCGGGAGGTCTTTCACGGCCCACGCGGCGCCCGCAGCCAACGTCGTGACCGCCACCAACAGCCCGTGACCCGCGCTGCGCCACAGTGCATTTGTCATCTTCATCATTTATTTCGTCTCACCCGAGTTCACGATGGAAGCCTCACAGGGTTGAGCCGCCCGCACCCGATCAGGTGCGCAGACAGCCTGAGCCCGCAGCTTGACGCTGCGGGCTTTGTTTCAACGCTGTGAACTGTTGAGCCCTGCGCGCAGCTGGACCCCGAGATCGGGGCCGAGGACGCAGGACTCTTAAAAAAGATTAATCATTTTAGCGCAAACCGGTGCCGGCCGTCAGACACCGTCTGTGGTTCGGGCGCGTCGAAGCGTGTCGCGCAGGGTGTCAACGGGGATGCTGGTTTCGCTTCGCACAGGCAGGCGCGGGGGCGCTTTGAAGGCGTGGCCATAGGCCACTTCGATGGACAAAGTCACGCGGCCCGTGTCGTCGGCCTGCGCTTGCCAGGCCGCCAGAAATTGGCGCAGCCAACGCGGCGTGCGCAAGCCAGGGAATCGATGGGGAGACGCATTGCCGCCCCACTGGCGCAGCTCAGCGAGCAATGCCGCAGGATCGGCCCAGGTGAGCGTGAGGGTTTCCTGGTCCATGACGGGGTCAGAAAAGCCGGCTTGAAGCAGCATGTCGCCGAGGTCGTGCATGTCGACGAAATCAGCATGCGGGGCGGGCCAGCCTTGGCGGGCGTAAAGCTGGCGCAGCTCACTCAGGGAGCCTGGGCCCAGGCAGGAAAACATCACAAAACCATCGACCGCCAACAGCTGATGCCAGCGGGCGAATAAGGCGGGCGGGTCGGCCGCGGCGTGGAGCATCATGTTGGACCAAATCAGCTGCACACTGGCCAAGCTGTCAGCGTCAGCATCGAGCACCCAATCGGGCGCCCGGCGGGTCCAGTGGCTCAGGCGCCACCAAGGGGGCTGCTGGGCTTGAGCGTGGGCCAGCCAGGCGGGCGTGCACTCGACGCCTACGCGCTGCGCTTGTGGATAGGCGTCTGCCAACAGACTTTGCGCCCCGCCCAGCGTTGGCCACCACTCCAAGAGCCGCTCGGGTTGGATGCGGATGAGGCTCAGGCGCTCGGCCATGCGGCGCGCCACCTCGACATGCAGCCAAGGCGCCTGGGGTTGGCGCGACAAGCGCCGCAGCACATGTGCTGCGGCATTGAGGTCGAATGCACGCTGAGTTTGCGGGGAGGAGGAGGCCATCGCCCCAGTATATTGAGCCTTCCCCTTGAGCCGCACTTGAACTCGTCATGACCAAGCGTTGGAAATCGATCCTGGCCAGCTGGCGCTTGCCGCTGCCGGGTTGTTGCGTGGTCTGCCACGCCTGGAGCACCCAGAGTTTGTGCACGAACTGCCTGCAAAGCTTTGCGCAGCCACGGCTGCGCTGCGCTTGCTGCGGTTTGCCGCGGGTCGCCGGGGTCATGTTGTGCGGGCGGTGTCTTTGTTCGCCGCCCGCATTTCACGCCACGTGGGCGGCGGTGGACTATGTGTTTCCCTGGGCTCATTTGATCGGGCGCTTCAAGTTTGGACAGGCCCTGGAATTGAGCAGCACATGGGTCGATTTGATGCTGCGCGCGGGCCCGCCGCCAGGCACGGCCCCGCGGCTGGTGGTGCCCGTGCCCTTGAGCCGTGAGCGGCTGCGTCAGCGCGGCTACAACCAGGCCTGGGAGCTGGCCCGCCGTTTGGCACCCCGCTTGTCATGGCCAGCCAACCCGGAACTGCTGATCAAGCAGCGCCACACCCCGGAACAAGCAGGCTTGCCATTGGCACAAAGGCGCGTCAATGTGCGGGGTGCATTTGCATTGAACGCATCCCAACGGGGCCACGTTGAAGGGCGTCATGTGGTGGTGGTGGATGATGTGATGACCACCGGCGCCACGGCCAACGAGTTGGCCCAGCTGTTGACCCAGGCCGGCGCGGCGTCGGTGGCCGTCTGGGTTTTGGGACGCACGCCGGTATCGGCCGCTGTGGGTTGAGCACGGCCGGGGAAAGCGGAGTGCCGGGACGACAAGGGTTGACCCGCAACATCGACCCCAAGGGACAGGTTTGGTTCAAGTCCCGCATTCGACCCAAAAACACAAGAGCCTCGTGACCATGATTGCCATAGGGCGTATTAAATTGAATAATGATCCCTATGACGCGCATCATTGACATCTCAAATCTCTCCCCAGAGTCTGTTTCCCAGGCTCAAGGGCTTGGTTCGCGCATCCGCATCGCCCGTCAACGTCGAGGGCTGCGCGTTGAAGATGTCGCCGAGAAAGCAGGGATTGGGAAAAAGACGGTCGAGGCCGTCGAGAAGGGCTCTTTGACGACCAGCCTGGGCGCCTACCTGGCGGTATTGAGCTGCATGAGTTTGAGCCGTGAGGTTGACTTGGTCGCTGACCCAGGGCTTGACCGCGAAGGCGCGCTCCTGGTCTACGAGCCGGTCACGCGCCGCGTGCGCCCATCGAGAAAGCTCGACAATGATTTCTGAAACTTGGGTCTGGATCCACCTGCCAGGGGCGTTGAGGCCGACCTTGTGCGGCGTCGTGCGTCACGATGGTCGGGTCGGCCGGTTTGTCTACGGCAAGTCTTACTTGGGCATGCCAGGCGCCGTTGCAATCGACCCTGTGGCGCTGCCGCTGCAGGAGAAAGAGTACACCACTGCGCACCTGGGCGGCTGGTTCTCTGCGCTGCTCGACAGCGGCCCTGACGCCTGGGGTCAACGTCTCATTGATCCCAGCGTCGGTCCGCAGGACCAGCGTGGCTACCTGCTCCATGCCTATGGGGAGCCGATGAACTACTCCACCCTATGCTGCGCAAAGGATGGAGTTTCACGGGGAGCGTGAGCAGCCCCGTATAGGCGCGGTTCCCGGCCTGTGTCTTCAGCCTCCAAGGCCCATCGCAACACAACTCGTGCTGCTGCGATGTCTC
>JANMGB010000066.1:0-16407 GCA_031374415.1 Burkholderiales bacterium
TCGCCAGGTCAATGCCAATTGTCGTAATCTTCATGGTGGACGCCTCTCTCGGTTAAAGGTAGGTTCAAGTTGTTAATTCTTGGCCTCCACTTTGGCACATTGATGCCGTTACGGGTGGGGGCGTCCATCCCATTGCTTACGGTGCTTTGGTTGTCGGCGTTGATGCCGCGGCGAACAATATTGCTGCCGCACGCCTGCATTCGAAGGCCGCTGGTCTGCACATCGATTACCGTTTCGGCCCGCCCGATGCCGCGCTGTACGAGGCTGAGCGCTTCGATGTCCTGTTGCTGCTGGAAGTGGTTGAACACGTTGACGACGTGGCGGCTTTTGTGCACGATGCGGTGGCGCACCTGGCACCCGGCGGGCTGCTGCTGGCCTCGACGATTAACCGCACGCTGCGCAGCTACCTGGCCGCGATCGTCGGCGCGGAGATGGTCTTTCGGGTGCTGCCCCGGTGCACGCACCATTGGGCGCAGTTCGTGCGGCCTGAAGAGTTGGAGCAGGCTGCTGCAGCTTGCGGACTGGCTGCGGGCGAACGCCGAGGTATGGCCTACCTGCCTGTCATTCACCGTGCCTGGTGAACGCGCAGTCTGGCGGTCAACTACATCGCCAGCTACAGCAAACCCGGCGCTGCCGTTGGTCAGCACCGGGCTGATGGCTCATCCCTTTCACTCGGCAAAGGGTAAGCGTCAACAACGTAGGCGGGCCCCTTCATCACCCTGATGATGAAACACACCAGGGCTCGTGTCAGCAACAGCGTCCAGTACAAGACGACGACGCCGAACATCGTGCAATCCCACAGCAGGAGCGCGCCGCCGCCGCGCGGTTCAACGCGGTAAGTCCCGGCGGCGGCAGCGTGCCCAACAACAGAATGGCCGGCAGGCGCCGCCAAGTCTGCTGTCCCCATTCCGGCGCCGAAAGCACAAAGCCGGAGAGTTTGTCGAAGATGTTCATGATGCACTCGTCATGGTTGCAGGGGGGGAGTTCGGCCGGCTAGAACAACTTGCCCTGGCCATCAGGTGCGGCCCGGGTACGGCGTTTCGGTTTCGTGGTGGGCGGCAAGCCACTTTTTCGTGATCCGTGTTTGTGCTGGATGGCGTCGGCCTCGGCTTGCGCCTCGTGGGTCCGGCGCAGGCCGTACAACTGGTCTTTGGCAGCAGCCACCGCCCTACGTTCGTCAACAATCGGAGGCGGATACGCTGCGGTGCCGATCTCCGGCACCCACTGCCGGATGTACAGGTTCTGCGGATCGTGGTCGTGCGCCTGCTTGGCTGGCGAATAAATGCGCAGTGTGTTGATGCCGGTAGTGCCTGACTGCATCTGCATCTGGCTCCAGTGGATGCCGGGCTCGAAATCGAGGAACTGGCGCGCCAGAAACAGCCCTGGCTCGCGCCAGTGCATCCACAGGTGGTAGGCCGAAAAGCTGACCAGCATCG
This sequence comes from Burkholderiales bacterium, assembly GCA_031374415.1. Classification (GTDB taxonomy): domain Bacteria; phylum Pseudomonadota; class Gammaproteobacteria; order Burkholderiales; family Burkholderiaceae_C; genus CANHBY01. The sequence goes on from JANMGB010000066.1 coordinate 1,437, forward strand.
CGCGCATGCGGAAATTCAGCCAACCGGTGGCGCGCAGCTGTCGCATGCAGGCATCAACCATCGGGAATCCGGTGCGGCCTTCGCACCAGGCTTGAAGTCGATCTGCATCGATCGGGCTCGCGTGGACACCATCTCCTGGCCGCAGCCCGTCCACCGTGTGCGCAACGTTGCGCCACTCGAGGGCGGGTTCGTCTTCGAGCTTTTGCATGAAGTGGCAGTGCCAGCGCAACCTACTGGCGAAGCCGCGCAGAGCGTAGGCCAAGGTGCGGTCGGCGGTGGCCGCGATGCGCGCTTCGGTGGCCTGATGCACGCAGCGCATGGATATCGTGCCGAAGGCCAGGTGGGCACTGAGCCTGCTGCAGCCTTCGGTGGCATTGAGCGGGCTGGACATCGCGCGGCGGTAGTCGCGGCCGCGGCCATCCAGAAAACTGTTCAGTGTGGCCCACGCGGCAGGCTCGCCGCCCTGTGGAAGGGCAGCGCCCAAGGAGGGCAAGCTCAGATCGCGCAGGGTGGGTACCGCCGATGCTTGCAGGCCTGTTACCGCGCTGAAGCCCCTGGCTGTCGGTGCCTGCGGTGCATTCATGCGCTGCGCCCACCGCCCGGCCCACCCGGTACGCGAACGCAGACGCCGCACCACGCCCGTCTGCGGAAATTCGGTCCATTGCACACCTTGGCTGCGGCACCAGTCGGCCACATCGAGGTCGCGGGTGTAGCTCCAACCCGGGCCGGTTTCTTCGTGGCTGAAGAGGTGGGTGAAAGCGCACTCCTGCCGCAGCGTTTGCAGCATCTGCGGCATCGCTCCAGTGCGTACAAGCAGCGGCAGGCCACGCGCCGCCAAATCACGCTGCAGTTTGGCTACACAGTCGAGCAGGAAGCCGACGTGGCGCGGGTCGCACTCGGGGCTCGCCAGCCACTGGGGCTCGATGACTACCAGGCCGAGCGAGCGTTCGAAGTGCATCGCTTCTGCCAGGGGGGTGTGGTCGCGCAAGCGCAGGTCGCGCTTGAACCAGACCAGCGCAGTTGTGCCAGTCATCTCACCAACGCCGCGTTGAAAGATGTCAGATCGAAGTCCTTCCGCTGTCCGCCGCAACCCTGCAGCCACCGATGCGCCAACCGGCGCCAGTCTGCTGCTCGAGCAAATAGGTGGCATTGGACAGGCGACTCTCGCGACTGGCGCAGGGACATCAGGCCGCTGGTCATATCTTGCTTGCGGGGGACGCACAGAGGGGCTCCGCCGAAGCAGCGAGGGTCTTCGTTCATGTGCAACTCCTGGGTGTTAATTCGCGTCCTTGCGCAGCCCTTTTGAGATCACTTCACGAGCGGCCGTACGGTGGTGAAGCCGCCGTCTACGGCAATCACCTGCCCGGTGATGCGCGCTGCACCTTGAGCTCCATGACCAAGCAGCCATGCCATCACATCGGCCACCTGGTCAGCCGTCTGCACGCCGCCCAACGGGTACTGCCGTGCAGCGCCCTCGCGCATGGCGGGCATTTTCAGCATGCTGGCCGTCATGGGTGTGTCGGTCATGCCTGGAGCCACTGCATTGATTCGAAGGCCCTGCGCCGCATAGGTGGCAGCTGCACTGCGCACCAGGGCTTCGACACCGCCCTTGGCTGCAGCAATGGCTTCGTGATTGGCCACACCAATGCGCGCCACCACTGAGCTTGCAAAGACAGCGGCCCCGGGTGTGCCCTGCAGCCCTGCGATCCAGGCCTGCAACATGAACACAGCGCTGTCGAGATTGACGCGCATCACCTCGCGGTAGTCGTGCGCCCGGGTGCGGTGAAGTGGTGCGATGAGCGTGCTGCCCACGCAGTGCGCCAGCAATGTCGGCGCAGCGCCAAGCGCCTCTTGGCAGGCGGCGATGGCCAGTGCGGCGCCATCGGGCGTTGTGGTGTCGGCGGCGATGCGTACTGCGGCCTCCACATTGTCCAGGCGGCTGGCGTCTCGACTTACCGCAGCAACGCGGCAGCCCTGGGCGTGCAGTTGGCGTGCCAAGGCGCGGCCGATTCCGCCGCTGGCACCGGTGATGAGGGTGATTGTGGTCATGGTCATGGTGGGTTCCGTATCTGTAAGTGGAGTGAGATCAAATGGGGGGGTGTCACGAGCTTGCATCGCGATGGCTTGGCTGTTCAAGCGCAGGCCGCTCAAAACGAAGCGCCAAGCGTTGCAACATCGGCCGCCAGCGCAGGAAGAATCGGTAGCCGCGCTCCATCAACCAGGCCCCCCCTGGCAAACGGCCAGTCAGTGCCAGCCACCGCCAGCCGGGCAAAGCGGCCCACAGCGCGAGAAAGGCCTGCGCGCCGCTGAGCAGTTCACCATCGGGGCAACGCACATGAAAGCGCGCCAGCAATTGCTCGCGCGTGGTGCCGGGCGGCAGCGACGATAGCAAAGGAAATGCTGTGTCGTTGACATCGGTAAAACACACCGGCGAATCCGAGGGCGGCAGTTGCAGGCCGCGATAGACGCCGATCTCGCGCCGGCACAGCGGGCATGCCCCGTCGTACAGCACGGTCAGCGGCAACGGTTGCCGCACGTTCTCTTTCACAACTTCGCTCACCATGCGCGCTCCAGGTTGACGGCCAGCAGGTCGGCGGCTGAGCTCAGCCCGCGCGTGGCGCGGTTCCACCATTGAGAGAAGGAATCGCAGCGCTGATCGACGGGCCGGAAGAGCGCTGGCGGGGCCTCGCAATCGGCCGAACGCGTCAAGCTTGGCGCCAAGTGGGGCTCGTCGATGGTGCGCACCCTGCGTGCGCTCTTCAGTGCAGCAACGATATCGCCGGCGCTTGCGTGCCAGCGCTGCGAAGTCAGTTCGACCATGCGGCTGCCGACGAAGTGCCAGCGCCGTTCGTTCCAAGGCCAGGCGCTGTGGAAGTCGGCCAGAAAGACGCCGATGACTTGCGTGTCGTCGGGCAAGGATGCCGGTAGTTCGCCCAGGCTCCAGGGATGCACAAGCCAGACGTCGCGGCCGGCGACCGTAGCAGCGTCGGGAGCTGTCAAGCGAAGTTCATCGGGTGGATCGGCTGCTAAGCGTGGTTCCACCAGAGACGGGCTGCCTGGCCGACAGTCCGGTTCGCCCGGGCGACGCTGCAACGCAGGCTGGTGGGCCATGCGGTCGAGTGCCTCATAAGACGTGTCGATAACGCTGCCCGGGCTGTGCCACGATACGGGCGCGTAACGGGCCACGTTGTCAGCATTGAATAGATAGGGCTTGTTGCTGCCGGTGCCGGCCACCCACTGCCAGCTCAAGTGATTGCTGGCCAGGTCGCCGTCGAGTAGGTGGCCATACAACCAGTCGGCGCCTGAGCGCCAGTGCACTTTGCGTACGTGCACCACATAGCTGGCCAGCCACATGCGTGCATGGTTGTGCAACATGCCGGTGGCGTAGAGGGTGCGCACCGCCTCGTCCACCGCGGGCACGCCGGTGCTCGCCTGCCGGATGTCGGCAGGCAGCTCGCGGGCGTATGCGGCGTCGGGCAACGGGCCTTCGTGAAGCGATTGCAGGATGCCGTCGCCGCGGTGCTGCCAGACGTGGCGGAAGTAGGCGCGCCAGCCGAGCTCGTAGACAAACTTGTGTTGAATGTCCATTGCATGCTTCTTGGCTACGCCAGAAAGCACGTCAGCGAGCGTGACGAATGCGTGTGTAATGTAGGGCGATAGCTGGCTGACAGCGCCACCGAGCGCGTTGCGCGTGCGGGCATAGACTGCCGGCCGCACGGCGGCAATGCGGGCCTGCGCTGCCGCGACTGTGGGGACAAACATCGGCGCGAACCCAGGAGCGAAGCTCTCATCCATCTGCGATACCCACCTCGCCACGGCTGATAGCCGCTGCGCGTTCGTTCACTGCCTGCTTTTGCGCATCGGTCATACGCGCCAGGTTCCTCACTTGTAGAGCCATGCGTGGGTTCTTCGCCAGCGCTGTTTCATGGCGCATCAGGAAATTCCAGTACAGCGTGGTGAAGGGGCAGGCGCTGTCCCCGCTGCGTTGTGCCGGGTCGTAGCGGCAGCCCTTGCAGAGCGGGCTCATGCGCTGGATGTACTTGCCGGTGGCGATATAGGGCTTGCTGCCCATCACGCCGCCATCGGCGTACTGGCTCATGCCCAGGGTGTTAGGCAACTCCACCCACTCCACGGCATCGACGTACATCGCCAGGTACCAGGCGTGCACCTGTCTGGGCTGCACACCGAGCATCAGCGTGTACAGGCCCGTGACCATCAGTCGCTGAATGTGGTTGGCATAGCCATGCTCCAGCGTCTGCGCCAATGCGTCGCGCAGGCAGGCCATGTTGGTGTCGCCCGTCCAGAACCAGGCGGGAAGGTCCTGCTGCGCATCGAGGGCGTTACGTTCCAGGTAACCCGGCATCTGGGTCCAGTAGATGCCGCGCACGTACTCACGCCAGCCCAGGATCTGGCGGATGAAACCTTCGACGCTGGCCAGTTGCGCATGTCCGTCGCGGTGCGCTGCAACAGCGGCAGCCACCACCTCGCGCGGGTTTAGCAGCTTCAGGTTGAGCGCGGCTGACAGGTGCCCGTGATAAAGCCACGGGTCATCTGGCCACATCGCGTCCTGAAAGCGGCCGAACAGCGGCAGGCGCTCCTTGATGAAAGCCTGCAAGGACAGTAGCGCCTGCGCGCGCGTCACAGGCCAGGCAAAGCTGTCCAGCCGACCGGGGTGGTCAGTGAAGCGGGTGTTCACGAGTGCGATGACCTCGTGCGTGACGGCATCGGGCTCGAAGCGCGCGCGCGGTGGAACGGCGCCCGGGCCTGCCGCGCCAAAGGACTCGCGGTTGTCCGCGTCGAAATTCCACTGGCCGCCGATGGGTTCGTCGCCCTCCATCAAGACGTCATACCGCTTGCGTTGCTCGCGATAGAAGTACTCCATGCGCAGCGACTTGCGGCCTTTGGCATGCGCCGCGAAGTCGGCAATGCTGCTGAAGAAGTGCCTGTCCTCGTGAATATCCAGCGCAAGGCCGTTGGCTTCGGCCAAGGCCTTGATCGCCTGCAGAACGCGCCAGTCGCCTGGCGCAGTCATGACCAAGCGAGCCGGCTTCAGGCGTAAGATGTCGGCCTGCAACTGCGCAGCCAAGCCGCCGGCATTGGTGGGTGCGTCTAGTCGCGTGTAGTGCAGCGAGCGGCCTCGGCCTTGCAGAGCCAGCGCGAAGTGACGCATCGCTGCCAGGAACATGACCGTGCGCGGCTTGCTTGACCAGACATGTGTTGACTCTTCGCAGACCTCAGCCATCCATACGGCATCAACGGCTGCATCGAAACCATCAAACGCTGCAGCATCGAGGTCGAGTTGATCGCCCAGCACAACGATTAGGCAACGCAGCTCAGCCATGTGCAGCTCCTTTGCGCCGACAGGCGACAGAGCAGAACTTGACCTCAGCCCAGTTATTCACCCAGCGGCGGCGCCAACTCATGGCCAGGCCGCAAGCCACGCAGGGCTTGCTCGGCAATGCCGCCTTGTTGCCTCGAAAGCTGGTGCCGACAGTCATCTTGATACCTCGCGGTCGATCAGTGTTTTCACGTTTTCTTCATCCAGGTGGTGCACCAGCCCGCACCAGCTAGCTGCCTTCTTGGTGGGCTTGCCTTGATAGAGCGTGCAGTTGATGCAGTTGTGGCTGTTGTCAAACTGGGTGTACTTCTTGACGTCGACGCGCTGAACATCTGCCACACAGCCTAGCGCGACGACCTGGGCGCCCTTTTCGTCGAGCAGGGACTGTGCCTGCGCGCCAGTGGCAAACGCTAGGCCGTAAGCAGCCAGCGTCATCAGAAACACGCGGCGGGGCAGGGGTTGATTCACGCGACACTCATTCTGTGGTTGGTGAAAGTCATGAACCAGTGGATCACACGGCGATACGCCGAACCGCATGTTGATCTACCGCAGTAGCCGTTTCAGTGTTGGCGCTAGCGGTGGACGCAGCAGCCACATCGGATGCGGTTTGCAACAGGGCTGTGGAAAGTCCCTGGGCCGACAGCCAGGCACCCTCGACACCACAGCCACCGAGAAAGTCTCCGCAGACACCCAGGCCCTGCGCAGCGTCCCACCAAAACGATGCGGCCGGCTCAGTGCCATGTGCCTGTGGCAACGCGTAGCGCCAGCGATGCGCCGTGCAGTGGTACCAATCCATCGACCAGCCCACGCACTCGGCCAGCGCGGCCTGCAGTTGCTGCTGCACCCAGGCGGCGGGTTGTTCCAGGTTCCGACGGCTCCAGCCTACTCTGGCATGAGCGACCCAATGAGCTTGCCCTGGCACAGTTGCCCGGCCTGGACGTGCGTCGTTACGCAGCACCCAGGCCAATGGGCCCGACGTCGGCCGAGTCAAGCACCATACCGACTCGGGCTGGTGGTCGTCAGCGATGCCCATCAATGTCCAGCACGGCTGCATCAGGGCAGCGAACGCGTGCCGTGCCAAGTCGAGCCGGTGCGGGCTGAGCAGTGACGCAGCCTGGGCGGGGGGCAGCGCCAACACGACCGCATCGAACTTTGAGGCGTGGAGCACATCGCCGGCTTGTACCTGCCAGCCGAGCGGGCCCTGGTGCAGACCATCGACCGTGAAGGACAAGCTGACGGGTACGCCGTTCAATAGATGGCGACAAAGCGCTGGCATGTCGGGCGCCGGCACGTTCAGCACGGCGCCGCCATCGAGCGGCAAACTGCCGGGCCCCAGCCTGGGCTTCCACTGGAATAACCAACCCGCCCTTAGGGCCAGTTCTACAAAGGCCTCAAAAGCCGGATGTCTAGCCTTGAAGCCCGGAGCACCGTGGTCGAACCGCGTTAACGCGGCATATCCCTGACGATCGACCCATTTGACCCGGCGGGTGGCCAGGCGCCCCCCCGGCCCAGGGGCCTTGTCGAACACGTGTACCGAATGTCCGTCCAGCGCCAGGGCATGCGCAACGGTGGCCCCGGCAATGCCGGCACCAACTACTGCAACAGCGCAACGTTTTCGGGTCATCATGGGGTATATCTTACGATATTAACGAGTCATATCGGGGTCGCAAGAAAGGCGAATGCATTAATACGCTGCATTATTGGTGTCAAAGCGGCGTCAAGGTGGCGTCAGAGGAAAGCCGGGCAGCAGGGGGCATGAAACGGTTTGTCGCATCCCTATCGGCGCTCCGAAAACCTCTTCCACTTTGCCGATAACAACATGCTGTATTCTCGCCACCATGGAAGCAGGTCCTCTTCTGAGCGGCCCGTCGCTACCGGTCCCGCGCTCGACCCAGTCCAGCCCAAGCGCGTCGTACACCGGCTGCCAGGCTTCAACCTTTCGCAGCAGGACGGCTGGATTGGGTGAGTAGTGCACAGTGAGGGGGCGCGCTCACAGCTTGCGCGTCGAACGGGTCGCGAGCTGTTGTGGTGCAACACAACACACGACGCGAACGCGCCCTGATCGGCGGCATCGAGACGATGCACATGATCAAGAAGGGCCAGCTTGGGCTGTGCCGCCGAATAAAAACTGCCGTGGATTCAAGTGCGGGTGATACTCAGTGCGCTGAGCTCATCCGAGACCTTCCAGGGCACGGTCGCATGAATTGGCAAAAGTAGGACGTCTACCCGTTGCGCGCCTACGTTGAGTTGGCAATTCAGCGCCACAAATCGATCTTTGGCCCCCGCATGAGAGTGCGAGCTTCGCCACAACAAAAGGCCGAAGCGTCATTCAGTGCGCTGGCACTGAATGAATTGAAAATTCTTGGAATGCCAGTGCTGGTAAAAATCCAGATTAAGGCGGAAGTTGGGACGCTCTGACCTCAGTTCGATTGATGTCACAACGCCACAAAAGGGTATCGTTGCGGTTTGCGCATGGCGGCTTATCCTTTCACTTCTTTTGCCAACATGGCATCTTCAGGTTGGGTGGGTATAACGGCAATGACGCTCAAGTTTGAGCGCTGGGCCAGGGGCGGTATGGCTCCACCCAACAACCAACGGAGAATGGATGAACACCATCTTAGAACAGCTGCAAGCCAAGCGCCAACTGGCCCGCTTGGGAGGGGGGGCGCAGCGAATTGCGACCCAACATGCCAAGGGCAAACTCAGCGCGCGTGAGCGGCTGGAGCTGTTATTGGATGAGGGCACTTTTGAAGAGTGGGGCATGCTGGTTGAACACCGCTGTCAAGACTTTGGCATGGATGAGAATAAGGTGCCTGGCGATGGGGTGGTCACGGGCTACGGAATGATCAACGGTCGTTTGGTGTTTGTCTTCAGCCAAGATTTCACAGTGTTTGGGGGGGCTTTGTCTGAGGCTCATGCAGAAAAAATTTGCAAGGTGATGGACCAGGCGATGAAGGTGGGGGCCCCCATCATTGGGCTCAATGATTCAGGGGGGGCTCGCATTCAAGAAGGCGTTGCCTCATTGGGGGGCTATGCCGAAGTGTTTCAGCGCAATGTGTTGGCGTCGGGCGTCGTGCCGCAAATCAGCTTGATCATGGGGCCTTGTGCAGGGGGTGCTGTGTACAGCCCAGCCATGACTGATTTTATTTTCATGGTCAAAGACAGTGCTTGCATGTTTGTCACGGGGCCTGAGGTGGTCAAGACCGTCACTCATGAGGAGGTGAGCGCCGAGGAGTTGGGGGGAGCCCTGGCGCATACCCAGCAAAGTGGCGTCGCAGACTTGGCTTTTGACAATGATGTAGAAGCCTTGCTGATGTTGCGCCGGTTCTTCAACTATCTGCCGATGAACAACCGAGAGAAGGCGCCCGTTTTGGTTTCGGGCGACTCACCCGATCGGCTTGAAATGTCGCTCGACACCTTGGTGCCTGATCACCCCCATCAGCCTTACGACATGCGTGAGTTGATTGTGAAGACACTGGACGATGGGGATTTTTTTGAGCTGCAACCCGAGTATGCCGGCCACCTGTTGATTGGCCTGGGCCGCATGCAGGGGCAGGTGGTTGGCGTCGTGGCCAATCAGCCGCAGGTGCTGGCGGGCTGTCTGGATATCAAAAGCAGCATCAAGGCGGCTCGCTTTGTGCGGTTTTGCGATGCCTTCAATATTCCGGTGATCACGTTTGTGGATGTGCCCGGTTTCTTGCCAGGAACAGCGCAAGAGCATGGAGGCCTGATCAAACATGGCGCCAAGCTGCTTTATGCCTATGCAGAGTGCACGGTGCCCAAAGTCACTGTCATCACGCGCAAGGCCTATGGCGGGGCCTACGATGTGATGGCGTCCAAGCATTTGCGCGGCGATGTCAATTTTGCCTGGCCCAAGGCTGAAATTGCCGTGATGGGTGCACGGGGTGCTGTCGAGATTATTTTTCGTGAGGACAAAGCCAACCCCAGCAAGCTGGCAGAGCGTGAGGCCGCGTACAAAGAGCGCTTTGCCAACCCCTTTGCGGCTGCGGCTCGGGGCTTCATCGACGATGTAATTCAGCCCCATGAAACGCGTAAACGCATTTGTCGCTCACTCGTGATGCTGCGCGACAAAGTTGTCAGCAATCCGTGGCGCAAGCACGGCAACATCCCTTTGTGAGGGCCCTTCATGTTTGACAAGATTTTGATGGCCAACCGGGGCGAAATTGCCTGCCGCGTGATACGTACTGCTCGGCGCATGGGCATTCGCACCGTTGCGGTTTACTCTGAGGCCGACCGTGATGCGCAACATGTGGCCTGGGCTGATGAGGCTGTGTGCATTGGCCCCGCACCCAGCCGAGAGTCTTATCTCTCGATCGGTAAAATTTTGCAGGTGGCACTGGACACCGGGGCCCAGGCCATTCATCCTGGCTATGGTTTTTTGAGCGAGAACGCCGAGTTTGCACGCCGTGTTGAGGCGGCCGGGGTAGTATTTGTGGGCCCTAAGCATGAAGCAATTGCCGCCATGGGCGACAAAATAGCCTCGAAGAAGCGCGCTCAGGCAGCCGGGGTGAACGTCATTCCCGGACATCACGAAGCAATTGCCTCGGTTGATGAGGCTGCGCTGATCGCTCAGCACGTGGGCTATCCCCTCATGATCAAGGCCAGTGCCGGGGGGGGCGGTAAGGGCTTGCGGGTGGCCTTGGATGAGGCCAGCTTGCGCTCAGGCTATGTGGCCTGTCGCAGCGAGGCACGCCTGAGCTTTGGTGACGACCGGGTGTTCATTGAAAAATACATCCAGTCGCCTCGACATATTGAGATTCAAGTGTTAGCCGATGCCCACGGTCAGGTCGTTTTTTTGGGGGAGCGCGAATGCTCAATTCAGCGGCGGCATCAAAAAGTGATTGAAGAGGCACCCAGTGCGTTTTTAGATGACAAGACGCGCCAAGCCATGGGCGAACAGGCTGTTGAGTTGGCGCGTGCGGTGAACTATCAATCCGCAGGCACGGTCGAGTTTGTTGTTGGCGCTGCGCGAGATTTTTATTTTTTGGAGATGAACACCCGTTTGCAGGTCGAGCATCCGGTGACCGAGTTCGTCACCGGTCTTGATCTGGTGGAGCAAATGATTCGCATTGCCGCGGGAGAGCCGCTGGCCTTTGCCCAATCAGACGTTGTGTGCCAAGGGTGGGCGCTGGAGTGTCGAATCAACGCCGAAGACCCAGCCCGCAATTTTGTGCCTAGCACGGGGCGGCTGGTGCACTACGAGCCGCCAGAGTTAGGTGCCGGTGTGCGGGTTGACAGTGGCGTGGGTGAGGGCGGTGAGATTTCGATTCATTACGACCCTATGGTGGCCAAATTAATCACCCACGGTGTTGATCGTCAAGATGCAATCAACAAGATGCGCATGGCCCTCAATGCATTCACTGTTCGCGGCATTCGCACCAACTTGAATTTTCAGTCAGCGTTGGTGTCTCATCCGCAGTTCGTGGCGGGTCATTTGCACACTGGGTTCATTGCTGAACATTTTCCCCAAGGGTTTGACAGTACTTGCGCTGCTCACCCCAATCCGGTTTTTATTTGGTCTTTGGCAGCGGCTGTGCACCGACGTTTGCTTGAGAGGGCCACAGGCCTCAGCGGCCAGTTGCCCGGCCACGAGTTGCAGATCGGGAGTGATTTTGTGGTGGTGGAGTTACCCGCCAGGGGTGAACCCCTGTACATCGATGTCAGCATTCGCACGCTAGGCGATGATATTCATGTGGGGTTTTCAGGGCAAAGCCATGTGGTGACTTTGCAAGGCCCTTTGCGTTGGTTGACATTGCGTGGCCAGTTTGATGGCCAGCCGTTTGTTGCTCAGCTTGAGCGGCAGGGCTTGAACATGCACATCACGCACGATGGGGTGTGTCGGGTCACGCGGGTGTTGTTGCCCCGCGCGGCTGAATTGAGCCAGCTGATGCCGGTCAAACCACCGCAAGATTGGTCACAATTTTTGCGCTCACCCATGCCAGGCAAGTTGCTCGAATTGGTGGTGGTGCCTGGGCAAAAGGTCATGCCGGGTGAGCGACTGGCTGTTATTGAAGCCATGAAAATGGAAAATGTACTGTTTGCCGACGCCGAACAAGTCGTTGATCAGGTTTTGATCGCAGCAGGGGACACCTTGGCCGTTGACCAGCTGATTTTGAGGTTCAAGTGATGCGGTCTTCTCAGATGTGCTTTAGCCCAAAGCGCCGCGAGTTGTTGGGGGCTGCCTTGGCGGCGTGTGGGCTGGCTGGGTGTGCAGGCGCTGTGCAGCCTTTTCCGCAGTACCCCATCGCCCCAGCCTTGTCGCTCGAGCGGGTGCTTCATCGAATTGCCTTGGGTTCATGTATTCACCAAGACCAGCCCCAACCCATTTGGCAGGCCGTGTTGGCGCAGCAGCCCGATGCCTTTATTTTTTCGGGTGACAACGTGTATGCCAGCGGCTTGACGTTCCAACGCGATCGTTTGCACGCCGCCTACCTCAAGGCTGGCGCTCAGCCAGGCATGGCGGCGGTGCGCGCCCAGATCCCCCATTGGGCGATCTGGGATGACCATGACTATGGCGTCAACGATGGCGGCGCCGAGTTTGCCGATAAGCCCTGGAGCAAAGCACAGTTTTTGGCCTTTTGGCAGGTGAGCGCCAATGACCCGAGGCGGCACCGAGAGGGGCTCTACCACGCGGTGGTGCATGGCCCGCCAGGACGCCGAGTGCAGGTGATTTTGCTCGACACACGGTGGTTTCGTTCCCCACTCAAGCCCACCGACCAGCGCAACGCGCCAGGCAAAGAGCGCTTTGTGCCCGATACCGATTCAACCAAGACCATGCTGGGTGAGTTGCAATGGGCGTGGTTGCGCGAGCAGCTTCTCAAGCCCGCCGAGCTGCGTTTGTTGGTCTCTAGCGTGCAAGTGCTGGCGCAGGGGCATGGTTATGAGCGCTGGGGCAACTTGCCCTTAGAGTTGTCTCGTTTGCTGGCCTTGTTGAGTGAGACCCGCGCCCAAGGGGTGGTGATGTTATCTGGCGACCGCCATCTGGGCGCCATTTATCAACACGATCAGGGGGCGCCTTACCGTTTGACTGAGCTCACTAGCAGTGGCCTCACACAAGCCTATGCCAATGCGCCTGAGCCTGGCCCCAATCGCTTGGGTCGCATCTTGGATGAAGTCAATTTTGGGGTGATTGACATTGACTGGGCGGCACGGCAAGTGCGCTTGTCATTGAAAGATGTCCAAGGTGTCCTACGGAGGCAGGTTGTTTTGCACTTGGATGAGCTAAGAGCTAAGAGCTAAGAGTTAAGCTCAAAGATGGAGGCAAGGAGCAGGCCATGACGCGACCGTTTCAAATTTTGGGCCTGCAACAAGTGGCCCTGGGTGGGCCCAGCAAAGATCGACTGCGCAAGCTGTGGGTTGACCTGTTGGGCTTGTCGGTGCAAAGCTCGTTCGTGAGCGAGCAAGAAAATGTTGACGAAGACATTTGTGTCCTAGGGCAAGGCCCTGGACAGGTTGAGGTCGACTTGATGCAACCCCTGGATCCCGACAAAAAACCAGCCGTTCACACCCCGGCGCTGAATCACATCGGCTTGTGGGTCGATGATTTGCCTGCCGCAGTGGCGTGGCTCAGTGCCCAAGGGGTGCGTTTGACCCCTGGTGGGGTGCGCAAGGGGGCTTCAGGACACGATATCTGCTTCATCCACCCCCGCAGCAGCCTAGAGCAGCCTTGGGGTGGCGAGGGGGTCTTGATTGAGCTGGTGCAAGCCCCACTCGATTTGATCACGGCCTTGAAAGCTCCGGCCCCTGAGCGCTTGGGGCCCTGTTGATCAGCGCATCCTCAAAAGCTTGCCCACTCGTCATCCGTATCGCTTTTCTTGGGAGCAGCCTCGCTGGGCCGAGCCGCTTCGGGCATTGATGACGGCTCAGACACCAGCAGGGAGGCCCCTGCTTTTTTGCCAAAGGCCGGACGCGTCACGTTTTTGGCACGCAAAGGGCTGCGACGTTCGTTAACGTTCCCATGATGCAAGGCGGGGGGGCGGCGGTGTGTGCGGTGTGGGCCTGTGCACCGTGCGAGAGCTTGAACACGCTGACCACCCGCACCAAGGTCCCAGCCTGGCCCTTAAGGCTTTCTGCCGCAGCAGCGCTCTCTTCCACCAACGCCGCGTTTTGTTGTGTCACTTGGTCCATCTGGCTGACAGCCTGCCCCACTTGGGCAATGCCGTTGCTTTGTTCAGTTGATGCGGCGCTGATTTCGCCAACGATATCGGCCACACGCTGAATCGAAGCTACCACCTCGCTCATGGTCTGCCCTGCGCGGTCGACCAGCACGGTGCCTTGCTCGACTCGCTCAGTGCTGGCGCTGATCAGACTTTTGATTTCTTTGGCCGCCTCGGCGCTGCGTTGTGCCAAGCTGCGCACCTCACTGGCCACCACCGCAAAGCCGCGCCCTTGCTCGCCAGCGCGTGCTGCTTCAACCGCAGCATTCAGGGCCAAAATATTGGTTTGAAAGGCAATGCCATCGATGGTGCCGATGATGTCGGCAATGCGGCGTGAACTGTCGCTGATGCCCTTCATCGTCTCGACCACCTGGCTCACTACTTCGCCCCCCCCTCGCAGCCAAGGTAGACGACCCTTGCGCCAATTGGTTGGCTTGCAAAGCGTTGTCGGCGTTGTGCCCGACGGTGGTGCCGAGTTCTTCCATGGTCGCGGCTGTTTGCTGCAGCGCGCTGGCTTGCTCTTCGGTGCGCTGGCTCAAGTCGGTGTTGCCCTGGGAGATTTCGGCGCTGGCGGTCGCCACGCTCTCTGCATTGCCTCGAACCTCAGACACCACCTTGGTGAGCGAAGCTTGCATGTCACGCATGGCGGCCAGCACCTGGCCGGTCTCATCGCGCCGCAAACCCTCGATCGTCGAGGTGAGGTCGCCATCTCGAATGCGGCTGGCAACGTCGATCGCAAGCGCCATGGGACGCGTGATGCTGCGCGTTGTCAACCAGGCAGCCCATACGCTCAGCAACAGTGCCATCGAGGTGAAGCCAATCAGCAGCTTGATGGCCAAGGTGTCTTGTGCGTGGCCCAATGCTTCGGCAGTCTTGATGTCTTTGTGCTGGTAAGCGCTGAAACTATCGACCAACTCCTGCCAAGCTGCTACTTTGGGGGCAGATTGCTTGAGCAACAGGGCCAGGGCCTCATCGTCTTTGTTGTCTTGCGCCAGCTTGAGGATGTCGTTTTGATCGTCCTGGCTTCAGTCGCGATGTCGTCAATCTTGGCTAGCAGGGCCGTGTCAGCTTCAGAGGCCGGCAGCTTTTTTAGCGCCTCACGGCTTGTGTTGTAAGCGGTGCGTGCAGCATCAATCTTTTTCACTTCAGTGGCCTTGGCTGCAGGGTCATCCAGCAGCAGTACCGTGCGCATCACGCGCGAGACAATGTGCACCTCTTCAGCCAAACTGTTGGCAAAAGTGAGTTTTTTGAGGTCATCTTCAATGATGCTGGTGAGCAAACGATCAGCGTTGGCGATGCTGTTGAGTCCAACACCCGCAACCGCCAATATCAAGCACAAGGTCAGGCCAAATGCGAGGCCCAAGCGTGCGCCAATCTTCAGGTTTGAGATGAAATTCATACATGGTGTCCTTCAAGTAGTCGTGGCATGAGTACTTCAATACCCATCAAAACTGAC
>JANMGB010000315.1:0-1186 GCA_031374415.1 Burkholderiales bacterium
CGAAACAGCGCCTTGCCGTTGGCGGCGTTGAGCTTGAGCGCGTCGGTGCACGTGCACGACTCGGCCTCCTTGGTCCACTTCTCGAGCTTGAGCCAGCACATCGCCAGATTCAGCAGCAGCGAGAGCTGCAGATCGTGGATCGCCCGTGGCGTTCTGGCAGCCGACAAGCAGCTGCACGCCGTCGAGAAAGTGGCGCGCGGCGCTCACGTAGTCGAGGTCCTTGAACGACACGCTGCCGCCCTTCTTTTGCAGCTCGGCGGCGGCCAGACGCTGCTTGTTGGTGCGCGGCGCATCGGTGTTGGACGAGTGCGACACGCGGCGCGAGTTCTCGTCGGCCTCGGCGCGGTCGCGCTCCGCCTGCCGGCGCTTTTCTTCGCAGAGCGCGACGTAGTCCTTGGCGGTGGCGGCGAGCGCCGTCTCGAAAGCGGCGAGGCGCTACATGGTGCGCCGAGCGTCATCTTCGTTGCCGTCGTCGTCGCCGGCCTGCTCGTCGAGCAAGTGCAAGTCCTGCTCGGCGCCGAGCAGCACCGTCAGCGCTCCGCGCGCCGGCGCCAGCGCGCTCTTGTACGCCGGATCGTCGAAGCGCTCGCGCACGCGCAGCAGTGCCGCCTCGACGGCGTTGCGCGCATTCAGCACACCGGCGACGACAAGGTCGCGCGCGCGGCACTCGCTCTCGAACGCGCGCAGCTGCTCGACGGCGCCGGCGTCGACGTCGCTCGCCGCGGCCAGCGTGACGCCGCTCGCATCCACCAGCTGGTCGCTCGCGTCCGAGGCTGATTTAGCTGCACGGCGATGGCGGCGGCGCCGACCGCGATCGTCGACGCCGAGTCGAGCGTGCGCCCGCCCTGCGTGCAGTCGGCGTGCGTGGCATCCGACGCGCGCTCGCACCCCGCCGGCACGCGCGACACGCCGCCGACCAGCTCGACGGCGCGCAGTTGGCGCGCGCCCCGTCTCGGGCACGGCGGCGAGTGCGTCGGCGACCAGCGCGTCGAGCTGCGCCAAGCTGCGCTCCGACTCGGCCAGCAACTCGGCGCGCGTCACGCGGCACGCCAGGTCGCGGTCTTCGAGAAAATTTTCGAGCCGCACGTCAGTGCGCTCAACGGTTGACAGCACCGCCTTCTGCTTCACCGCTTCGGCGTGCAGACGCACGAGCGCCTTGGGCGTCAGCGCTTGCGCGCTGCCAAAC
>JANMGB010000340.1:0-1424 GCA_031374415.1 Burkholderiales bacterium
GGCGGGGATCCAGGAGGGTGCCTGAAGCGCAACAGGCCCGCGCGCACTCCATTCCTGCACGCTGCGCCTGCCAATGCGCCCCCTGTTCGCCTTGGCGAATCAACCTATCAGGGGTTGCCTCAGAAAACGGAAAAATCGTACGCTAAGCCCCAACCAGCTTGGCTAGGCACCTTTGGGCCCCTTTATCGACCAACAAGCAGTTTGAGTGCCTCTTCAACCCGCTTGAGATGGTTTGTGCTCAGCACTGCAAGCGGCTGACTCCCCATGAATCGCCTGTTTGAGATGGCGCGGATTTGATCGATGAGAAGGTCGGTTTCTTGAGTGAGACCAGGCTGATTGACCAGTGCGACACGCAGCGGAAAGTAGTCTTTGTCGCGCTTCACGTTCGTGGTACCCATCACGACGATGGTGGTGGGGTGGCCGTTCGTGTTCAAAAGATCGGTCTGAATGACCAAAGCTGGGCGATTGCGTTTGCCTGGTTCTTCTTTGTGGGTTTGCGGCTCGAAATTCACTTCCCAAACCTGACCTCGCAAAATTTTACTCAATGCCATCGGCCAGAGACCCCTCAAGAGATTCATTGAAGGAGAGGTGCTCAGCTGCCAGCTCTTTGGAAAGTGTGGCAATGCGTTGCGCCATGACTTTTTCGTTCTTCTCGGAAACTGCCTGGCGGATGTAATCCGAGCTTTTCAGGCCAACGATGCTGGCCAGCGAGCGCGTTTGTTCGGCAAAGTCCGCGCCAGCTCGAAATGAAAGGGTGGTGGCATGCATGATCGTTCCTTCGCAATTGAAAAGTGACAACAAAATATGGTTGCCAAATTGTAATACATATTTTGATCACATGGGGGTTTGCATCATTTGATGATGTGTCGCAAAACACTTG
This sequence comes from Burkholderiales bacterium, assembly GCA_031374415.1. Taxonomy (GTDB): domain Bacteria; phylum Pseudomonadota; class Gammaproteobacteria; order Burkholderiales; family Burkholderiaceae_C; genus CANHBY01. Next base: position 881 of record JANMGB010000340.1, read on the forward strand.
TTTTACGACATGCCCGGCGATGCACCGCAGACCTAGGGCCTGTGTGTCAAATTCTAGAGTTTTGCTCTACACTGAACCTTGTTCTTGTAAAGCAGGAGTAGCCAACATGCAAGCCCATCAGAAAACCATCGACCATGGCACCTTGCGCCGCCTGGTCGATGCCGGGGCGCACATCGGCGCCGAGGTGGTCGGCGCCGTCGGTGGGTGGGGCGTCGTCATCAACTACGGTCGCGCCAGTCAGACGCTGGCCGTCACCCGAGGCGAGCCGCGCACCTTCCGCAAGTTCGAGACGCTGGCCGCCTACCTCAAGGATCTTGGCATCACCGATTTGCGTGTGCATACCGCCGCATTCGATCCTGGTGCGCCCAGCAAGCCCAACGACAAACGCAGTGAGTTAGCCGCAGATCGCATGAAACGCGCCCATGAGGCCGCAGCGCATGACAAGTGGTTTCGGGAACAGGTGGAAATTGGCTTGACTGAGGCCAACGACCCGGCCACCGAGTGGGTACCGCATGAGGTCGTGAAAGTGGACATGGCCCAGCAG
>JANMGB010000349.1:0-1353 GCA_031374415.1 Burkholderiales bacterium
TTGAACGCCATCGCCAACGGCGTGAGGGCGATCGAGGAGCTTGTCGTCGCGGTCGTCGTCGCGGTCGTCGTCGCCGCCGCCGCCCCAGTAAGCTGACGCCACAGCTGGAACGCTGGCGCCAGCTGCGAGCGGCTCGAGCGCGCGATACGCTTCTTCGTCAAGCACGTTGCCTTGCGAATGCGCGTGAGTGCTCTCGACAAAGTCGTCGGGCACGTCGAAGCCACCAAAGCCAAAGTCGTCGAAGTTGTCGGCCTCGTGCAGTGGCAGCGTGTCGTCGAGCTCGAGCTGCACAAGCGGATGAGCAGCATCAGCGTGCAGCGAGGTTGTCGACGTCTTGGCCACGGTGGCGAGCAGTTCGTTGAGAGCCGGTGGCAGGTGCACGACGGTCTGTGGCGCAAGAGCAGCGTTGCGCTGGTGCTTCGCTGTATTGTTGTGCTCGCGCAGAGAGCGCAGGTTCTTCAGCGTCAGGCAGCAGACGGCGCAGGTGATCGGGGGCTGCGCAGCGCAGTGGCTTTTGTGGTTTGAGACCGTTCCGCTCGGGCCTGTGAGGCCGCAGTGAGCGCACGTCGACGTCGTGTGGCGCGACCAGTTGTGCTGATACAACTCCTTGTTCGTCAACCCAACGATGGGTGGCTCGCAAGCATTGCAAGAGAAGGTCATAGTGCAAGTTGCGTTCAAGCCTTCAATCGTTCACGATCGAGCTGCCGTTCCTGGCGAGTGTCAAGGTGGACGCGCACGCGCACCTCGTCGCGCAACTCGGTGCGTGTGCTGTGTCGTTGAGTCTGCAGACGAATAATGTTGATATATTGGTCATGTTTAAATATCAAAAACTCCATTTTTTCAACTGGATGGCATCGACAGTTACAGTACGGAAAAATTCCTAAATGAAAAATTTGCAAAGGAAGCGAAAAAGGTTGCAAGTTCGATTCTTCCCAATGCTTATTTTTTTTATTTTTTTTATTTTTCATCCGCTCACTGTCGCTGTTCACAGACATCATCACGAGGTACTCGGTGATAACATCCTGCTTGTTGCGGTACCAGATGGACAGTGGAGACACTCTGGCAGAAAGAAAAGAATCGAATGGCCATAGATGACCACTGATGGCCATTATTTAATGGCCATCGGCTGTTACTTTTCCCACAGTGTGGTGGCCTACCGTCCGACAGGACCTGCGCGCGTTTGTCCGCTCGTGTGACGCCTGCATGCGTGCGAGACGCTGGGTCTCAGCGGCCAACTTATCGGCAACATCGAGAACGACGCCGACCAGGTGCCCCAGCGCTCGGGTCAGATCTACGAGATCGACTGCTGGGTGTGGCCGCAGCCAGGCGGCTCCGCCTTCCGCGTGGTGGCTG
>JANMGB010000352.1:0-12008 GCA_031374415.1 Burkholderiales bacterium
CAACACTGCACCGGTGTCAGTGGATTTGAACGGTTGATTCGCCAAAGCGAACAGGTGGCGCATTGGCAGGCTGAGCTTGCAGGGATGCAGTGCGCGGGCATGTTGCTCCTGAGGCACGCTCCTGGATCCCCGCCTGCGCGGGGATGACGGGAGAAGGCGGGGGTGACGGGAGAAGGCGGGGATAACGGGCGCCGGCGGGGATGACGGGCGCAGGGTTTGGCATCTCACCACGTCATTCCCGCGCAGGCGGGAATCCAGCAGCCTGTGCACCTCGCTACGGACCTCGCAACAATTCACCCCCCCAAATCCACTGAAACGGGGCACAGGTGTCTCGACACGGCAAGTGTTGGGTGGGCGCACACTCTGGCGACCAGCAAGTAAATTAGACTGATCTAGAGCGGATTTGTGCACCTTTGCGGGCCCGTCTAGCGCTGTAAGCACTCAAGCTGAGGCTTTAAGTGGCGATATTCCTTCCAAGTTGCTTGTTTTTCAGGGTCATTCCATCACCATGAAGTTGCTGCCATTGGAACAATTCAGTCACCAGCTCCAGCCCGGAGTGGCCCTCCCCTGGGGCGTGCGTGACAGCAATGGGAAGCTGCTGCTGGCCCGAGGCCATGTGGTGGCAGACGCCGGCATGGTCTCCGCTTTGATTGAGCGCGGGATGTTTGTCGATGCCGAAGAAATCAGCCGTGTCAACGAGGTGGCTCAACAAAAAGCCAAAGAGACCAGCCTGTCCAGTCGCTGGGAGGGGCTGCAGGCCCGCTTAGGCACCCTGCTGCGCTCGTCCACCGAGTCCTACTTTCTGGAGCGGGTGCGGGAGTCCATGGAGCACATTGCCGGTCTGGCTGACCGCAACACCGACTTGCTGATTTTCTTGATCCTGCGCCACGATCACACGCGCTATGCGCACTATGGCGTCGTCCACTCGTTGCATGTGGCGTCGTTGTGCAGCCTGGTCAGCAAGCGGCTGAATTGGCCGACCGAGCGACGCGACAGCCTGATTGGGGCCGCGCTCACCATGAATCTGTCGGTGCTCGATTTGCAGGGCCGTTTGGCCGCACAAAACGGCCCACTGCTGCCGCAGCAGCGCAAAGACATCGACAGCCACCCCATGGCCAGCGCCCAACTGCTGCGTGAGGCCGGTTTGACAGACCCCGAGTGGCTCAACGCCGTCGAGCAGCATCACGAGCAAACCGACGGCAAGGGCTACCCGCTCAAGCTCACCGCCCCAACCGAGGCGTCGCAGTTGCTGCGATTTGTGGACTGCTTTACGGCAAAGCACAGTGCGCGCGCTGGCCGCACACAACAGCCCGCCCAGCAAGCCGCCCGCGATCTGTACACACAGAGTGCCGCCAACCCATTGGCTGCCCTCCTGATCAAAGAGTTCGGCATCTACCCGCCAGGTTGTTTCGTCAAGCTGGCCAGCGGTGAGACGGCCATCGTCATCCGGCGAGGTGCCAGTGCCAACACGCCGGTGGTCGCGGCCATCACCAACAGCAAGGGTGATGCCCTGTCGCAGCCCATTCCGCGCGACACCTCGCAAGCCGCCAATGCCATCGCCGCCACGATCCCCGACAAATTGGTGTTGGTGAGGGTGAACGTCGACAAGCTCTACGACATCCGCGGCAACTCCTGAGTACGGGTTGGTCCCGTTTCACGGGACAATGGGGGGATGAGTTCACCACACCCACCAGACCTCCCCCTGAGCAATGACCCCCTGGCCGCCATCGACATGGGCTCGAACAGCTTTCGCCTTGAGATCGCTCAGGTCCAGGCCGGGCACTACCGCCGCATCGACTACCTGAAAGAAACCGTGCGCCTGGGCGGCGGCCTGACGCCTGAGGGCCTGCTCACCGAAGAGGCCATGCAGCGTGGCTTGGCCTGTTTGGCACGTTTTGCGGTACGGCTGAATGGTTTTCCGGCTTTGCGCGTGCGCGCGGTCGCCACGCAGACCTTGCGTGAAGCGCGCAATCGCAATGCCTTCCTAGAGCGCGCCCAGTCGGTGTTGGGGTACCCCATTGAGGTGATCTCGGGGCGCGAAGAAGCACGCTTGATTTTTGCGGGCGTGGCACGGCTTCAGCCGTCTGGCGTGCCGCGCTTGGTGATCGACATCGGCGGGCGATCCACCGAGATGATTTTGGGCCGACGCTTTTCGCCCGTGCAGGCCGAGTCCTTCGGCATTGGCAGTGTGAGTTTGTCGATGCGCTATTTTGCCGACGGTCGCTTGACCGAAGACGCGTTTCGCCAAGCCCAGATTGCCGCTGGCGCCGAACTCGAAGAAGCGTTGGTCCCCTTCGCCCCAACCCACTGGCGTGAGGCCCTGGGGTCGTCCGGCACCGTGGGGGCTTTGTCGCAGCTGCTGCAGGCCCAAGGCGTCACCGACGGACGCATCACCCCAGCGGGCCTGCAGTGGGTGATTCAACAGTGCCTGGCCGCAGGCCATGTGGACAAGCTCAACTTTGTCGGCCTGAAGGACGACCGCCGCGCCGTGATTGCCGGGGGGGTGTGCATTTTGTATACCTTGGCGGCGCAGTTTGGCATCAGTTCCATGAAGCCCGCCCGTGGGGCGTTGCGCCAGGGAGTCATCTTTGACCTGAACGAGCGGCTACTCCATGTGCTTCACCCGCGAGAAGGGCAGGACATTCGCGACGCCTCGGTGCGCGAGTTGCAACGCCGTTTTGCGGTGGACGTGCCGCAAGCGGTGCGCGTGGTGCACCTTGCCACGGCGCTGTACGACGGCTTGGTGGGCCCGCGCATGAGCACACTCGAGGCCGATGCGCGCCGCGAGTTGGAGTGGGCCGCCAATGTCCATGAGATCGGCATGATGATTTCACACCATGACCACCATCGCCACAGCGCCTATCTCATGGGCCATGTGGATGCGCCTGGTTTTTCGCAATCTCAACAACGGCACCTTGGCCTGTTGTTGCTGGCCCAGCGCGGCGGCTTGCGCAAAGTGGAGGCTGAGCTGGCAGATGCTGACACCGCACGCCAGGTGCTTTGCCTGCGACTGGCCATCATCATGTGCCATGCCCGCAATGAGGTGAAAACTAACGCTTGGCGCTTGAGCGGCGACGCGCCGTTGATGCAACTGGACTACAGCCGCAACTGGGCCCGTCGCCATCCGAGAACCCTTTTTCTGTTGAATGAGGAGGTCGCGGTGTGGGCCCGCACACAGAGCTTGACGCTGACACTCAACGCGAGCAGTTCAGTGCCCTCAGTGCCCTAAGCCAGATCACTGGGCGACAACACAGCACGCAGCATCCACTGCGAACTGCCAGACTCAGGCTGACCCTGGCGCAGCCACCAAATGGCCCCTCTTTTGACAGCCCAGGGGGCGTGCTGTCCTGTCATCAATCCAGCGGCCACCTGACCCAGCGTTGGCTGGTGGCCCACCAAAATCAAGGGCGCCTGCGTCAGCGTGACTTGCAGCCAGGTGATGATGTCTTGCGCTAAGGCGTCGGGTGACAACGCTGTCTCGGTCAGAAAGGGTGCGCCCCAGGCGGCGGCGGTTTGCTGCGTTCGTTGTGCCGGGCTGGCGCACACCACCGACTGTGGCAGGCGCGCGCGCAACCAATCGGCCATGCTTTGCGCCTGCTGTTGCCCCAAAGGCGTGAGGCAGCGCGCCAGATCGTTTTGACCAGGCTGCGCAGGGTGAGCCTGGGCATGACGCCACAGGACAAGGTCGTGGCACATCAGTCGGGCGGGTGCGCACTGGCATAAGCGCCCAGGAGCGACTGCTGCGCACTGGGGCCAGGCAAATCCGAGGGCACGTAGCTGCCGTCCTCCTGCAAAAACCAAGCGTCAACGCCGTCGTGCAGATAGGGCACCAAGCATTCATCGATCAAGCGCTGGCGCAGCGCTGGGTCTCGCACCGGCCACGCGACTTCAATGCGACGAAACATGTTGCGACTCATCCAGTCGGCGCTGGAAAGGTAGAGTGCCTCGTTGTCTGCGCCGGGCCCCCAGTGGAAGTACAAAATCCGTGTGTGCTCCAGAAAACGACCCACGATGGACCTCACGCGAATATGGTCGGTGGCCCCTGGGATGCCCGGCGGCAACATGCAGGCACCGCGCACAATGAGATCAATCTTGGCACCCGCCCTGCCCGCCCCGATCAGGGCCTCGATCAGGGGCACATCGGTCAAGGCATTGAGCTTGAGCACCATGCGCGCCGGCTCACCGCGCAAGGCGGCTTGCGTGACTTTGTCAATCAAGCCGAGCATGTCGCGGTGTAGCGTGAACGGCGCCTGCAGCAAGCAGTGCAGGGATTTCATTTCGCCCAGGCTGGCGAGTTGCTGAAACACCGCGTCAACGTCTGCGGTGATGTCGGGGGCCGCAGTGAGGTAGCCAATGTCGGTGTAAAGACGGGCTGAGTTGGGGTTGTAGTTGCCCGTCGACAAGTGAACGTAGCGGCGCAGCCGAGTGCCCTCGCGACGCGTCAAGAGCAGGAGCTTGGCGTGGGTTTTCAGGCCCACGATGCCGTACACCACCTGGGCACCCACCGCTTCCAGGCGCTCAGCCCAGTTGATGTTGGCCTCTTCGTCGAAGCGGGCCTTGAGCTCCACGACCACCATGACCTCTTTGCCGCGGCGGGCGGCTTCGATCAGCAAGTCCATCAGCGGCGACTCATTGCCGGTGCGGTAGATGGTTTGCTTGATGGCCAGGACGTTGGGATCATAGACAGCCTCCCGCAAAAACTGCACCACCGTGTCAAAGGTTTCGAAGGGGTGATGCAGCAAGATGTCCTGATCCTGCAAGCGTTGCAAAATCGACTTGCGCGGTGAGAGGCCCGACGGCCACACGGGCTGGTTGGGCACAAACCGCAGGTGAGGTGCATCCACCTGGTCGATCAGTTGGTTCAATCGCACCAGGTTCACCGGCCCATTGACACGGTACAGGGCCGCTTCCGGCAGGGCAAATTGTTCCAGCAAAAAGGCTGACAATTCCGCGGGGCAGCTGTTCACAACCTCCAACCGAATGGCCTGGCCAAAGTTGCGTGTGGTCAAACCCGAGCGCAACGCCTGCCGCAAGTTGGCGACATCGCCCTCGCCGACATCCAGATCAGAGTCTCGGGTGACGCGAAACTGCGAAAACGCCAGCACTTCACGCCCCGGGAAGAGCTCCTCCAGGTGAGCCCGAATCACGCTGGTGAGCAGCACAAACGACTGCTGGTGCGGCGACACTTTGCTGGGCAAGCGAATGACCCGGGGCAACACGCGAGGCACCTTGACGATGGCAATCGTGTTGGCACGGCCAAAGGCATCTTTGCCACCCAAGCGGACAATAAAATTGAGCGACTTGTTGGCGACTTGCGGAAAAGGGTGAGCAGGGTCCAGGCCCACGGGCACCAGCAAGGGCCGAACCTGACTGACAAAGAAGCTCTCCACCCAACGCCGCTGGGCCTCGTTGCGCTGGGAATGGTTGAGGATGACAATGCCCTCCTGCTGGAGCAGGGGCATCACATCATCATTGAATGCCACATAGTGATCACTGATGACGGCATGGGCCTCGTCGACCAAGGACTGCAGCTCGCGATTGGAGACAATGGCATCGGGCTGTTGGACCGCCTCAATGTAGTCTGGAAACCGCACCTCAAAAAATTCGTCAATATTGGACGAGACAATGCAGATGTAGCGCAAACGCTCTAGCAGGGGCACGTCCGCCCTTCGCGCTTGGGCCAACACACGTCGATTGAAAGCCAAAATGGCTCGCTCACGACTGAGCAGCTTGGGCACAATGGCCAGAGGGGCCGAAACAGGAACCAAAGAGGCCAATGGTGGGATCATGGAAGACAAGGAGTGGGACAGCGGCTTTGCGCAGGCCCGCCAAGTGTAGCCAATGGGGCTGGAGCTTAGGGGTGCCAACTCGCTCAAGATTTCGACTACCGCTACATTGCGACTTACCACTCAAAGGAATCAAGATTGCGCGCCAGTGACTATGTGGTGAACTTTATTTTGAGTGTCGTCATGATTGTGGGCACTTATCAGTTTTACTTTCTGACCCAACGCAGGCCCTGGCGTGAGCCGCGTAGTTTTCACTCGCCCCTGGATGAGTGCTTGCCCTATTGGCCCATTTGGGCTTGGGTGTACAGCTTTTTGTACTATCCAGCAATTTTGTATTTGAACTTCATCGCCATAGATGCACGCCATTTCACCCTGATGGCGTTCAGTTACATCATGTTGCTGCTCATGCAGATGACGTTCTTTTATCTGTACCCCGTATCCACTCCCAGCCATTGGCGCAGCGTTAACCAAGGCCGCACCCTGTCTGAGCGGTTTTTGCTGTTTGTACAGAGGTTTGATGGGCCAACCAACTGCCTGCCGAGCATGCACATGTCGGTCGCCATGTTGACGGCGTTGCATGCGCTGCCCCAGTTAGGGCCTTGGGCCTATGCGTTCCCGGCCTTGATTGCCCTGTCTTGCGTGTTCACCAAGCAGCACTATCTGATCGACCTGCCCACCGGCGCCGGGTTGGGCTGGCTGGCTTACTCGCTGTACCGCTGGCTACTTTGAGTGGAGCCACGGGCCCATCAACAAACGCCAGGCCCGCCCCAACGTGGTCAGTTCGTGATGCGAACCTGGATCGTGACGGATTGCTGAGGATTGGCCCTCGAGCGAGCCACCAGGGCCAGGGTCACAGGGCCCGGCAAAGGCGAGCGCCTGGAGGTAGCCGCCGCAAAGCGCGTGCTGGACCGAAACAACTCTTGGATGGTGACGCCACCGTAAATAATGGTGTTGCCAGCGCCTGCGATCTCCTGGCCCCCAATGATGACGGTCCAGTCGACCGGCCCTGTGGTAGTGAGCTCAAAGGACTCGCCAGCCGACAACTCGAGGGTTCGGGAGGCGCCGGGGGCCACGCTGCCCGACACGGGGCGGTCATCGACGACGGCGGAAACAGTGAAGGCGTAGTCGTCATCATAGTAGCCGTCGTCACCGCCGCCACCGCAGCCAGACAGAATCAAGGCACTGGCTGAGAGCACCGCACAAAGGATCAGGGATTTCAGTTTCATTGGGACGCTTGAACTGCGCGACACGCCGGCCGCACCAAGCCGCAGTTTGGGAAGGAGCCATTCCAACGGATGGCAGGGATCTGCGGTTGACAACGCCCCGAAGGGGCCTTGGGGACTCGGCTGGCAATCCTCTGAACGAAGGCGCGGCGACGACTTTCCGAACAGGCCCTGCTGGGGCCCGGTCTGAGTGGATTTGAAAGGATGATTTTGCCAATGCGAACAGGTGGCGCATTGGCAAGCTGAGCTTGCAGGAACGCAGTGCGCGGGGATGTTGCTCCTGAGGCACGCTCCTGGATCCCCGCCTGCGCGGGGATGACGGGCGCAGGCGCGGGGATGACGGGCGCATGCGCGGATGGCGGGCGCCTGCGCGGATGGCGGGCGCACGCAGGGGCGACGGGCGCAGGGTTTGGCATCTCCCCACGTCATTCCCGCGCAGGCGGGAATCCAGCGGCCGGTGTACTTCACTATTGACCTCGCAACAACTCAACCTTTCAGATCCACTGAGACGGGGTACTCGTCACCGGGTCACTTCAACCAACTTCTGTCGGCCGTTTTCTCCCAAGCGGACAACTGCTTTTCGACCTCGTCTTCGGCCATGCCGTAACGCTCTTGAATCATGCCGGCGAGCTGTTCTCGTTCGCCTGCGATGACGTCCAGATCATCGTCAGTGAGTTTGCCCCACTGCGCTTTGGCTTTGCCAGTGAGTTGTGTCCAATTGCCTTGAATTTGATCCCAGTTCATGAGCTTCTCCTTCGGTGTTGATGGGGGATGTTGGCTGGGTCAGGTCACGGGCGAACGGTGATTTCGTTCTTGACCGACTTGACGCCATTGACCTTGCGGGACAAGCTTTCTGCGGTGCTCTTCTCGGTCATGTTCTTGGCAAATCCAGACAACATGACGGTGCCATTGAGTGTTTCCACGCTGATGGCGGCGGCATCGACTTCTTTGTTTTCCACAAAGCGCGCTTTGACTGCCGTGGTGATGGCGCTGTCGTCGACGTAGGCGCCAACCGATTCTTGGCCGCGCGTGACAGCGCAGCCGGCGGCGACCAGCATCAGTGTCGAGACAGTGGCGGCGATGAGTGTGTGTTTGATTGTCATGGTGTATCTCCTAGTGGCTTTCGAAAGGAAGCGCTCAAAAACGTGAATGGGTGAAGCACCTAGGGTGCTCAGTCCGCCAGCCAGTCCTTGAGTTCTTCGGCATGTTGTTGTTCGTCGCTCAAAATGTCTTCGAGCAAACGCCGGGTGGTGGAGTCCTGGTTGCCCACCAAGGCGATCAATTGGCTGTAGCTCTCAATTGCCACACGTTCGGCCACCAAGTTGGCTCTGATCATCGCCTTCAGATCTTTGGACTCGTCGTAGGCTGCATGGCTGCGCTGGCTGAGGTTGTCCGGTGAAAAATCGGGCTCGCCGCCCAATTGAACGATGCGCTGGGCGATACGGTCCGCGTGGGCAGCTTCCTCATTGGCGTGTACCAAAAACTCTTCCGCAATCCTGGGCGAAGCCAACCCTTGTGCGGTGAAGTGGTGCCGCTTGTAACGCAGCACGCACAGCAACTCGGTGGCCAATGAGTCGTTCAGGAGCTTGACCAAGTCAGCGTGGAACGGCTCGTTATGCGACGTCAATGCCCCATCGTCGAGCTGGTGGCGGGCGGCTTCGATCGCGTCCTGGTTTAACACCATGGGAGCGCGGTCGGGGTTGATATGAGCCGGCTGGGGTACCAACAGCTCGGCGGTTTTCGCGGCTCTGTTCATCGTTGATCCTTTCGATTGACGTGACAACTCAATGTAGAAGCGAAGCGCCTGGGCACCCATCAGCGCGCAACAGCAGGTGATGTAGGACGGCGCCGCGTCAGATTTGCGGTTGGCATGCAACCCGCACCAGTGTTCGACACCGCACGGACAAGCACCGCATGGGCACGTCAGTCTTAGGTCGTCCGTCTCATCGTTGGAGGCCCCTCGCCGCCGCGACTGTTCGGTTTCATCCTTCGAACCAAGGAGTTCTCCATGAACCTCAATTTCAAGCGTCACGCCCCCCCCAGTCGGCCCATTTTGTGGCGAGCTTGGGCCGCAAGCCCTTTGATCGCCATCACTTGCCTGGGACTTGGAGCTTGCGCCACGCCACCACCCACGGCCGAGATGGCGGTGTCCACGGCGGCGGTCACACAAGCGGCCAATGCCGGCGCCGCTGAATTCGCAGCAGCAGAACTCAGTGCTGCGCGTGACAAGCTGGCGCGAGCCAATGTTGCCCTCGCGGCCAACGACACAAACACCGCGCGCTGGCTGGCGGATGAGGCTCTGGTGGATGCCCGCTTGGCCGAGGCCAAGGCTGAGGCAAGCCGAGCGCTGAAATCAGCCGAGGCTATGCAAACCAGCACCCGCGTCTTGCGTGAAGAAATGAGCCGTCAGCCCAAGTAAGCACAACCACCGCGTTGCGCACCCGCAGTCCACTCATGTCACAAGGAATCGCATCATGAACATCCGTCCATTTTTGAAGCCCACCGTGCTCGCCCTGGCAGCCCTGAGCGCATTGGCTGGCTGCAGCAGTGTTCCTCAGAGCAACGCACGGCTGGAAGAAGCCCGAAGCAGCTACCGCATGGCCAGCGACAACCCGCGCACGGCAGAAATGGCCGGCGCAGAAATGCAGCAAGCGACCCAGGCCATGGACGTTGCCAACAGCGCTTGGGAGCGCAATGACGACACGCAAGCCGTGAATCATTGGGCCTATCTGGCGCAGCAGCGTGTCGCCATTGCGCAAGCCACCACAGAGCGCAAAGTGGCTGAGCTGAGCGTGGTGCAAGCCAAAGCCAACAGCGATGCGTTGCGCCTGAACGCGCGGACCCGTGAGGCCGATGCAGCCACGCGGCAAGCGGACGCCTCCAATACCCAAGCCAACACGTCCCGGCTGAGGGCCTTGAGCGCCGAGGAACGCGCCAACGAGTTGGAGGCTCAGATGCGAGATCTCGACGCCAAGCAGACAGAGCGCGGCATGGTGATGACCATGGGCGACGTGTTGTTCGATACCGACCAAGCGCGGCTCAGGTCAGGCGGGGAACGCAGCGTGGACAAGCTCGCCAACTTCATGAACAAGCACCCCTCGCGTCAGGTGCTGATCGAAGGATTCACCGACAGCACTGGCAGCGAAAGCCACAACCAAGACCTCTCAATGCGCCGGGCCGAAGCGGTGCGCGACTCGCTGCTTAGGCACGGCATTGCTCTGCCGCGACTGAGCACTTTGGGCCACGGAGAGGCCAGCCCGATCGCCAGCAACAACACCGCCAGCGGCCGCCAGATGAACCGGCGCGTGGAGGTGCTGTTGTCGGATGAGAGTGGGCTAATTTCGTCTCGTTAGTGTCGACCCCGCTAAATTTGGACGACCCCTATTTGGCAGGGCTACGATGGCTGCGTGGGAACGCTCAACACGCGCTCTCACGCAGTGTGTAGGGGACGATTTTTTCGGTGTCTAAACCTCTCGCGGGCAAAACGCAAGGTCTGACCCCAGGGACACAACCAGCCTCTACCGCTCAAGAGGAATCACGTATTGATGTGTCCCCCGCAAGCCTGCCCACCCGAGCGTCTGCAGGGGCATCAACACCTCAACCCCCTGCTCTGTCGTCGCAGCGCGTACTGCGTCTGGGCCAAGGCGCTGGAATACAAAGTGCATTTGCAAGGCGCCACGCTTCAAGGTGAGCTTGGCCTGCGGCCAATGGCTGGGCAGGCAGGGGTTGAAGTGCAGGTTCTCAGCGTCTTGCTTGAGCCCGAACAGCGCTTCGATGGCGGCGCGGTGCAGCCAGCCGGCAGCACCCGTGTACCAGCTCCATCCGCCACGTCCCACAAAGGGCGGCTGGGAGTAGATGTCTGCCGCCACCGCGTAGGGCTCTAGGCCGTAGGTCGGCCCTTGTGTGGGGTGCGCTGCACGGTGCGCTGGGCTGAGCCAAGTGAAGCTGCGGTAGGGGACATCGCGCGGGTCCAGCGTTGTGGTCTGTGCACTCGCCGCGGTGCTCGTCGACACGGGTCTCTCAAGGGTGACTGCCAGCTGCGCTTGGGCCATCAGGGCCCACACCGCGGCGTGGGTGTATTGACCGCCGTTCTCGCGCACCCCGGGTGGATAGGCTTGGATGTAGCCGGCACTGGGCTGCGCGTCTTTCAGCGGTGGGTCGAGCAGGCGGATCAATCCTGCATCCATGTCGATAAGCAGGCGTTGCACGGCGTCGAGCGCCAGGCTTTGCATGGCCGCCGGCGCCACGTTGGACAGCACGCTCCAAGCCTGGGCAATCAAGTCAATTTGCGCCTCTTGGTTGACATGCGAGCCCAGGGCCTGGCCGTTGTCAAAGTAGGCGCGTTTGAACCACAGGCCATCCCAGGCGGGGCCCAGTAGCGCGGCCTTCCAGCCCGCGGCGACATCGTCCCAGCGCTGGGCGCGTTCGGTGTCGCCGCGGGAGCGTGCAATGGGGCCGAAATCAGCCACCACTTGGCAGGCAAACCAAGCTAACCAGACGGATTCGCCTTTGCCTTCGATGCCCACACGGTTCATGCCGTCGTTCCAATCGCCACTGCCCATCAGGGGCAGGCCGTGCACGCCAACGCGCAGGCTGTGGTCAATCGTGCGCGCGGCGTGTTCGTACACGCTGACCTGCTCGTTGCTCACGGCAGGTGTGTTGTAGAGGTCTTCTGCGCCCTTTGGGATGGGGTCGCTCTCAAGGAACGCGACGCGCTCATCCAACATGCCGTGGTCTGCGGTGGCGCGCAGGTAGTGGGCACAGGCATGGGGCAGCCACAAGAGGTCGTCTGAAAAATGGGTTCTCACCCCAGCGCCGCCGGGCTCATGCCACCAGTGCTGCACGTCCCCTTCAGGAAATTGGCGTGAGGCGCACAGCACAATCTGCTTGCGCAATAGCTGCGGTTCGGCCCAGACCAAGGCCATGGTGTCTTGCAACTGGTCACGAAAACCGGTGGCGCCACCGGCTTGATAGAAAGCAGATTTGGCCCACAGGCGAC
>JANMGB010000003.1:0-2812 GCA_031374415.1 Burkholderiales bacterium
GCTGCCAGCTTGCGCACCGCCTTGCGGCGGCGGTTGGATCGCTTGTTGCGCTTGGATGAGACAGCCTGCTGGAGTGCAATGACGCGCTCCTTCTCAGACTGCCACCAGCGCGGGTTGTCGATGCAGATCACTTCGTCAGCGTGCGTGACCCCCGATAAAAAGGTCTCCACGCCCCAATCGAACGCGAGTGCGCCGTCCTGCGTTCGCTCTCGCTGGGGCTGCCCAATGTCCAGCGTCAGCGACAAATACCATTTGCCGTCGCGGTGCACTACCTCACTGGCACGAATGTCGCCGCCTTGGCGGGCCTTGCCGCGTGCGGCAATCTGGCCCACACCCGATAAACGCAGCGACCCATGACGCCAATCCTCTGCGGGCGTGAAGCGCCAACCGTCGCCGTGACTCTTAAAGGACATGCCTGGGAAGCGCCCCAGCGACTTGAACCTGGGAAAGCCCGGCGTCTGCCCTGCCTTGACACGACGGAAGAAAGCAGCAAATGCCTTGTCCAGGCGGCGCAGTGTCATCTGCTGGCTGGAGCAGTTCGCGGCCTGTGCCCACTCGGGCAGCTCCGAGCGCAGGGCAGTCAGTGACTTGCATTGATCGGCAAAGCTCAGCGTTCGCCCGGTCTTGCGGTAGCAGTCGATGCGCTCTTCAAGCGCGGCGTTGTAGAGCTGTTGATGGGATCGAAGAATGGCAGCCAGCGCGGCAACTTGCTTGGGCGTCGGATACAGCCGATAGCTTGCTTTGCGGAGGTTTTGAGAGGCGCTCATGTCGATTGGTTAATATAGCAGACATGGACTTAAACACGCTTCACCACTGCGTTTACGCACTGAACTACCATTTGGTTCTTGTCACAAAACACCGACGCAAGTGCCTGACCGCGCCGATGCTTCAGGACTTCGATGTACAGGCCCGGGAGCGATGTGAAGCATGGGGCGGGCGGCTCATTGAGGTCAATGGCGAGCCCGACCATGTGCACTTGCTGATAGAGCTTCCACCGACGGTTGCGCTGGCTGACTTTGTGAACGCACTCAAAACCGGGACGAGTCGAAGGCTGCGATCAAAATTCTCGGCAAGTCTATCGTTGGTTTATTCTAAGCCCGTGCTTTGGTCGCGCAGCTATTGCGTCTTGTCCTGCGGCGGCGCACCGCTGTCAATCATTCAGCAGTACATCCAGCAGCAGGATCGCCCCGACAACTGAAGCCGTCCTGCGGACGGCGCGCTATCCCCTCCCCCCAATCCGGTCGGCTTCGCCTCTGGGCCGCTTCGCGGCCTACCGCAATGGATGGAGCCCCCCGCGCATTCGGTGGGCGGCTTCCTACCCACAATCCCACCCACGACCCAACATGGAATTCAGTGATATCTGTTGAGACAACGTGAAGTAGGCACTTCACCGGGAAGCCGCATCACCGCTGGATTCTGAGTCCGGATGAGACGGGGTGAAATGGCAGTTTGGCGGAGCCGGAGTCCGCCAGTCTGGCGTTTCAGAACATCTCAATTGACGCCAAATGGGTCTTGAAAACAAGCATTCATCGGCCTCCCAGAGGACTTGCATGTTTCGACGGGCGTCACACAATAGCATCCAATCGCATTTTTTTTGATGGATGGTTGGTGGAGGTTTTGATGCCCAAGATTGCCAAAGAGATGAGTGCCATGGCGGTATCCCGACTGGCTGAGCCGGGGCTGTATTTTGTCGGTGGCGTCAAGGGGTTGGCGCTCCGCGTGTACCGTGAAGGGGGTCGCTGCTGGGTGCTGCGCCTCACCATCGCAGGGCACCGCAGAGATATGGGCATGGGAGGCTTCCCCACCGTCACACTGGCCCAAGCCAGGGAGGCCGCTCGCCAAATCCACGCTCAAGTCCGCGATGGCATCAACCCACTGGCCCAGCGCCAAGAGGCACAAAGCGCACTGCGGGCCTCCATGGCTTGCGCACTCACGTTTCGCGAATGTGCAAAGGCGTACATCAAGGCACACAGCACCACCTGGAGAAACGCCAAGCATCAGCAGCAGTGGGCCAACACGTTGGAGAAATACGCCTACCCCAAAATCGGCGACATTCTGGTGAAAGACATCGCCAAAGAGCACGTGCTGGCTGTTCTGGAACCGATTTGGACCACCAAGACCGAGACCGCCACACGCATCCGCAGCCGGATGGAGTTGGTGTTGAGCTATGCGATGCAAGCCAACTACCGCCCCGAATCCCTCAACCCGGCGCGCTGGCGAGGTGGCTTGGACAAACTGCTTCCGGCGCCGAACAAAGTGACCAAGGTCGACCACCATGCCGCATTGAGCGTGAGCGAAGCCCCAAGTTTCATGGCGAGGCTTCGTGCAGCCAACGGATTCGGTGCCAGGGCCTTGGAGTTTGTCGTTCTAACAGCAGCACGCTCCGGCGAGGTCCGTGGCGCTACGTGGGACGAGATCGACATCCAACAGAAAATTTGGGTGATCCCTGGTGAACGAATGAAGGCCGGGCGCGAACACCGTGTGCCGCTCTCGGCGCCGGCGCTGGCGATTCTCCATGCGATGCAAGCCTTTGCCACAGGTCAGGCCCAAGACCTGGTATTCAAATCAACTCGCGGAGGCCCCCTGTCCGACATGACCTTAACTGCCGTGATGCGCCGAATGAAGGTGCCGGCCGTCCCGCATGGCTTTCGGTCGACTTTCAGAGACTGGGCCTGTTGGCGCCGACCGAAAATTGACCCACTTAGAGCGATAGTGCCGACCCAAATTTGACCCGGGTGTTCAACCTACCCTGCCACCTTTTTGAGCAGGGGAGAAGGAGTGATCACCATGGCCATGATTGGCAAAGTCAAGC
>JANMGB010000036.1:0-1067 GCA_031374415.1 Burkholderiales bacterium
AGTCGAGCGAGGCGTGAGTGTGCTTCAGGGCGCCG
The DNA here is from genome assembly GCA_031374415.1 of Burkholderiales bacterium. Taxonomy (GTDB): domain Bacteria; phylum Pseudomonadota; class Gammaproteobacteria; order Burkholderiales; family Burkholderiaceae_C; genus CANHBY01. The sequence continues at coordinate 36 of JANMGB010000036.1, forward strand.
TTGAGACGCAGTTCTTTCACATAGTCGACGTACATCGCCACCAACTCGTCCTCGGTCGTCATGTAGCCCGAGGTGCGGAGGCGCATGCGTCGACGCGTGAGGTCGGCCTTGGCGAAGATGTTTCCGATCGTGCGGTTGGACACAACAAGTCCGTACTGATCGAGCATGAACTTGGCACCATCCTGGCGGCCCACCTCGATGTGCTTGGCGTTCTGGTGCAGCACGAACCCGCACAAAACGGCACTTTGCTCAGGCGTTGCGATGGCGGAGGCGCCCGTCTTCTTGCTGGGTGATATAACAGGTAGTCCTGCACGCACGGTCGCCGCCCAATCGTTCAGCGTGCGCTTGGGCACCGGCGTGTCGGCCTTTTCAAGCCAGGACAAAAACTTGCCCGTCTGCACGCCGTCGTCGCGGGCGGCGAGAAACATGCCTGTCACCACTTGCTTGACCTCTGGGGTGTACTTGGCAGCCGCATAGCGACCTCGCTTGGCCTTCGGTTGGTCCGCAAGAGGCCGTTTGCTCATTTTTTGAAAAAGAAAAAAGTGGGCGAAATTCATTTTCCAACAGTGACTTTGACTTGCGATTCGTTTCTCCCTCGTCTGACTGCTCTGTGCGATCGAATGCAGTGCTCAAGAATGCCTCTGTGTTGTTGTTGGCGCGACGAGCGTTCGCGAGCAAACCGAGCGGAGGCAACAAGTCGTCGTCGGCTTCGCGCGCCTCTGGCGCGAGCTCGGCCAGCTCATCGCTGGCCAGGACAAGCTCAAAGAGCAAGTCAGCAGCAGTGGCGAAGAGTGCCGCGTCCGGTGACGAGGTCGTACCCTGCGCCGGCGGAGAGGCCGTTGCTACCCGCGGTGATGTCGCGAAAGTCGCTGCTTGGGAGCGAGTAGAGCAATGGCAGCGTTTGCGATGGTCCATCGAGCCACTCGCTTCGCGATATCCATGCTGCGTGGATCAAGCGCTCGTAACTTGGAATGGCATTCTTTTCCGCGTGTGGCCGGCGGCCCGCACGACGAACATTCGCGATGTCATCGC
>JANMGB010000056.1:0-2156 GCA_031374415.1 Burkholderiales bacterium
GTCCAGCCGGGGGCGGCTGCCTCGCCCACGCTGCGCTTGGCTCGCAGCTTGCGCTTGGCCCGGCGCAGGGGTGATGCGGGCGGCGGTGGCAGGCCGTCTTTCATGCCTGCGTGTACGACAGGACCGGCTCAAGCTCCTCTCGTCTATCTATATGCGTTCCCACCAAACCCGCGACTTCTTCTTTGTCCTGCGCAAGGCGCATGGATGCTGGCTCAGCGGCTAAAGGAAGAACCCGCGACTTGCCCGCAACTTGTGCGACTTCACCCCGCGAGTTGTCCGCGACTTGGATGTTGGACCCCCGCGACTTCGTTGTCATAGCGGCAGGCTCCACCAACTCCGCAGGGTTCACCAAGCCGGTGAGCCGACATTCCCCCGTGGCGCTGACCTCGCAGCGCAGCGTGTAGCGCCACTGCCCGCCTGGCCCACCGCGCTCGCTGCTGAGCAACTCCAGCTCCACCAGCCGCTGCAAATGCAGCCGCAACTGCGTGTCGCCCCAGCCGCAGCTCTCGCGCAGTTCCCGACGCGTGAACCTCAGCTCGTCCTTGGCCAAGCATTTCAAGCTGGCTTGCTCCGTCACGTAGGCGCTGAGGAGTTGCAAGAGTTTTCGGGTGATGGGTGGCAGCTCGTCCAGGCTGCGCCCCAGCACCTCGTGCGCGATCCCGTGGGCGGCCTCGATGTCGGCCTTGGTGACCTCGATGTACTCCACCGCCTTGTGCGCATTGCGCGCCTGCTGAACAGGCCGCTGATGCTGATGCAGCAAGGTGACCGCATCAATCAGGCTCAAGTACTTCTCATGATCGCGGCGGGCCCGGGCTTGGCTCGCGTGGAAGCTCAGTTGATCCGCAAAGGGGTTCACCACCGCCAGCGGACGCAACAACCTTTGCGCGTGTTGATGCAGGGCTTGAATGTCTTGCTTGCGCTGCCCGGCCATCAAGCCCTCCAGCGTGCGCCGGCTGCGCTGGCGGGCGTGAATCGCTCGCGTCTGCTCGCTGCCTTCGTCTACCGTCAGCACCAGGCAGCGGTTCATCAGCTCATCATCGATCTCGATGGCCGTGGTGGTCAGCATCAACATCACCGGTCCTTCCACGTGATATTCCTGCGTCACCAGGTTGCCGCTCACCGGGTCTTTGCCCGTGGCCGCCATCGTCAGCTCACCATCGGACTGCAAGAGCTTCAGCGCGTAGCTCGCCCGCGCCGCACCTTCCTCCTCGGCCAGCGCCAGGATGCGGTGCTTCAAGTCCGTTTGACCCATGTAGTACAGGCTTTGCCCCGTCATCGCGCTGTACCGAATGCGCGACTCTGGCGGCATGAACGCCAGCACGGCATCCATCAGGCTCGTCTTGCCCGCCGCCGATGAGGACTGCACCAGCACCGCCAGGGGATTGCTCAACAGGCGAGACACACAGGCCAGGTAGGCGGTGAGCTTGTTGGTGGCCTCACCGACCAGGCCACACGCATCGAAGTCAGCAGCGATGCGCTCCAGCAAGCCCGGTGAGCGCAGCCAGGCCAGGGCGGCGGCGTGCTCTTCCTCGCTCATCACGGGGGCGAAGACCTTGGGCGCGTGGGCCGCACGCTCACGCTCCGCAATCACTTGCTCAACGGCCAACAGCACCCGCCCCAGCTCGCGGCTCAAGGCGGCCTGCAAGTCATCACGGCCGCCCAGCTCCGCAGCCGCCTGCGTGCAGAACACCGAGCGTGCCCGGGCGCTGTACAGGTCCACGCTGTCGACATGCAAGGCATCGCCTTGCACCCGCACATTCAGCTTCAAGCTCGCCCCAGGCGGCCCCTTGGGCACCCCGCGCACCTGCCACACCCGCGGGCCACACACCAGCTTGAGCACGTCGCCCTCCAGTTCGAACTCAGGCTGTGGCGTCTCAACATTCACCGCCTCTGGCAGCATTTCTTTAGCGGCTAAAGAAGAAGATGGCGCAGAACCCTCACGACTCGGTGCCACCCCTTTACCCAACCACGCTGCCTTGCGGATCAATAGCCCCAGGCTCTTGTCCGCGGGCTGTACCTTCAGCGCGTACTCGTTGGCATCCATTCCCTTGGGGAACTCAATGCGCCAGCATTCAATGCCTGCGGCCATCAACAGCGGCGCCACCTTCTCCGCACCGCGGTCCCCGGCCTCATCCCGGTCAAACGCGATCAGCACC
>JANMGB010000133.1:0-23102 GCA_031374415.1 Burkholderiales bacterium
CTTCCTTGACCTCCTTGACTACGTGGCAACACCTTCCCCAACCTCTCCCACTGCTCGTCATCCAACGCGTGGCGTTCTTCGGTCATCTGCCTCAAAAGGCCGCCATTCTCCCCGACTTCTTTTCCGAACAGCCCCTAGTCCGTTGGGAGTGTCGCAACGGAACCCGCAGAATTTCCCAGGTACTTGGCGCCCGTCAAAGCGTCGCATAGCCTGAGTCTTACTGCTTCAAACGCGGGCGAAGGTTGAGGCTGTTGTTAAGCATGTCCACGGACACCATCGATGCCCGCCAAAAAGACGATAACGCCGATGCTGTACTCCTTTCTTTCGCCTGCCCTGTGCGACCTACGTGCACCCCGCCAAATAAGGAATAAGGAAGCGGGAAGTAGCGAACAGAACTTGAAGACAGGGAGTGAGGCGGAGGCCTGAAGGTCAGCCGCTAGGGACCAGGCTCGGCGGAGCGGTCTGGTCGATCCGGGCCATCGCGGACTGGTGCAAATAGTTGCATCAGTCGCGCCCTTGATCATCGCGCCAGGAGCCATCGCTATGTCTACACCATGGTGCAGCGAGGTACACACTTGACACTTGGGACCAAAAGCCAAAGGGACCGTGGGTCCGCAGTTCCAGTTCGATGGCTGTGAGTGCAGCTGGTCGGCGCGGCGCAACGTCCGCGCATTTGTCAATCATTTTGCGTTTGATGGATTGGATGATGGATAAACCTCATCCCCACCCTGCAAACCCGCATGAAATAAAGGTGTCTGGCGGAGAGAGCGGGATTCGAACCCGCGGGGGGCTATTAACCCCCACACGCTTTCCAGGCGTGCGACTTAAACCGCTCATCCATCTCTCCAGCACAGCCCGCCATTCTAGTGGAGATTTTGGTGGCTGAGGCAGTCAGTGCCCGCATTCCGATTTGAAGCCGCACGCAAAGCGTGCGCGGGGACGTCAGGCCGCTGACTCAGCAAGGGGGGCTCAACGTTCAGCCGGCACCTTGCTTTTCAGCATCGTCATGGCGGTTCCGATCAAGGCTGACACTTCACTCATGTTGCCCGGCACGATCATGGTGTTGTTTTTCTGGGCCAGCTGCGCATAGGCGTCCACGGCTTTTTCTGCAACCTTCAAATTGACCGCGTCTGCGCCACCAGGCAGTTGGATGGCTTGCGCAATTTTTGCGATCGCATTGGCCGTGGCATCTGCAACCGCAATGATGGCGGCCGCTTGGCCTTGGGCATTGTTGATCTCGGCTTGCCGGTGCCCCTCTGACCTGGCAATGGCCGCTTCTCGCTCACCCGAGGCAATGTTGATCTGCTCTTGACGACGGCCTTCTGACGCCGCGATCAGGGCACGCTTCTCGCGCTCAGCTGTGATCTGGGCTTGCATCGAGCGCAAAATTTCAGCAGGTGGCGTCAGGTCTTTGATTTCGTATCGAAGGACTTTGACGCCCCAATTGTTGGCTGCTTCATCCAATGCATTGACGACCGCCGCATTGATGCTGTCGCGCTCTTCGAAGGTTTTGTCCAGCTCCATCTTGCCGATCACGGAGCGCAACAAGGTTTGAGCCAACTGCGTGATGGCAAAAACATAGTTGCTCGATCCATAGCTCGCGCGCATGGGGTCGGTGACCTGAAAATAAATGATCCCGTCGACCTGCAATTGGGTGTTGTCTCTGGTGATGCAGACTTGGCTCGGCACATCCAGCGGAACTTCTTTGAGTGAGTGTTTGTAGGCTACCCGCTCAATGAATGGAATCACAAATTTCAGGCCTGGCGTCAGGGTGCGGTCATAGCGCCCCAACCGTTCCACCACCCACGCATTTTGCTGTGGGACGATCTTGAAGGTGCGGTAGATGAAGACCGCAGCAATGACGGCAAGAATGAGGGCAATTTCCATAGCGGCTCCGGGGCGTTCAAAAGGGAAGTGAATCAAAGGGGGTGCTCCTGGGCCGCCAGGATCAAGGCATTACCCTCAACGGCAACGATGCGGTGAGCCCCCGCGGTGTGGATGGTTCCTGCTTGGCGTCGAGCTCGCCATTCTGTGCCGCGGTAAGACACCCTTGCGGTGCCGTCGTTCTCCCACGACAACACAGTCACGGTTTCCCCGACATCCAGGTTGACGTCCTTGTTCTCACCCGCGGGCAGCGAACGTGGGTGCAGAAAGCGTGTCCAGTGCCACAAGGCAGTGGCGCCGCTACCGACGACCGCCGCGGTGATCACTTGCAGGCTTGGGCTCAAACCGAGATGCGCGGCAATGGCGCCAGCGAGCAGGCCCAGGGCCAACATCAAGAGATAGAAGGTGCCGGTGTTGAGCTCGGCCACCACCAATACCCCTGCGGCCACCCACCACCATGTTGGTGCAAACAAATCCATTGAACTTCCCCTCCCGCGGGTTTAAGGTCAGTCGGGCGAGTGTACGGGCATCCGCGCAAATGGCGTTCGCGGCACTTGGGTCGTGGGCGTTCTGGCCCTAAACTTCGCGCCTCGCTCCACCCGACTCATTTTTTGCCTGCTCCCCAAGGACCGCCATGTTGCGATTTCGTTTCCCTATCGTCATCATCGACGAGGATTTCCGCTCTGAAAACACCTCCGGCTTGGGCATTCGGGCCCTGGCCGAGGCCATCGAAAAGGAGGGGTTCGAGGTTTTGGGCGCCACCAGCTATGGCGATTTGAGTCAATTCGCGCAGCAGCAAAGTCGGGCCAGTGCCTTCATTTTGTCGATCGACGACGAAGAGTTCACTGCCTCCGGCCCGGTGCTGGACCCCGCCGTTTTGAACCTGCGCAAGTTCATCCAGGAAATTCGTTTCAAGAACGCTGACATTCCGATTTACTTGTATGGCGAGACACGCACCTCGCAACACATCCCGAATGATGTTTTGCGTGAGTTACACGGCTTCATTCACATGTTTGAAGACACGCCCGAGTTCGTGGCCCGCCACATCATCCGCGAGGCCAAGAGCTACCTTGATTCATTGGCGCCGCCGTTTTTTAGGGCCCTGCTGGAATATGCCCAAGATGGCTCGTATTCATGGCATTGCCCCGGCCATTCCGGGGGCGTCGCATTCTTAAAGAGTCCGGTCGGGCAGATGTTTCATCAATTTTTTGGTGAAAACATGTTGCGTGCCGACGTGTGCAACTCAGTCGATGAGCTGGGTCAATTGCTGGACCACACCGGACCCATTGCCCAAAGTGAGCGCAATGCCGCCCGCATTTTCAATGCCGACCACTGCTTCTTCGTGACCAACGGTACCAGCACGTCCAACAAGATGGTCTGGCACCACGCCGTGGCGCCGGGCGACGTTGTGGTGGTGGACCGCAATTGCCACAAGTCGATTTTGCACGCCATCACAATGACGGGCGCGGTGCCTGTGTTCTTGCGGCCCACCCGCAATCATTTGGGCATCATCGGCCCGATTCCGCAGAGTGAATTTTCGCCGCAGGCCATTCAGGCCAAGATTGCCGCCCATCCCTTGCTCAAGCATGTCAAGGCAAAGCAAGTGCAGCCGCGAATCCTCACGCTCACCCAAAGCACTTACGACGGTGTTCTCTACAACACCGAGACCATCAAGCATGCGCTCGATGGCTATATCGATACCCTGCATTTTGATGAGGCGTGGCTGCCGCATGCTGCGTTCCATGGGTTCTATGAGCCTTACTACGCCATGGGAAAAAATCGCCCCTTGCCTAAAAACCAGTTGGTTTTTTCTACGCAGTCCACGCACAAATTGCTGGCCGGGATCAGCCAAGCCTCGCAGGTCTTGGTGCAAGACTCCTTGACCCGAAAACTGGATCGGCACCTCTTCAACGAGGCTTACCTGATGCACTCCAGTACCAGCCCGCAGTACGCCATCATTGCCTCGTGCGATGTGGCCGCCGCCATGATGGAGGCCCCGGGCGGCACCGCGCTGGTAGAGGAAAGCATCCTGGAGGCGCTGGATTTCCGCCGCGCCATGCGCAAAGTCGAGAAAGACTTTGGTCGTGATTGGTGGTTCAAGGTGTGGGGGCCGGACAAGTTGGCCGGGGCAGGCATTGGAAAAAGCGAAGACTGGGCGCTCAAGGCCAACGCCAAGTGGCATGGCTTTGGCAACATCGAAGAGGGCTTCAACCTGCTAGACCCGATCAAGAGCACCATCATCACGCCAGGACTGGACATGTCGGGCAAGTTCGCCGCCACCGGCATTCCCGCCAGCATTGTCACCAAGTACCTGGCCGAACATGGCGTGGTGGTCGAGAAGACGGGGCTTTACTCGTTCTTCATCATGTTCACGATTGGTATCACCAAAGGCCGTTGGAATACGCTGCTCACTGCCTTGCAGCAGTTCAAGGACGACTACGACCGCAATCATCCAATGTGGCGTGTGCTGCCCGATTTTGTGGCCAAGTATCCGCGCTATGAACGCATGGGTTTGCATGACCTGTGTCAGAGCATTCACAACACGTATGCCAAGGGGGACGTGGCTCGTCTGACAACAGACATGTACCTGTCGGATCTGGAGCCAGCCATGAAGCCCAGCGATGCCTATGCGCACATCGCGCACCGCAAGACTGAGCGTGTGCCCATCGATCAGTTGGAGGGGCGCATCACGACCTCCTTGCTTACGCCGTATCCGCCGGGTATTCCACTGTTGGTCCCAGGCGAGCGCTTTAACAAAAAGATCGTCGACTACCTGCGCTTTACGCGCGAGTTCAATGCGGCGTTTCCTGGATTTGATACCGATGTCCACGGGCTGGTGGAGCTGGAGGGTGAGGACGGCGCTGGACTCAGCTATTTTGTGGACTGCGTTCGGGAGTGACGCCCCATCGGTTGTTTCTCGTCGATGGGGCGTGAACGTGTCAGTCTGCGTCAACCCCGCCCATGACTTGGCTGAAGCCCCCGTCAACATAAGTGATCTCGGCGGTGATGCCAGCCGCCAGGTCGGACAGCAAGAAAGCGGCTGCGTTGCCGACATCGTCAATGCTCACGTTGCGGCCTAGTGGTGCGGCGGCTTCAACGGCCTCCAGCATCTTCCCAAACCCTTTGATGCCTGAAGCCGCGAGTGTCTTGATGGGCCCGGCTGAAATACCGTTGACCCGAACCCCCTTGGGGCCCAAGCTGCCGGCCAGGTAGCGCACGCTGGCTTCCAGGGAGGCTTTGGCCAGGCCCATGGTGTTGTAGTTGGGGACGTTGCGCAGTGACCCCAGGTAAGTCAGCGTGAGCAGAGCGGCCCCAGGTCGCAGCCGCGCCGCAGCGGCCTTGGCCATCGCAGGGAAGCTGTAGCTGGAGATGTCGTGCGCGATGCGAAAAGACTCGCGCGACAGGCCCTCTAGGAAGTCTCCCGCAATGGCCTCGCGGGGCGCAAAGCCAATCGAGTGAACAAAGCCATCGAACTCCGGCCAGATGCTGCCCAAGTCGGCAAACATGCCATCGATCTGATCGTCGCTGGCGACATCGCAGTCAAACACCAGCTTGGAATCAAACTCCGCTGCAAAATCAGCGACCCGGTCTTTGAAGCGCGCGCCGACGTAACTGAAAGCCAGCTCCGCGCCTTCCCGATGGCAAGCGCGAGCAATCCCGTAAGCGATAGAGCGATTCGACAAAACCCCTGTGATCAGGAGCTTTTTGCCTTTTAGAAAAGCCATTTTGCAGAGTCCTATAGTGAATATGTGCGCTAGTACCCCGTCTCAGTGGATTTGAAAGGTTCGAAGTCGATGGATTCATTCGTCAGGCTAGGCGCAAACCGCAGCGATACCCGTAGGTATCGCGAGGATTTGCAACGACGCATGGCGGATGAAGACACGGCTTCCAACCTTTCAAATCCACTGAGACGGGGTACTAGGGGCCTCGAGTCCCCGAGCGCTGAGCATCGAATTTTCGCACGCTGCGTGGTTTATGGTGCCGCAGGAGCTTGAATCAGGGTTTTGCACGAGGTACAATGCGCGGTTACAAGGGCTGCATGGGCGGAATTTCCAGCCCATTTTTTTTGGTCTTTGCAATTGTGGGGTCGGCGCGAAGCGCGCCTGCCTTGCAGTGACGGGTTCAAGGTTGCTAGCGCATGAAATGCTCAGGCGACCTCGGGGGTGAGCAGGCTGCTGGATGGCCGTTTATTGGACAGTTTTTGACAGGGTAGAGCGTTGAGTTTGAACAGGCAAAAAGCGGGTCACAAAGCAGGGCGGGACGCTGGCTACACGCCCCAGCCTGCGCCCAGTCACGCGCCCAGCGGTATGGCTTGGAGCACGGTGGTGGAGCAAACGGTGACGGGGCTCGGTTACGACCTGGTCGATACCGAGCGCGGCGTGCGTGGGCTGTTGCGCGTCTACATTGATTGCTTGCCCGACTGCGGTCAAGAGTTTGTGACTGTTGAAGACTGCGAGAAGGTGACGCGTCAACTTCAGCATGTTCTCGAGGTTGAAGGCTGCGCCTACGAGCGCCTGGAGGTGTCATCCCCCGGCCTAGACCGCCCGCTCAAGAAGCCGGCCGATTTCAATCGATTTGTTGGGCAAGACATCGAAGTCCAATTGAAGGAGCCCTTCCAGGGGCGGAAGAAGTTCAGAGGCATCTTGTTGTCGCAAGACTCGCCCGAAGGCGAGTCTTCTGCGCCTCCTCAGGCGGGTGAGGCCACGACGTGGCGCTTGGTGTTCCAAGAGGGAAAGACCAGTCATGTGCTGGGGTTTTCCTTCCACGAGTTGCGCGAAGCGAAGTTGGTGCCAGTGGTTGATTTCAAAGGGCGCAGGTTTGCTGCGCCACCAGCTGAGTCGAATAACAAGGACAAAGAAGACGGAGATCGAGACGAATGAATCGCGAACTGTTGATGCTGGTGGAAGCTATTTCACGTGAGAAAAACGTGGAACGTGAGGTTGTGTTCAACGCCGTGGAAGCGGCGCTGGCGTCTGCTTCCAAGAAGCTTCATGGCGGCGAGGTCGATATGCGGGTCAATATCGACCGCGAAACCGGCGAGTATGAAACCTTTCGGCGCTGGCATGTGGTGCCCAATGAGGCCGGACTGCAGTTGCCTGATTCCGAGATTTTGCTGTTCGAAGCTGAAGAGCAAATCTCAGACATTGAGGTCGACGACTACATCGAAGAGTCTGTCGAGTCGGTATCCATTGGGCGCATTGGTGCCCAGGCCGCCAAGCAGGTCATTCTTCAAAAGATTCGTGATGCCGAGCGTGAGCAGCTGCTCACCGACTTTTTGTCGCGCGGCGAAAAGATCTTTGTCGGCACCGTTAAGCGCATCGACAAAGGCGACATCATCGTCGAGTCGGGTCGCATCGAAGGCCGGCTGCGTCGCAGCGAAATGATCCCCAAGGAAAACTTACGCACTGGCGACCGCGTCCGCGCATACATCGCTGAGGTCGACCCCACCCTGCGGGGGCCTCAGATATTGTTGTCCCGCAGTGCGCCCGGTTTCATGATTGAGCTGTTTGCTCAAGAGGTTCCAGAGATCGAGCAGGGTCTCCTGGAGATCAAGTCATGCGCCCGAGACCCTGGCTCACGGGCCAAAATTGCGGTGTTGTCTCACGACAAGCGCGTGGATCCCATCGGAACCTGCGTCGGTGTGCGCGGCTCCCGAGTCAACGGTGTGACCAACGAACTGGCTGGCGAACGTGTTGACATCGTGCTGTGGTCTGACGATCCGGCTCAGTTTGTCATTGGGGCGCTGGCACCCGCCAACGTGCAGTCCATCGTGGTAGACGAAGAGCGTCACGCCATGGATGTCGTGGTTGACGAAGAAAATCTGGCCATCGCGATTGGTCGGGGTGGGCAGAATGTACGGCTGGCGTCTGAGATGACCGCTTGGCGCATCAACATCATGACCGCCGATGAGTCTTCCGCCAAGCAAGCCGCTGAAAGCGACGGACTGCGTAAGCTGTTCGTTGACAAGCTCGACGTGGATGCCGAAGTGGCTGACATTCTGATCGCTGAGGGTTTCTCCAGCCTGGAAGAAGTCGCCTACGTTCCCATGCAAGAAATGCTGGAGATCGAGGGCTTTGACGAAGACACCGTCAACGAGCTTCGTACCCGCGCCAAAGATGCCCTGCTGACGCTCGAGATTGCGCGCGAAGAAGGCATGGAAGAAGTTTCCCAAGATTTGCGTGATCTTGATGGTTTGTCGGCAGAGTTGATCGCCAAGTTGGAAGAGGGGGGGGTTCACTCGCGAGACGATTTCGCTGATCTGGCGGTTGACGAGCTCACTGAACTGACCGGCCTGGACGACGAGACCGCCAAGGCCCTGATCATGAAGGCCCGTGAACACTGGTTCAAAGATTGATGTCACGCTGACGCGTTCGCATTACCCAGACCCGCATACCGCTAGACCCAAGCAAGGATGAAACAATGGCTGTGACTACCGTCGCTCAACTCGCCGCAGAGCTCAATCGTTCCGCAAGTGCACTGCTTGAGCAGTTGCAATCGGCGGGCGTCAGCAAGGCGTCGAAGGACGACGCCTTGACTGAGGCCGACAAAGAGCGTTTGCTCGACTTCCTGCGCTCCGCGCACGGTACGGCGGCGGGCGAGCGCAAGAAAATCACCGTGACTCGCAAGTCCACAAGCGAAATCAAGCAAGCTGACGCCAGTGGAAAGGCACGCACCATCCAGGTTGAAGTGCGCAAGAAGCGGACGTTCATCAAGCGCGATGATGCGCCGCCGGCCGCCCAGCCGGAAGAGCCTGCTGTGCCTGCCATTGACGAGGCCGAGTTGGAGCGGCGCGAGCTGGAGGCTCAACAACAAGCTGAAATGCTCCGCGTTCAAGAGGCTGAGTTGGCTGAACAGCGTCGGCTGCGCGAAGAAGCCCAAGCCCAGCGCGAGCGTGAGGCCAAAGAGGCCCAGGAACGCGAAGCCGCTGAAAAACGCAAGATGGCCGAGGCTGCTGCCGCAGCCGCCTTGAAGGAGGTCGCCGTGATCGATGTGGCGTCCGCCGTACCGCTCGCGGCCGCTGATGCTGTGGCGCCAGCCCCTGTGGTTGCCCCGGAGGTTAAGCCCGCACTGCGTGTGATCAAAGCAGCCGATGTGGTTGATGAAGAAAAGCAGCGCGCGGCTGACCTGGCCAAGCGTCGCAAGGCTGCCGAAGACGAGGCATCGGCCATTCGGGCCATGATGTCGGCGCCGCGCCGTCCCATCGTGGCGCCCAAGCCCGTGGAGCCCCCCAAACCTGAAGTCAGCAAAGAAGGTATCAAGGGAACCATTCACAAAGCCGCCGTCGCACCGGGCGCGGCGCCTGCAGCAGCAGTCGCAAAACCTGGCGACAAAAAGTCTGTCAAGTCGGAGAAGTTGTCTTCCAGTTGGGCGGACGACGCCAAGAAGCGTGGCGGCGTCAAGGCCCGCACAGACGCTCCCGCTGCAGGGGCTGCGCGCCCCGGTTGGCGCGCGCCTCGCGGAGGTCGCCGAGGCGATCGCTCTGCGACCCACGCGCCCACGTTTGCAGCACCCGCTGAACAGGTGGTGCAAGAGGTGCATGTGCCGGAAACCATCAGCGTGGCCGATTTGGCCCACAAGATGAGCGTCAAGGCGTCTGAGGTCATCAAGCAGTTGATGAAGCTGGGCCAGATGGTCACCATCAACCAGCAACTGGATCAAGAGACCGCGATGATCGTGGTCGAAGAAATGGGCCACAACGCCCATGCGGCCAAGCTCGACGATCCTGAGGCCTTTTTGGCGGAAGACGTCACTGAGTCACACCATGAATCCGTGCACCGTGCACCTGTCGTGACGGTCATGGGCCACGTTGACCATGGCAAGACCTCGCTCCTCGACTACATCCGTCGCACAAGAGTGGCGTCAGGCGAAGCTGGCGGCATCACGCAGCACATCGGCGCCTACCACGTCGATACCCCTCGCGGCATGATCACCTTCCTTGACACCCCAGGCCATGCGGCCTTCACGGCCATGCGTGCCCGCGGCGCCAAGGCCACCGACATCGTGATTTTGGTGGTTGCTGCCGACGACGGCGTCATGCCCCAGACCCGCGAAGCCATTCACCATGCCAAGGCAGCCGGCGTTCCCTTGGTGGTGGCCATGAACAAGGTTGACAAACCTGACGCCAATCTTGAGCGCCTCAAAAGCGAGCTGGTTGCCGAACAGGTGGTGCCTGAAGAGTTTGGTGGTGATGCGCCGTTTGTGCCCGTTTCTGCCAAGACAGGGCAGGGCATTGACGCCCTTCTGGAGCAGGTGTTGTTGCAGGCCGAGGTCTTGGAGTTGAAGGCCCCGAAAGAGGCCATGGCCAAAGGCTTGGTCATTGAAGCCAAGCTTGACAAAGGGCGTGGCCCTGTGGCGACCGTACTGGTTCAGAGCGGTACCTTGCGTCGCGGTGACGTGGTGTTGGCCGGGTCAACCTATGGTCGAGTGCGCGCGATGCTTGACGAAAACGGTGCGGCCTCGAACGAGGCCGGCCCATCTATCCCCGTCGAAATTCAAGGCTTGACAGGCGTGCCCCAAGCGGGTGATGAGTTCATGGTGCTGGCCGATGAGCGTCGCGCTCGTGAGATTGCCACCTTCCGTCAAGGCAAGTACCGCGATGTGAAGCTCAACCAGCGTCAAGCCGCTAACCTTGAAAACATGATGGACCAAATGGGGCAGGGCAACCTGCAAACCCTGGCCCTCATCATCAAGGCCGATGTACAAGGCTCCCAGGAAGCGCTGGCGTCTTCACTGCTCAAGCTGAGCACTGAAGAGGTGAAGGTCCAGATTGTCCACGCTGCGGTCGGCGGCATCAGTGAAAGTGATGTCAACTTGGCCATTGCCTCTAAGGCCGTGATCATTGGCTTCAACACCCGCGCCGATGCAGGTGCACGCAAGCTCGCCGACCACAATGGCGTCGATCTGCGCTACTACAACATCATTTACGATGCTGTGGATGAGGTGAAGTCCGCTATGACCGGTATGCTCGCGCCCGAACAACGCGAGGAGATTATCGGCACGGCCGAAATCCGCACCGTGTTTGTGGCCACCAAGATTGGCACCGTCGCGGGTTCGATGGTCACCTCTGGGCTTGTGCGTCGCAATGCACGCTTCCGTTTGCTGCGTGACAACATCGTGATCTACACCGGTGAAGTGGAGTCGGTGCGCCGTATCAAAGAAGATGTGCGCGAGGTCAAAGAGGGCTTTGAGTGCGGTATCAAACTTAAAAACTACAACGACATCGTGGAAGGCGATCAGTTGGAAATTTTCGAGGTCAAGGAAGTCGCCCGTACCTTGTAATTCGTTGTGCGCTGCCTTCAACCCCGCCTTCAGATCGATGGCGGGGTTTGCGTTTGGTGGTGCAAAAAGCAAAAACCTCTCGTCATGAAGCACAAACGTTCCATCCCCAACCGCAGCTTCCGCATCGCCGATCAAATTCAGCGCGATGTCTCAGACCTGATTCGCGATCTCAAAGATCCCCGTATCGGCATGGTCACCATCCATGCCGTGGAGGTCACGGCCGATTACGCCCACGCCAAGGTGTTTTTCTCCCTTCTGATGGGAGATCCCATGGCATGCCAAGAGGGCTTGAATGAGGCTGCAGGTTTCTTGCGCAATGGCTTGTTCAAGCGTTTGCAGATTCACACGGTGCCGACCTTGCATTTTGTTTTTGATCGCACCACCGAGCGGGCCGCTGAGCTGAATGTGCTCATCACTCAAGCCAACGCGACCCGCGCTAAAGAAGACTGATGAACCACGTTGCACGTCCGCGCCAAATTCGGCGCGCCGTTCACGGCGTGCTGTTACTCGACAAGCCCCTGGGTCTGTCGAGTAACGATGCATTGCAAAAGGCCAAGCGCTTGTTTCGTGCGGACAAAGCCGGGCACACGGGCACACTCGACCCCCTGGCAACAGGTTTGTTGCCTCTGTGTTTTGGTGCGGCCACCAAGTTTTCACAGGTCAGTCTCGACGCTGACAAAACCTACCGGGCCACTCTCACCCTCGGGGCCACGACCACCACCGGAGACGCGGAAGGCGAGGTTTTACAGACCCGGCCAGTGCAGGTGACTCGCGAACAGTGGTTGCCGGTGCTTGCCCGCTTTGCTGGCGACATTGCGCAAGTTCCGCCCATGTACTCGGCGCTGAAGCATGAGGGCAAGCCTTTGTATGCCTACGCCCGCGCCGGGGTCGATGTGCTTCGTGAAGCACGTCAGGTGCGCATTCACGGCATCCGCTTGCTAGAAGGTGATGGCTCTGAGTGGAGCATCGAAGTCATGTGCTCCAAGGGCACGTACATCCGCACCTTGGCCCAAGACATGGGTGAAGCGCTGGGCTGTGGCGCCCATCTCAAGGCTTTGCGTCGCCTGGGGAGTGGCGCTTTGTCTTTAGATCAGGCGCACACCCTGGAAGACCTGGCAGCGCTCAGTGAGACCGAGCGTGATGCCCTGCTGTACCCTCCTGACAGTCTCTTGGCCGATTGGCCCCTTTGGCGCTTAGATGACGCTGAGGCTGCTCGATTTTTAAGTGGCCTGCGCCGTCGTGTGGATGCGCCTGATGCACCCCGGATGCGCGTCTACGGCCCTGAACCACATGCATTTTTGGGCAGCGCCCATATCGCAGGTGGCGAATTGATCCCCACTCGACTTCTCAGCCCACTTGAGGTGCAAGGCACCCTGAACCAAGCTGCCCACCCTTCCGACGTACTGAGCACATCATGAGCAAATCCATTCGAAATATCGCCATCATCGCCCACGTGGACCATGGCAAAACCACCCTGGTTGACCAGCTGCTGCGTCAAAGCGGAACCTTCCGTGAAAACGAGAAGGTCGCCGAGCGCGTCATGGACAGCAACGATCTCGAAAAAGAGCGTGGCATCACCATCTTGGCCAAAAACTGCGCGGTGGAGTGGGAGGGCAATCACATCAATATCGTGGACACCCCAGGGCATGCTGACTTTGGTGGTGAAGTCGAGCGCGTGTTGTCGATGGTTGACAGCGTGCTGTTGTTGGTGGATGCGGTGGAAGGCCCCATGCCGCAAACTCGGTTTGTGACGAAGAAGGCGCTGGCTTTGGGTCTGAAGCCCATTGTGGTGGTCAACAAAGTGGACCGCCCCGGTGCCCGGGCTGACTACGTGATCAACGCCACCTTCGATCTGTTTGACAAACTCGGCGCCACTGAGGAGCAGCTTGATTTTCCGGTGGTCTATGCCTCAGGCTTGAACGGCTGGGCCACTCTGACTGCTGGTGAGAAGGGTGACACCCTGACGCCGTTGTTTCAGGCTGTGCTTGACCACGTGCCGCCGCACACGGGCAGCGCGGACGCCCCTTTGCAGCTGCAAATCTGCTCCCTCGACTACTCGACCTATGTCGGCCGCATCGGTATTGGCCGCATCAACCAGGGCCGCCTCAAGCCCATGCAAAACGTGGCGGTGTTCAGCGGCCCCGAAAGCACGCCATTTAACGCGCGTGTCAACCAGGTGCTCAAATTTGAAGGCCTGGAGCGCGTGCAAGCCACCGAGGCCGGCCCGGGCGACATCGTGCTGATCAATGGCATCGAGAATATCGGTATCGGCGTGACCCTGACCGACATCGAGAACCCTGCGCCGTTGCCGATGCTGACGGTGGATGAGCCCACGCTGACCATGAACTTCTGCGTCAACAACTCGCCCCTGGCCGGGCGTGAAGGTAAGTTCGTGACCAGCCGCCAGATCCGTGACCGTCTTGATCGTGAACTTCAGTCCAACGTGGCATTGCGTGTGCGTGACACAGACGAAGATGGCATTTTTGAGGTCTCAGGCCGCGGCGAGTTGCACCTCACGATTTTGCTGGAAAACATGCGCCGCGAGGGTTATGAGCTGGCCGTGTCCAAACCCCGCGTGGTGTTTCAAGATGTAGGTGGCGTACGTCACGAGCCCATTGAGATGGTGACTGCTGACGTCGAAGAGGGCCATCAAGGTGCTGTGATGCAAGCCCTGGGTGAGCGCAAGGCCGAGTTGGTCAACATGGAGCCCGATGGCATGGGCCGTGTGCGCCTGGAGTACCGTATTCCCGCACGTGGTTTGATTGGTTTTCAGAATGAGTTCTTGAATCTCACGCGCGGCACAGGTCTCATCAGCAATATTTTTGATGGCTACGAGGCCTACAAGGGCGAGATCGAGGGCCGCAAGAACGGCGTGCTGATCAGCCAGGACGATGGCGAGGCCGTGACTTATGCCTTGGGCAAGTTGGACGACCGGGGTCGCATGTTTGTCAAGGCGGGTGACCCCTTGTACGAAGGCATGGTCATTGGCATTCACAGCCGCGACAACGACCTGGTGGTCAATCCTGTTCGCGGCAAGCAGCTGACTAACTTCCGTGTTTCTGGCAAAGAAGATGCCATCAAAATCACGCCGCCGATTCAACTGTCACTGGAGTACGCTGTCGAGTTCATTGCCGATGACGAGCTGGTTGAGATCACGCCCAAGTCGATCCGCATTCGCAAGCGTTACCTCAAAGAACACGACCGCAAACGGGCCAGCCGCGAGACTAGCTAAGCCCTGAGACCTCACGCCCAGCATGCAAGGCACAGCAGCACACCGTCGGGGGGTCATCGGCATGGTGCTGGTGACCTTGCTCTGGAGCACCGCAGGCGTTGTGACGCGCCAGCTCGATGGAGCGGCATCCTTCGAGGTGACCTTTTGGCGCAGCTTCTTCACCGCCTTGAGCTTGGCGGTGGTGTGTGTGTTCAGGTATGGGCGCGGCGTGGTGCAGCCTCTGCGCGAAGGCGGTCGTGTACTGTGGGTGTCCGGCGTGCTGTGGAGCCTCATGTTCACCTGTTTCATGGTGGCCCTCACCCTGACCACTGTGGCCAATGTGCTGGTGACCATGAGCATCTCACCCTTGGTGACAGCGTTGTTGGCGCACTTCATGTTGAAACAACGGGTGGCGGGTCACACATGGCTCGCCATTTTGGTGGCAGGTTGCGGCATTGCGTGGATGGTGGGGCGAGGGGTCAGTGCGCACCCTGAAGACCTGATGGGGACGCTGGTCGCCATGGCCGTGCCTGTGGTTGCGGCGATGAACTGGAACCTCATTCGCCGCAGTGGCGCCGTGATCGACCTGGTGCCCGCACTGTGGATTGGTGCCACCTTATCGGCGCTTGCCATGTTGCCGCTGGCCTGGCCACTGCAAGCATCAGGGCATGACATTGCCTTGCTGGCTGGCCTGGGTATTTTTCAGTTGGCTTTGCCCTGTATTTTGGTGGTGGGAGTGACGAGGCTGCTCAGTGCCCCCGAGGTGGCCTTGTTGTCTTTGTTGGAAATCATTTTTGGTATTGCCTGGGCTTGGCTGTGGGCTGGTGAACAGCCCGCACGAGATGTGCTGTTGGGTGGGGGCATTGTGCTGGCTGCCCTGGGCGCCAATGAGGCTTGGGCTTTGTGGCGCAGACGCCTCTGACGGGGCTTTGAGGTCGCCAGGGGTGGCAATATCCCACCCTCACTCTTCCCCAAGGGCACCAGCCATGAAGAATCACCCCGTTCAGCTCGTTGATGTCACTGCGTTGAAGGCTGCCCTTCAGACCTTTGCCGACGAGCGCGGATGGCAGCCTTTTCATTCACCCAAAAATCTGGTCATGGCTTTGACGGGGGAGGTGGGGGAGTTGGTGGAGTTGTTTCAATGGCGCAGTGAGTCTGAATCACGCCTGGTTTCCCAAGACCCCAGCACGGCCCGCGCTGTCAGGGACGAGTTGGCGGATGTGTTGATGTACCTCGTCCGACTGGCTGCTGTGCTGGATGTGGATTTGAATGAAGCCGTCGCGCAGAAGATGCTGTCAAATGCCATCAAGTATCCACCGCGCCAGTCTTCGACTCTACTCAAGTCCAATTTGACTTAGCCAGTCTGGCGCGCGCGGATCGGCGGCAGGTTGTCGTAACGTGACCAGGTGGCCTCAGCGCGTGAAGGGTGGGGACCGTAGATGTTGTCGCCTTCGGTGCCCCGGTCTGTGCAAAAGTAGATCAACAACAGCGTGCCCAATACGGGTACCAAGGGCAACACCTGCCACCAGCCACTGCGGTTGGTGTCGTGCAGTCGCCGGGTGGTGACGGCCCAGGTGGGCAGGCAAGTCAGGCCAACAAACACCCCGCTCAAGACGCCCAGGTAGACGTCTTTGTTGAAAAAACCACTCAACAGATCCAGGCCCAGTAAGGGTAGAAAAATCAACGACTGGATCAGAAGGAAAGTCCAGAATTCTTGGCGGTTTGTGCGGCCACTGAAATCGGTGAAATGAAGAAGAACGCGGAAGTAAATGCCCATTGATGCTGCGAGAATGCCCAAAAAAACCTTGGAGTGTGCCAGCACTTTGCCGCCTTCTCCCGCCAAATTCGGCCGATTCCCCCTTTAGAGGGATGCTTCCATGCACCTTGAAACGAATGTTGCACCTGCAGGGTCAGGTTTGAAGCTGTTTGGTATTGCCCATTGCGACAGCGTGAAACGGGCGCGTCAGTGCTTGAATCAACGCGGCGTCGCCCATGAGTTTGTGGATTTCAAAAAGCACGGGGTGAGCGTGCAGGCTTTGGCCGGTTGGGCGCGAGCGGTGGGCTGGGAGTGCCTGATCAATCGCCGGGGCACGACCTGGCGTGGGCTCAGCGCCGCTGATCAGGCGGTGCTGCAAGAGCCCACGCAGGCTGCGTTCGCCCTGGTTCAAACCCACACCAGTGTGATCAAGCGGCCCGTGGTCGAGTGGCCCGATGGTGCCATCACGGTCGGTATGGATGAGGCGGTGTTTGCGTCGCATGCGGTCGGCGGCTGAGTTGCGCGCAGTGGGTCCGCCGACCTCAGTGGGTGGCTACCACCGCCGGCCTGGCGTAATCGCGGCCTACCAAGGCGCGGGCAAACAGGTAGTCGTCCATGTCCACAGGGTTGAGCGCGTCCAGGTCAACGTGTCCTTGCGGATCGCAGGGAAAGCGCAACACGCTGCCTTCAAGGTGAAGGGGTTGAAACTGGATCTCAAAGACGGGCTGGTTCATAGGGGCCTCCGGGGGTAGGTGGTACGACGCTCACTGAGTTGGCTTGGGGTCTCAATGCCGCGCGATCTCAGCGTACGCAGCAGTGTGTCGGCTTGCAACGCCCTTATGCACTTGACATCAGGGCAATGCCGTTAACGCGCTGGGTGCTAAGAGGCTTGGCTTGGCGCTACCAATCTTCTTTGACGGCGCGGATCAAGTCGCCTTTGGCGGTGCTGCGCGCACTGAGCCAAGCCGTGAGGGTGCCCGCCAGCATCACCGCCGCGCAAAGCGCCAGCAGGCGCGGCCAAGGGGGCGTGAGGTCCATGCTCCAGTGAAAGCTTTGGGGGTTGACCACTTTCACCAAGACAACGCTCACTGCCATGCCCAACGCCAAACCCAGGAGGGTGCCGGCGGCAGACCAAACGGCCCCTTCACCGGCGACCAAGGTGAGGATTTGGCGGCGTGTCAGACCCAGGTGACTGAGCAGGCCGAATTCTTTGCGGCGTGCCAGCACTTGCGCTGAAAAGCTCGCCGCCACCCCAAACAAACCGATGCCAATGGCCACCGCTTGCAACCAGTAGGTGACCGCAAAGCTGCGATCGAAGATGCGCAGGGACAGGGCGCGTATCTCGCCCGGTGAGGCAAACTCGATGAGGTTGTCGTCGGTGTTGCTTCGGCGCAGGGTGTCGCGCACGGCTTGTTCGACACTCGCTGCGGTTTGGCCAGGGGACAGCCATAAGGCCAGGTCATTGACACGGGTGTCGCCGCTGAGGCGTTCATAGTCACGCGCATCGATGACCACGCTGCCACCTTGTCGCGCGTAATCACGCCACACCCCGCGCACCTGCACCCTCAGTTCTGGGTGTTGGGGCAAGGGCAGGGTGAAGGGCTCGCCCAGGCGCGCGCCCCACAGACTGAGCATGGCCTCGCTGACGTAAACGTTGACCTCACCCGGCAGCGGGGGCAAGGGGGCGTCGACTAAGGGCAGCGTGCGCGACGGGTCACCTAACGGGCGTGCCAAGAGGGTGACGGCGGGTTGGGCGGGGTCGAGTTGCAAGGTGAGCACCCGCTGGGTTTCGGTGCGGGCGACTCCTGGGACTTGGCTGATGGCTTGGACCCACTCCGGCAGCAGGAAGGCGTTGTCGCTGGCCGAGCTGATGCTGGTGCGCAGGTACAGATCAGCGGGCAAGATGGTGTCGAGCCAGTTGATGACGGCATACCGAAAGCTGGCCACCATCACCGTCAAGGCCACCGACAACGCCAAGCTGGCCACGACACCGGCCACGGCAATGGTGGCGCTGTGACGCTGGTGGCGCGCACGGGAGGTTGCCAGCAGAGCCAGCGGGTGTCGCAGCATCCAGCGTGAGGGGCGTTGGCCTGAGCCCAGCATCCATGCCACCCCAGTGGGCACACACACAATGCCGCCCAGCAGCAGGCAGGCGACCGACGCATAGGCGGCCAAGGGGATGTCGCCCACCGGAGGTGCGGTGGCCAGGGCGCTGCCCAGCAACAGCAGCACGGGACCGGCCCAGGGCAGGTGGTTGGGCGGGGACGCCCCACCCAGACCCTTGAGGGCTTGCGCTGGGGCCAGGCCTTGGGCCATGCGCGCAGGGAGCCAGCCACCCACTAAGGCGGCGATCACGCCCAGGCTGCCGTAGACGCAGGCGGCCAGGAGGCTCCATTGAAGTGTGGGCGTGACACCCGGAAAGTAGCCCCCGCCCAAGTCACCTGCGAGCAGGCGCAAGGCCGTTTGGGCCAGCGCAGTGCCCAGGATCAGGCCCAGCAGGCTGCCTAGCAGGCCCAACAGGGCCGACTCGGCCAGCACGAGCCGCAGCCGCTCGCGCGCACTCAGGCCCAAGACGCCGAGCAGGGCGAAGTGGGCCGTGCGTCGCGCCACCGACAGCGACAGGATCGAGAACACCAGAAAGCTGCCGGTGAACAAGGCCACCAGGGCCAGCACGGTCAGGTTGACGCGGTAGGCGCGCGAGAGGTTGGAGACCCGCTGTGCCGAGGCCTGAGGGGTGATGGCCTGCACGCCGCGGGGCAGGTTCAGCTCGCGCACGACTTGTTCGCGGTCGGCGCCCGCCTGTAAGCGCACGTCAATGCGGCTCAGCCGGCCCAGCCAACCGAACTGCGTTTGCACGCCCGCGATGTCCATCACGATGACCGGCTCGCCTGCCAAGGCCACGCGGCCTTGGACGCGCACGCTCACGGTATCGACGCCTTGTTGCAGGCGAATCGTGGTGGGGCTGGCGGCGTTGTCGGTGGGCGGCAGACCCCATTGCTGGCGCGCGGTGTCATTCACAAAAGCCGCATCCGGCTGCAGCATGATCAGGCGGCCGGCTTGGGGTGGGGCTTGGGGTAAGAGGTCCAGGTTCAGGGCCGGAGCCACCAGGGCGTCAATGCCCAACAGCCGCACGGCCTTGCGTTGGCCGTTGACGAGGCCCAAGGTATCGATGTCGATCACGGGGCTGGCGAGGCTGACTTGGGGGTGTTGACTGACACGGTCGTAGAGGGCTTCGTCAAAGCCCTCGCGTTGACCTTGTAGTTCAAAGTCGGCCTGGCCGTTGACGTTGCGCACCGCTGCACTGAACTCGCTCAGAGCGGACTCGTTGATCAGGTGCACCGAGAAGGCCAGAGCCACTCCCAAGACCACGGCCATCAAGGCTGTCAGGTTGCGCCAGGGTTGGTGACGAAGCTCAGGCCAAGAGAGGTGGCGCAGTTGTTGCCAGAGGGTGGCGTGTCCAATGGGCGATGCAGGGTTCACGGCAGCTCGCAGGCGTCAATCCCGTACGGGGTGAGGCGCAGGATGCGGTCGGCGCGGGCCGCTGCGCTGTGCGAGTGGGTGACCAACACGCAGGCGGCCTGGTGCTGGCGCACTTGCGCGAGCAGCACGTCCATGATCTGGCGGGCGGTGTCGGGGTCGAGGTTGCCAGTGGGTTCATCGGCCAAGATCAGGGCGGGCCGGTGCACGAGCGCGCGCGCAATCGCGACGCGTTGTAGTTGGCCACCGGACAGAGTTTGCGGCATGCGCTCAGCCAGCTCGGCCAGACCGACGGCATCAAGGGCTTGCGTGACGCCGGCGACATCCGTCTGGCCCAACAGCAGCAGGGGCAGTGCGACGTTGTGCGCCACGCTCAGGTGTGGCAGCACGTGGAAGGCTTGAAAGATGAAGCCCAAGTGGCGGCGTCTGAACAGGGCTTGCTGGGCCTCGGGCAGGGCGCTGATGGGGGTGTCATGGATGCGGACCTCGCCACGGTCGATGGTGTCCAGGCCCGCCATGCAGTTGAGCAGCGTTGATTTTCCCATGCCGGACTCGCCCAGTAAGGCCACAAACTCGCCTGCTTGCACGTGCAGGTTCAGCCCGCTGAAGAGGGTGTGGTTGCCGTAGCGCTTGCTGACGTCGGTGAGGGTGAGCATGGTGAAAGCTTAGGGGTGCCGTAGGCGCGCGGCCTGTGTGGTGGCCCAGACCAGCACTTGGGCGATGGCATCGGGGTCATCGCAAGCGACGATGTGACGCTCAGGAATGTGGCGCAACCAGGTGAGTTGGCGCTTGGCGAGCTGCCGGGTGGCGGCGATGCAGCGTTCGCTCAACGCGCCCAACGCCTTGGGATCGGTGGGGTCAGTGAGCTCGCCGGTTTCAAGCGCCTCCCAGATTTGGCGATAACCCACGCAGCGCATGGAGGGCAAATCACCGTTGAGATCGCCGCGCTGCATCAACGTTTGCACTTCAGTGATCAAGCCTTGCGAGACCATGCCTTGCATGCGCTGCGCGATGCGCTGGTGCAGCCAGGCGCGCTCACGCGGCTCAAGCGACAGCAAGGGCGGCGGCGGGGTGCGTGTCTTGTCACTGTGAAATGACGACAGGGCACGCCCGCTGACACGGTAGACCTCCAGGGCGCGGTGAATGCGTTGGGCGTCGGTGGCAGGCAGGCGTTGGGCGGTGAGTGGGTCGACCCGGGCCAGCTCGCGGTGCAAGGCGGCCAGGCCCTCGCGTTGCACTTGGCGTGTGAGATCGGCCCGCACTTCGGCGTTGGCGGCCGGCATGTCGTCCAGGCCGTCAAACAGCGCCTTGAAGTAGAGCATGGTGCCACCCACCAGCAGCGGCAGACGTCCACGTGCGGTGATGTCGGTCAAGAGGCGTTTGGCGTCGCTCGCGAAGGCGGCCGCGGAGTAACTTTGGGCCGGGTCGAGAATGTCGATCAGGTGATGGGGGGCCTGGGCCCGCTCAGCCAGCGTGGGCTTGGCGGTGCCGATGTCCATGCCACGGTAGATCAGAGCGGAATCAACGCTGATGATCTCGATGCCATCGTGATGCAAGGCATCCGCGATGGCCAAGGCGGCTGCGGTTTTGCCGGCAGCGGTGGGGCCTGCCAGGCACAAGCAAGGCGGAAGGGCGGTGTTTGGCGATGACATGAACCAGGAGAGTGTGTATGAGGGCAGCGGTTGAGCGTATCAGGGGGAGCCGCAGAAAACGGGTTGCAAAGTACGCTATAACGAGGATACCGTTGATCGTCCCTCCTGCGCGGCCGTGCAAGGGCATGCGCCGTCGCGGGCAATAGACCCTTACCTACGGCACCTCATACCCCCGGGGTTCGGTTCAACACGATTTATCTGCCACCACCTGCCTCAGAGAGGGGATCTGCTATGCGCCCAGCCGCTTGGTATGCACAGTTTGCCAAGTCCGCGTCTCGGTTTTGCGGGCGTCCGAGGATCTTTGCACTGGCGCTTGCCGTCATCGCGATTTGGCTCGTGACGGGTCCCATTTTTGGCTTCAGCGACACATGGCAACTGGTCATCAACACCGGAACGACGATCATCACCTTCGTCATGGTGTTCTTGATTCAGAACACCCAGAACCGAGACACCGAGGCCATTCAGGTCAAGCTCGATGAGCTCATTCGGGCAACAAGTGGCGCACACAACGCACTGCTCGATCTTGAGGAGCTCGAAGAGGATGCGCTTGACGACTTCCGGCGCAAGTATCAAAGATTGGCAGCCTCTGCCCGCGAGGATCTGGATCGGGGCTCCAGGGATACTGGGACGCCGGAGCCATGACCTTGCTTCTGGCGCCTATGGAGGGCCTACTGGACTTCACCCTGCGTGATGTTTTGACCCGCGTGGGCGGCATCGACCGCTGTGTGTCCGAGTTCATTCGAGTCAGTGGCACCTTGCTGCCCCACCGGGTGTTCACCCGCGTGGTGCCTGAGCTATTGAGCGGCAGCTGCACGCCAGCGGGGGTGCCGGTTCGTCCGCAGTTGATGGGCTCGGATGTGCAGTGCCTGGCTGAAAACGCCGCGAAACTGGCGGAGTTGGCTCCCGCAGGCATCGACCTGAATTTCGGTTGCCCGGCCAAGGTCGTGAATCGGCACGGTGGCGGCGCCGCTTTGTTAGACCATCCCGAGTTGCTGCATGCCATCGTGAGTGCCGTGCGGCGCGCGGTGCCGGGGCACATTCCGGTGTCGGCCAAGATGCGCTTGGGGGTGCGAGACACCGGCCGTGCCATCGAATGTGCGCAGGCCTTGGCTGCTGGGGGGGCCGATGAATTGGTGGTGCATGCGCGCACCAAGCTTGACGGCTATCGCCCACCAGCGTACTGGGCGTGGGTGCGAGAGATTCAGGCCCATGTATCGATTCCGGTGGCGGCCAATGGCGAAATCTGGACGCCTGAGGATGCGCAGCGGTGCCGCGAGGTCTCGGGCTGCCACACCTTGATGCTAGGTCGGGGCATGGTGTGCGACCCAGGGTTGGCGCGCCTCATCGCGAACGAAAACGGCCAAGCGCAGGCGCTGTCGTGGGCGCAGCTCGTGCCCTTAATGGGTGAGTTCTGGACCTTGGTGGCGTCGCGGATCGCGCCCCACGGGCGCTTGGGGCGCCTTAAGCAGTGGCTGAACTATTTGCGCCGCCACTACCCAGAGGCACAGGTTCTCTACGCTCAAGTGCGGGCAGTTAACGAGGTCGAGGTGGTGTTGCGGTGCTTGGGGCTGATGCGCTGCGTGTGACCAGCGCTACCCCGTCTCCGTCAATCTGAAAAGTTGAATTGTTGCGAGGCCCATGGCGAAGTACACAGGCTGCTGGTTTCCCGCCTGCGCGGGAATGACATGGGGAGATGCCAAACCCTGCGCCCGTCATCCCCGCGCAGGCGGGGATCGTGCGCCCGTGAAGGCGTGCAATCAGCACGGTGGAAGTCCGTGTCGGGGCAAGCCATGACCCCGTAGCCGAGAGTAACTGCGTCGCTGCGAAGCGGGGTGGAGAGCAA
>JANMGB010000166.1:0-2183 GCA_031374415.1 Burkholderiales bacterium
GCCTTCCTTGACCTCCTTGACTACGTGGCAACACCTTCCCCAACCTCTCCCACTGCTCGTCATCCAACGCGTGGCGTTCTTCGGTCATCTGCCTCAAAAGGCCGCCATTCTCCCCGACTTCTTTTCCGAACAGCCCCTAGATTTGTCCAGGTCTTTTGTGAATTGCATGGGTTCGTGTTCACACCGCTCTGAGGTGTGGCCGCCTGCCGTTGAGGCCGTCACAGAGCTGGGTTGAATAATGCCTTGCGACCAGGAATTGACTTCCACCCAGTCCTTGTGGTCAGAGTCAAGAGACTCACCTTGGATGTCTTTGGAGTTGGTCTTCTTCGTGAACTTCAGATAGATGTCATGCGTGCGCTCTCTTGTTGGTGATGCCGTTCGACTTCCGAACCGCATCACTCTACCCGACAGCAGACCCATGTCCCATCCCCCCAATTCAGGGGGGCAATGGCTGGCCGATATGCTTTGTGTCAAGCAATGGAGCCGTTCTGGGGCCTCACGAAAAGGTGCCAGGGGGTCGAGAGATGGGGTCACGAGAGATGGGGTCAGGTCTCAAATATATAGGCCCAAGTATTTCGAACTCCCTGGAGATCAAGATCAACCCGCTGTTGTCTGCACCACTTTCTCTGCACGCGCAATCAACTGGGTGACCCGTGACAGCGTCTGGCCCAGCTCATTGGCCAAGTCCGTCATGCTGATTCCGCCGGGGCGCTTGGGGGGTTTATATTTGAGACCTGACACCATCTCTTGTGCGCGCAATCAACTGGCTGACCCGTGACAGCGTCAGGCCCAGCTCATTGGCCAAGTCCGTCTTGCTGATGCCGCCGGGGCGCTTGGGGGGTTTTTATTTGAGACCCCATCTCTTCCCGTGACCCAATCTCTTCCCGCATCGGTATGGACCCCAGAGTATCGGTTGTAGGGGGGGGGGTTTGAGCGGAGTTGAGGGGTTGAGTTTCCGCGAGCCGAATGGCGATGCACCCGGCCTGCTGGACTCCGGCCTGGGCGGGAATGACGTGGGGGAAATGCAAAACGCTACGCTCGCCAACCCCGTGCCGCCGACTCGACATCCGGGAAGAAAGCTGGCACTGTGTCCACGTCTTCTTCGGCCTTCAACACCCCGGCGAGCTGGCTGAACTCGTCACCCAATTCCTGTTCCAGGACCCTTCTATGCCATCCTTTGATTTTCACCAAGTCGATGTTTTTTCATCGCGTGTTTTACGCGGCAACGCACTGGCCGTGGTGTGTGGCGCCGACGGCTGGTCTGAGGCCGACATGGCCGCCTTGGCCCGTTGGACCCAGCTGTCCGAGACCACGTTCTTGCTGCAACCCCGCCATCCCGAAGCCGACTACCGGGTGCGCATTTTTACGCCCGGCCGCGAGCTGCCCTTTGCCGGGCATCCGACGCTGGGAAGCTGCTTTGTGTGGCTGGCCACCGGGGGGGAGCCGCGCGGGGAGACCATTGTGCAGGAGTGTTCCGCCGGGCAGGTAGTGATCCGTCGCGATCAGGGGCGCTTGGCCTTCAAGGCCCCGCCCACCCTGCGCAGTGGATCGCTGGCTCCCGAGTTGCTGGCCCGCATTGCCATGGCGCTTGGGGTGTCGCAGACGGCCATCACTGCCTCACAATGGGTCGACAACGGCCCTGGGTGGGTGGGCCTCATGCTGGGCAGCCGGGCGAACTGTTGGCCTTACACCCCGACCCGGCGCAACTGGGTGGCTTGCAAGTGGGTGTCATTGCGCCCTGGGGGCCCGAGCGTGCCATGGACGACGATCCCTGGTTCGAGGTGCGGGCCTTCATGTCCATGGGCGGCGCCGTTGAAGACCCGGTCACCGGCAGCTTGAACGCCAGCCTGGCGCAGTGGTTGATTGGCGCCGGCCTGGCGCCTTCACGCTACACCGTCAGCCAAGGCACGATGGTCGGACGCGAAGGCCGGGTGTACATCGACAGTCAAGGGGGCGACGTCTGGGTGGGTGGGGATACCACCGCGTGTGTACGGGGCCGCCTCAGCATGTGACGAAAGCCTGTTGGCAGAATATGCTGTCCTTCTAGGGCCTGTTCGGAAACTCACTGAAGCCATTTGCTGATGGCCGCGAGGTGAACGAAGCCAAGGAACATGCAGTCCAGTTTTTCAAAGCGTGTGGCTACACGCCGGAAAACTTTCATTCTCTGAAAGAGGTTTTCAACC
>JANMGB010000167.1:0-10276 GCA_031374415.1 Burkholderiales bacterium
CCTTCCTTGACCTCCTTGACTACGTGGCAACACCTTCCCCAACCTCTCCCACTGCTCGTCATCCAACGCGTGGCGTTCTTCGGTCATCTGCCTCAAAAGGCCGCCATTCTCCCCGACTTCTTTTCCGAACAGCCCCTAGACTGTAGGCTATTAAATTAGCTCACCATCTATGGTCAAGAAAACCGTTGTCATTGGATTCCTCGGCACCCAGCTCGATTCCGGCCAAGGCGCAGGACGCTGGGAGAAGTGGCGCCCGACCGTCTCGCTGGTGCAGTGTGAAGACACCGTCGTTCACCGGCTCGAGTTGCTCTACACGCCGCGGCACGAAGCCCTCGCGCAGGTCATCCAGCGCGACATCGCCTCGGTGTCGCCTGAGACCGAAGTCCGCCTCGTGGCCATGGACATCCGTGACCCCTGGGACTTCGGCGAGATGTACGGCGCGCTCTATGACTGGGTGCGCAGCTACAGCTTCAAGCCCGACACCGAGCAGTACTGGACGCACATCACCACGGGAACCCACGTGGCACAGATCTGCATGTTCCTGTTGGTCGAGTCGCGTTTCATTCCCGGCGTGCTGCTGCAAACCGCCCCACCGAAGAAGCAGCGCCGCGGACAGCCCGGCGACTTCACGCTGATCGACCTGGACCTGTCACGCTACGACGTACTGGCCAAGCGCTTCGAGCAGGAGCAACGCGACGCCCTCGACTTCCTCAAGAGCGGGATTGCAACGCGCAACAAGGGCTTCAACGCCTTGATCGAAGAGATCGAGCGAGTGGCTGTGCGCTCGAAGGCGCCCATCCTGTTGACGGGCCCCACCGGTGCCGGCAAGTCGCACCTGGCGCGCCGCATGTTCGAGCTGAAGAAGTCTCGGCACCAGGTGAAGGGCGAGTTCGTGGAGGTCAATTGCGCGACCTTGCAGGGTGATGGCGCCGCGTCCACCCTGTTCGGTCACAAGAAGGGCGCGTTCACCGGCGCCGCAGCCGATCGTGCTGGGTTGCTGCGCACGGCACACGAGGGCGTGCTGTTCCTCGACGAGATCGGTGAGCTCGGCGCCGACGAGCAAGCCATGCTGCTCAAGGCCGTCGAAGAGAAGCGCTTCTTCCCGATGGGCAGCGACCGCGAGGTGGCCAGCGACTTCCAACTGATCGCCGGGACCAACCGCGACCTGCGTGTTGACGTCGCGCAAGGCCGCTTCCGCGACGACCTCTACGCCCGCATCAACCTGTGGGCTTACACCCTGCCCGGGCTGGCGCAGCGGCCGGAAGACCTGGAGCCCAACATCGAGCACCTGCTGGCCCGGGCCGCGGCAGAGACTGGCCATGCGGTGCGCTTCACCGCCGAGGCCAAAGCCCAGTACCTGCGCTTCGCGCAATCGGCCGAGGCACTCTGGAGCGGGAACTTCCGCGACCTCTCTGCCAGCGTCACCCGACTGGCCACGCTCGCCGATGGCGGGCGGATTTCAGCGGCGCAGGTTGATGCCGAAGTGCAACGGCTGCGTTGGCTGTGGCAGCACAGCGCCGCCGCAGCGACGGTCACTCGCGGTGTCGCCCTCGACGACCTTCTCCCCGCCGAGGCATTGGCAGAGCTCGACCTCTTCGACCGCGTCCAGCTCGAAGCCGTCGTGGGTGTCTGCCGGCAAGCCCGAACCTTGTCCGAGGCCGGTCGCAAGCTGTTTGATCGGTCACGCATGCAACGCACGGTGGTCAACGATGCCGATCGCCTGCGCAAGTACTTACAAAAGCACGGGTTGAGTTGGGAAGCGGTCAGTGCGCAGCGGTAGCGCGGGAGTTGTGCGTCCTTCAACTTCGCAGCCCCAAAAAAAAATGGGCGACCCGAAGGTCGCCCATCCATAGCGCGGTGCTCAGTTCAGGCGCGAGGCCTTCGGCAGCCTCGCCGCGAGCCATCCGTGCACGTCTGCCCGGATGTACCGGCCTTCGAGCAAGAAGTCCTCGAAGCGGCTTGGCACGTACGGCAGGTACACCAGAGGCATGCCCGCCTCCTCCGGCGTGCGGTCGGCCTTGCGTCCATTGCATCCACCGCAGGCTGTGACCAGATTCATCCAAGTCCAGCCGCCACCGCGCGACGCTGGCACGATGTGTTCACACTGCAGGTCACGCTCACTGAAGCGCTGGCCACAGTACGCGCAAGTCAGCCGGTCACGCCGAAACAGCTTGCGCTTGCTGAACGCAGGCACCACGTCGAACAGGTTGACCCTGGACGCGCCGTGCAGCGCGATGATCGGGTGCACATCAATGACCGACTGCTGGCCGCGCGCAACATTGAAGCCACCACGCAGCGTCGCCAGCGGGCCGTCGCCGTCGACCCACGCCACCGAACCCGTCGCCACATGAAGGGCGGCGTGCTCGAGCGAGATCCACGCCTGTGGCGTTCCCTGGATGTCGAGTTGCAGCACGTGGCTGTGATGGGGGTGCATGGGGGGCCTCCTTTCTTGGCCGCTTGGTGGGGGACGTTGCGATGGCACGTCCGGGTGGGTTCGAACTGCCGGCCTCGACCCTCGGAGGGTCGCGCTCTTCCAGCTGAGCTACGGACGTCGAGATGGATGGGTAGCGTCTAACGATTTCACTCTGCCGCGCAGGCGGGAATCGTGAAACCTGCGCGCATCGGCATTAACCTCGCAAAGATTCAGGGCCGACAAGCTCCCGGGCTTAAGCCCCTCTCCCCCTGCGGGAGAGGGGTTGGGGAGAGGGGGCTGCAACGCTTGCCAAATGCCCTCCAGCAACGCCTGCGGCTGCCAGCGGCGAAATCTCCAGCCCGACAATCTTTTGGCATGAAGTTGCCAAAGCGCGTGTTCTTCGGCTGTTTGCTCGGCGCCGCTCGCGGGCGCGGGCCATAAGCCACGCGTGGGCTGCTGTGATCGGTGAATGTCGCCCCTCTCCCCCAGCCCCTCTCCCGCAAGGGGAGAGGGGAGCCCTAAGACACCGCTGCCAACCTTTCAAATCCACTGAGACGGGGTACTGAATGCATGCGCTTGGGGGTGGCCGGCCGGAGTCGAACCGGCACCAGCGGGCTCACAACCCACTGCTCTGCCATTGAGCTACGGCCACACCCAAGCGCACGCTTGCCTGGACTCGACGATCCGATTCGAACGGATGCGGGCTTTCGCCTGCGGCTTTGCAGGCCGCCGCCTTCAACCGCTTGGCTACGTCGAGATGAACTGGCACCGGACCACGGAATCGAACCGCGAACCTTCGGCTTTGGAGGCCGCTGCTCTGCCAATTGAGCTAGCCCGGCATGGCTGGTGGGTGCGTATGAATCGGCCTGTCTGCCACGCACCCGTTGATGGCGCCCCGTGCACGACTCGAACGTGCGACCTCCGGCTTCGTAGACCGGCGCTCTAGATCCAACTGAGCTAACGAGGCAATGCATTTCATCCGGGTACGGGTTCCGGCGCCGCCCAATCGTTGCGGCCGATTTCCACCCACGAAGCATGAGCTCGAAGAGGGTTCCTTTGTCTGGCGTCGCGTGCGGGATTCGGACCCGCGTATCCACCTTGAAGGAGTGGTGTACTCGCACCCCGTCTCAGTGGATATGAACGGTTGGATTGTTGCGAGACCCATGGCGAAGTACACAAGCTGCTGGATTCCCGCCTCCGCGGGAATGACGTGGTGAGGTGCCAAACCCCTGCGCCCGTCATCCCCGCGCAGGCGGGGATCCAGGACGGTGCCTCAGGAGCAACATCCCCGCACACTGCATTCCTGCAAGCTCAGCTTGCACATGCGCCACCTGTTCGCTTTGGCGAAATCAACCGTGAGAATCCGCTGAGATGGGGTACTACGCCGTCTAGACGAACGCGACTTGTCTGGTGGGTGCCCTCGGCGACGGCTGCTCTGCCTGCTGAGCGACGAGGGCGATAGAGATCCACTTCGGCTGTGCCCAAACGCGAGCATCCCGTCGGATGTGGTGTCTCGCTGCACGTGGCTCAGGCCTTGGGTCGCGCACATCCCGCACCGCCAACACCATGTCGCGCGGCAACGGAGTGAAAGGACACACCCGAAGTGGAGCGGATGACGAGTCTCGAACTCGTGGCCTCGACCATGGCGTGGTCGCGCTCTGCCCGCTGAGCTACATCCGCAAACTTTGCAAGACGAACCATCGGCCAGTACCGAGGTCGTCTCGCATCAAATTGTTAAAGAGCGTCCACCGTGACCGGTGGTGCGATCCATCGATCGCGGGTCTGCGCCGATGCGCAGGCCGGTTGAAGTCAGAAATGAAAAAAGCCCGGATTCTTGTCAAGAATCCGGGCCTCTGCGTACAGAGCTTGGAGGGTGCGCGTCTACACGCTGCCCTCTCCCGGATGCAATCGGTCCTCGTTCCGATCAAGCTGCCAACCGCCAAAGGATGGGTCGAAATAGCAACTTGTTGGACAGGCCTGATGCAAGGACGCATGCCCTGCGCCCAGCGACCCCATCGCCACGGCGCGTGCGAACGCGACCAGACCCTTCGTGGATCGGTTGGTTCTGATGACGTGCGTGGATTTCATGGTGAAGCGTGATGAATAAAGTTGTGCTCAACGAGCAGACGAGGCGGACTGTAAAGAGTCTTTACTGCTCTGTCAACCCCCTGCCACAATATGGCCTGAACTCGTTACATCGCGCATACCCAAAGTGGCCAACACAACCATCACCAGAAGACAGAACGCTGTGGCGCTCTTCCAGTCCTACGCTGAGAAAGCACTCGCCTGCGGGGCATCTCCCAAGGGGCTGGAGCAGACATTCGCTGCCACACTGCAAATCTCACCCAGCATGTGGAGCCAGATCAAATCGTCGAGGCCGATCGGCGACAAGTTGGCGCGGCAGGTCGAACAGCATCATGGCAAGCCGGCGGGCTGGCTCGACGAAGCGCGCGAGAGCGGCTCAGTGACGCCAGCCGAACAAGCCTTTCTGGACCTTGCCCTGAAAGCGTGGCGCGCGACGAACAGCGCGGGCCGCAAAACACTGCGTGAACAGATGAAGCTCTTGGCGGCGGCTCGCAACAGCGAGTAGACGTGAACTAGGGCCTGCGTTAAGTGCTTGCGGTGTCACGTGGATGTGTGTACCATCCGGCCCCTACTGCCGAAGGTGCTCACGACAGCACCCGCAAAACCTCCTACCTGATGGAGATCTTCTTATGTCCTCTTTGTTCATAACGACCAACGACTGACACGGTTCCCAAGCCCCGGCTGAACCGTTTCTGTTCACAGATACGGCCCTCAGACC
Source organism: Burkholderiales bacterium (assembly GCA_031374415.1). Taxonomy (GTDB): domain Bacteria; phylum Pseudomonadota; class Gammaproteobacteria; order Burkholderiales; family Burkholderiaceae_C; genus CANHBY01. The sequence continues at coordinate 5,217 of JANMGB010000167.1, forward strand.
GCGCTGGCTAAGCAAAGCCCCGCTGCCATTTGAGCCGGGGCTTTTTGCTTTTTGGAAACCGAATGAGTGCACAACTCCGTTCCCGGTCCCTGCAAGAGGGACGGGTCAAGGCCCTGCGCCGCCTGAAACAACCCATGACGCTGGTGCTCGAAACGAGCTCCGGTGTGCGCGACCCTGTGGCGCGCGCACTCAGCCAGCGTGGCCTGCGTGGCGCAGGACAGCATATCCAAAGCCGCGGTGCCCAGCGCCGCGCTGACCGCATGGCACTGCAAGCGCTGGTGCGACGAAAGGATTGGGATGAATGACATCCAAGTATTGCGCGAGCAACTCGCGCAGAGAAGCCGAGCGCTGCAGGAGATCGCAGCCCAACTCAAGACCGAGCTGCTCGGCATTGACGCCGTCATTGATCGCGTCGTCGATTCCGTGCGTGCCTGGTATGTGCTGCCCGAGCTCGTCACACGGCCCGTGATCGTTTGCCTCTGGGGCCTGACTGGCACCGGCAAGACACAGCTCGTGCGCCGCTTGGCGCAGTTGCTCGGCTTCTATGACCGCTTTGTCGAAGTGCAGATGGACGGCTTCTCCAACGGCGCGAGCTGGCGCGGTGCACAAAGCATCTCGGGCATGCTGGCGCAATCCGGCGTGCGCGAGGGCGAGCCCGGCATCCTGGCACTCGACGAGTTCCAGCGCTTTCGCACCATCGACAACAAGCGCGCCGAGTTGCGTGTGGAGCGCTATCAGGACGTCTGGGCCTTGCTGTCCGACGGGCGGATGCCGCCCGCGCTCTCGCTGTTGGGTGACATCGAGTCGTCCATCGCAGAGGCCGCCTACGACGCCGAACGTGCCGATGCAGACGACAGCAAGCGGCGGTTCAAGCTGAGCAGCTGGCAGGCGCAGGAACTGCGACGCAACCTCAAACTCGACGAGCCGTTGACGGAGATCATGAGCTGGAAGCCCGAGCAGATTCAGGAACACCTGCGTGACTTTCGAGACAACGGCCAGCAGCGATGGGAGACCGACTACAGCCGCCTGCTCATCTTTGTCTGCGGCAACCTGGATGAGATGTACGAGGGCATTGCCACGAGCGTGGACGACTGCGATAGCGACGCCAACACATTCCACGCATTGACCAGCAAGCTGAGTGTCATCGACGTCAAACAGGCGCTGAACAGGCGCTTCAAGCCCGAGCAGGTGGGGCGCCTGGGCAATGAGCACGTGATCTACCCATCGCTCAGTCGATACGCCTACGAGCAGTTGATCGATCAAGGTTGTGCCCGCTACGCCCGTGAGACGGCCGCGGGTTGCGGTTTGCACTTTGAGGTGGACACCAGCGTGCGCGAGCAGATCTACACCAACGCCGTATTCCCCGCGCAGGGGACACGGCCACTGTTTTCATCGCTGCACGCCATCCTCGGCTCCGGCTTGGCCAAGGCCGCACTGTGGGCGCTGGAGCGTGGGGCCGCAGGGGGCGACACCGTCAGGTTGACTGCAGATGGCTGCAGCGTGATCGCCCATTGGCGAGACCAGTCACAGGCCATTGCCGCACCCTTCGAAATCAACCGCCTGCGCCAGCGCAGCAACCCTGACTTTCGCGCCTTGCTGGCCGTGCATGAGGCCGGCCACGGTCTGGTGCATGCCTTGCTCTTTGGCCGTGCACCACAGGAGATCAAGATCCACGTGGCCAGTTTCGAAGGCGGCTACAACGCCTACACGTCTCGCAAGGTCTGGTCGCGCCGCAACCTGCTCGACTCCATCTGCACCAGCCTGGCCGGCCGGGCCGCCGAGCTGCTCGTCTTTGGGCCTGATTTGAGCTCAAGCGGTGCAGAGAGCGATCTGCGCAAGGCCACAGAAACGGCGGCCCGCATGATGCGTCACCTGGGTCACGGCCAGCGCGTCGGGCGCATCGATGTGTCTACCAACAGCGAAGACAACCTTTGCACGGATGTGGATGCCAGCAACGCGCCGATTGAAGTCCTGCTCCAGGCCGAACACGGGCGTGCGACGAGGATGATCGAGATGCATCGCCGCGCCTTGCTGGCGTTGGTCGACGAGTTGATGGCGCAGGGGCAGATCACGCCAACGCGGTTTGCAGAAGTGGTTGGGCTGCCCTTGGGGGCGCCGGAGGATGCGCTGGATCCGTATGCGCAGAGGTTGGCCGCGTTTCGCGAGGTGGACACCCAGGCCGCAAGGGCGGGATATGGTTAAAGCAAAATTATCTTATTGATTCGGCCCGTGGAAGTTTGCCTGTTCTCGGGAGTAACGTGCCTGAGGCAGCATCCTGGATCCCCGCTTGCGCGGGGATGACGTGCTGACGGTTGTTCGTGTCATCCCCGCGCAGGCGGGGATCCAGCGGCCTGCGTACGACGCCATCGGCCGCTTCACAGGTCTTGTGGAGAAATGCGGAAGTCAAGACTTCATCGGGCCGGATCAATAGGGCCTGTTATCAAAGCACTGCACCTCAGCTTGTCGATCAAAAATTTACTTATTTAGCTAATTAGCTAATAGAATTCAACCCATGAAAGAAGAAAACGTTTTTGCCGCCCTGGCTTCGACCCCGCGTCGAAAGATCCTCGCCTATCTCTCCAAGACGTCCTTGACAGCCGGGGAGATAGGCGAACGGTTTGAGATGACCAAGCCCTCGCTCTCGAAGCATTTGCAGATCCTGGAGCATGCGGAGCTGGTGCGCAGCGAGAAACGAGGGCAGTTTGTCCACTACAGCCTGGCGGACGACAACTTACTCGGCACCTTGCACAACTACCTGGCCGCGTTCTGCCCCGTGGGCGGTCCCCTGAAGAAAGAAAGCGGCTTGCTCGCCCAGGCCAAAAGTCGCAAGGCAGAAGGAACCAAATCATGAGCGCCTCCTCGGCAAACCTGTCCATCGCCCCAGGGGTGCGCGTTACACGCCGCACCGCCAGCTTCCCCTGCGTGGCGCTGCCCACCCGTCCCGGCGAGCCGCCCATCGAAGTGAACCTGGTGTCACGCCTGAGCCATGGCTTGGGCACACAGCTGTTCCACGACATGCTCAACCGCCAACGCCAGCACAGCCGGTTCGTGGACGAGCTCGACGAGCCTTCCGCGAAGCTGGGCGGCAGTGACTTCGCGAAGGGCGACCCGACCGCGTTGTATTCGTTCAGCGTCGGGAAGGGCGGCCATCCGTTCCACCGCCACGCGGGACACCGTGTCTTCACGGCCATCTCGGGCAGCAGCGGCGCCCAGCTGCGTTTTTCCAGCGCGACGGCTGAACAACTCGACAAAAACCCGTCCAGCTTCATTCGTGCGCTGCGCCATGTCAACATCCCACCGGATTGCCTCTTCACCGTTCGCTTCTCGGGCGAGACCTGGCATCAGTTCGCGCCGCTCCATCCCGGATCGGGTCATCCCGCCTTCTTCGCTTTGTCGATCCACACCAACGAACTCGGTGGGCAGCTCAGCGACGAGCTGCGCCAGAAGGTGCTCGACGACAGCGCGGACATCCCCTCATTGACGCAATTGCTGCCCGGGCCAGTGGCCGAGTTGCTGAAGCAATCCTCGGCTGAGTTGCTTCAGGTGCCGACCACTGCGCTGTCCCTGAACGACCGGCCGGGCGGTTGGCTGGAAACACTTTGCGTGGGTTACCGCTCGCTCAGCGGCCACGTGAGGGGTTGGTTGGCCCGCACCTTCGCGCGGCCCGGCTTCGTCAGTGAAGTCCGACCCGCGCGTGTCCAAGCGCACCATGAATTGCCCGCAGACTCGCTGTTGCAACGCGAGTTGACTGATCGGACAGTCCATCACCAGGATCGCTTCACGATGACGGTCGCCCCTGCCGAGCCCCTCGGAGTTAAAGCCGACGCCGCGCACCTGCTCGCGGATTTGCTCGGCAGCTTCCTGAACAACCGGCACACCGGCGTCACCCGGGTGATGGCGTTCAGAAATGTGATGGTGCGGCCGTTCAAGTTGCGCACTTCGCCGCTGGCCTGCCCCGTGTCGTCGTTGCTCTGCGAGACCTCGCCCCATGTTTATGCTGGGCGCTATCCTGTGCACGCCCACCACGTGTCGGAAGACGGTTGTACCGCTCAGGCCATCTTGGGCGCCGATGACAAGCACCTGGTGTTCCGATCCTGCGTCGAGGTCCGCTGCCTGGCAGATGGGCGCGTCGCGTTCTCGCTGTCGACGCGCGTTGCTTGCCGCAATCTATTTGGCCGCGTCTACATGGCGCTCATCGCCTCGACCCATCGCAGGTACATCGCGCCGCGGCTCCTGCAGGTCGCGGTCGACTCCCTGCCCATGTTTGGGATCTCGGGGCGGGGATGACGCCAGCAAGCTGCAATCGGCAAGAAGGTTGAAAAGTCGTAAGCGTTCGGCGAACGACATCCTTGCGCCGAAGATGGAGGCGTGTTGAAGGTTGAAGGCGGATCTACGCGGCGACGCCGCTGGCGCGCCGGCTTGCCATCGTGGTGCACAAGGACAAGCAGCTCGGGCGCGGCGCGAGCGACTTTCTGCGCCACTGCAATATGGCGCCAGCGAATGTCAATATGAAAAACCAATCCGAGCGCACGGTGAACTGGCCGGGATAATGCGGCCACGGAGATAAACATGGACCATCTGCAACCCAAACAAGCCTTCGAAACCCTGCAGGGCAACCCGAACGCGCTGTTGATCGATTGCCGCACGGAGATCGAGTTCTTCTATGTCGGCCACCCCGTCGATGCGATCAACATCGAGTGGAACACCGCGCCTGACTTCGAGGTCAACCCCCACTTCGCCGATGAAGTGCTGCGCATGGCGGGCCGCAAGGACCGGCCGATCATCCTGCTGTGCCGCAGCGGCAAGCGCTCGGTGGACGCCGGGGCCGAGCTCGAGCGCCACGGCTTCACCCACGTGAGCAATGTGCTCGAAGGCTTCGAAGGCGAGCTGGACCCGGACCACCATCGCGGCTTGCTCGGCGGCTGGCGCAAGCACGGTTTGCCGTGGCGGCAGGTCTGACAAAGCTCGTCGGCGCAAGTCGCAACCCACGCCGCCGCAGGTGCACTGCGTGCGGTGCCCGGACAGAGCCTACTTCAGCAGTTCCACCGGTTTGCCCGCAG
>JANMGB010000168.1:0-2399 GCA_031374415.1 Burkholderiales bacterium
CCTTCCTTGACCTCCTTGACTACGTGGCAACACCTTCCCCAACCTCTCCCACTGCTCGTCATCCAACGCGTGGCGTTCTTCGGTCATCTGCCTCAAAAGGCCGCCATTCTCCCCGACTTCTTTTCCGAACAGCCCCTAGACCAAATCGCGGCCGGTGCCACCCATCAAAGCACGGGAGTCAACGGGGTCAGTGCCGGTCTGAACAAACTCGACCAAATGACCCACAGCAACACCCACCTGGTCGCGCAAACGGCCACCGCAGCGGCATCCCTTCAGACCCAAGCCACGATCCTGGCTCAGCAGGTGGCGCGGTTCAAGCTGGGGGCTGAATCAGTGTAGGGACGGCGGTTATCCAAACTTGGTGCGAACCGCTGGTACGGTTGCTGGCGGCACCCAAACACGTGGGCCTGGCTGATCAGAGCCGCCAAGGAAGAGCTGGAAAGCGCATCCCCCCACTTAACCCCCGACATTCCGAGGCGCCACCCAATCCACTCGTTGATCGCGCAAAAAGGGGCGGTCAATTTGCTCGCTCAGCGACTCAATGTCACGCGGCGCCACGCCTGCTTTTGCAAAATGGCGCTTCCATCCGGCCACCACTTTGGCCACGCGACGCACTTCGCCCTCAGCCTGCGACAACGACAAGCCGAATTGCGCGTGCTCCGACAAGGCGTTGCGCAACGTGGCGTCCATCATGTCGGTGCCCACCCGCATTTGCTGGTATCCCAGCGCATGCCCACTGGGCAGAACATCGAATGCGGGGGACAACGCATACTCACCGCGATCCGTCATCAACAAGGCGTGATTTTTTTCGTGATCGTCGGTGTTGTCGATCAGGACATTGAACACCATGCGTCGAAACAACTCGTGCATCTGTGCCATGTTCAGCTGCCCTTCGGCCACGCCCCGACGGCGCAGCAATTGGGCCAGTTCGGGATAGCCCATCAAAGCCTGACCGGTCGCGCGCAAAGCCACCTGGGCTGACAAGGCATGCAAGCGCAGCGCGCCCTCGCGGTCGAAGCGCCGCACCGCCACGGCGTGCCCTTGGGCCAACGCCAGGGCACGCGTCGGCGCGGCACGGATGCCCGCTCGAACCAAAAGGGTCATCGTAGCGTGCTCCACCAACGGCATGTCGACGGCCTCGCCCCGCTCTGAAAACTTAAGCACCCAGGGCTGCCCCTCCAACGACAACAGCGCCTTGGGCCGCGCCCCACCCAGCGTCACGCCCGGCGCGATCAGACGCCGCTGCGATGCGGGGATGGACTCGCCATCCAAAACGCCTTGCACCAAGGTGGCCAGCGCCGCCACCTCATGCAATTGCGGCAGCGGACCGAAGCCGCGAGGCAGATAAGCCGTCTCCGAAAGCGACACCCCCAGCGCGCCAAAACGTTCATCCCCAGCAAAGAACAGGTACTCCATCAGCGACAGACGGGGAGGCTTGTCAAGGAAGCGGATGACCCGCTCCCCCCACCGATCCGGTCGTGCATCATCGATAGCGCCCACCGCCGTGTACTTCTCCGCCGGCAAAAACTCGATGTCACGCAAGGGCAAGTCTTCGCTCAAGGCAAAGCCCTGGCGCAACCACCCCGGCGCGTACCGCAGCGACACGCCATGCCCTGCGCGCACCAGCGACACGCGCCCGACCAAAACCGGCCGGGCAGGCTGACCCAACCACCAAACGTACAAGGTGTCCGCGGGCGTGTAGGACATGGCGCAATCCCAGGGAGAGGTCATGCTGCTCAGGGGCTCAAGGCTCACGCGCTTGGCGCAGCCGCGCCTCGATCGACAGCGGCTTGCGCACCGCACGCAGCCGGGCGGCGCTGACCTCACTGTCGAGGGCGCCCTCATCATGCTGCGGGGCGGCCAGCTCAGGCAATGCCTGTGATCGGCCCATCAGCCACAAGGCCGACGCATAACAGCCCAACGCGACACTGGGATCGCCCTTCTCCATGCGCATCAAGGTAGGCTCAGAGACCCCAATGCGCTGCGCCCACACCTTGCGCGTTTCCAGGCGGCGCTTGCGTGCAATGGCCAGGTTGTCACCCAGCTGCTGCAACTGCTGCAACACCAAAGGCGGCATGAATTCGATGGCGACGGATCGTTTGGACACACATGCATGTTAGCAAAACCCGGCTTTAGCACACACTTATTTTCTCTGACCAAAGCTTGCTGACAACTAGGGCCTGTTCGGAAACTCCTCGCCAGGCAGCAAACGGCCTCTTGAAGCGGTCTGCTTTGTAGCAATTGCTCGAAATACCGACCGGTATTGCTGTGCTTTGCGCCTTGCAGCCCACTCCAATACACCATTGGCTGCCCCACGTGGAGTTTCCGAACAGGCCCTAGTACCCCGTCTCAGTGAATTTGAAAGGTTGATTTCGCCAAGGCGAACAGGGGGCGCATTG
>JANMGB010000169.1:0-4992 GCA_031374415.1 Burkholderiales bacterium
GGGTTGGCGGCAGACGAGTTCTCGGTGCGCTGGAGCGGGATGATCGAGGCGCCAGCCACGGGGCTGTACCAACTGCAGACCTTGTCGGATGATGGCGTGCGGGTGTGGGTGGATGGCCAACTGCTCATCGACAACTGGACCGCCCATGCCGTGACCAGCAACAGCACCGGCGCGCTGAGTTGGCAAGCTGGGCAGCGCCGAACCATCACCATCGAGTACCAAGAGTTTCGGGGGCTGAGCACGATGCAGTTGCGTTGGCAGACCCCGGGATCCAGTCAGTATGTTGCGGTACCGATCGATCGTCTGTACCCCTCGGCCAGCGGCAGCGGCCTGTCCGGCGCCTACTTCAACAACCCGAGATTGCAAGGCGCGCCTGTCAGCCTGCGCACCGAGGGCATCAATTTCGAATGGCCCGTTGCCCCTGCGGGTGTGCCTGTGCCTGCGGACGGTTTCTCGGTGCGCTGGAGCGGTCTCATCGAAGCGCCGACCACAGGCACTTACGCGCTGCAAACCTTGTCTGATGACGGCGTGAGGGTCTGGCTCGACGGACAACTGGTGATCGACAACTGGACGGCGCATGCACCCGTGTACGACACCACCGCCCCGCTGTTCTGGAGTGCGGGCCAGCGCCGCGTGCTCACCGTCGAGTATCAAGAGCTGGGCGGCCCGGGCACGGCCCAGCTGCGGTGGCAAACGCCGGCCCAAAGCGGCTTCACCCTGGTGCCCACTGAGCGCCTGTACCCCGCGGCCACCGGAACGGGCCTGAGGGGGGCCTACTTCAGCAACCCCAACCTGCAGGGCCAACCCGTCTTGACACGCACTGAGCCGGTGGACTTCTTCTGGTACCTTGAGCCCAGCCCCGCTTTGCCCGCCGATGGCTTTTCCGTGCGCTGGAGTGGACTCATCGAGGCCCCCAGCACCGGCACCTATCAACTGCAAACCCTGACCGACGACGGCGTGCGCGTGTGGATTGATGGCCAACTGGTGATCAACAACTGGACCCCACACGCCCCCACACTCGACACCGCCGCCCCCCTGATTTGGGGGGCGGGTGAACGCCACACCATCCAAATTGACTACCAAGAAATTGGGGGCCCAGGCACGGCCAAGCTGCTGTGGCGTACACCCGATTCCCCCAGTGTGAGCGCCGTGCCCGTTGAGCGGTTTTACGCTGACCCAGGGCCGCCAAGGTGAGGACATCGACCCCTGGTCAACAACTTGTTGCTGACCAGCAACGTCTGCATTTCCCGTCGCGGGACGTTGCCCAGCGTCCACGGCACGTGCACAATGGCGCCGTCGTACGGCAGAGCTCCATCCTGCCGGTTGCTCAGGATGTTTTTGAGATGACGCGTCGGACCGCCCTGCAGCTATTCAGGGCGCCACGGAGCCTCACATGGACTGTTGATGAATCGCCTTGCCGCCATTTTGCCCATCAGTAATGTTCTGGTGGATGTAGACGCTACCAGCAAGAAGCGTGCCTTCGAGCACGCTGGTTTGGTATTTGAGAACCAGCACGGGGTTGCGCGCCCCACCGTGACCGACAACCTCTTTGCGCGCGAGCGTTTGGGCTCCACCGGTTTGGGTCATGGGGTGGCCATTCCCCACGGCCGCATCAAAGGCCTGAAAAACCCTTTAGCGGCGGTCTTGCGTGTGCAACAGCCCATCGCCTTCGATGCCCCCGACGACGAGGCCGTCAGCCTGTTGATTTTTTTGCTGGTGCCCGAAGCGGCCACCGAGCGGCACCTTGAGATTCTCTCCGGCATTGCCGAAATGCTCAGCGACCGCGATCTGCGCGAGCGCCTCAAAGCCGAGCCCGAAGCGGCCAAGGTGCACGAGCTGATCGCCAACTGGGCACCTCTGAAGTCCGTCGCATGAACGCAGTCTCCCTGCTGCGCCGCCCCCTGTGAAACCCACCGTCATCAGCGCCGAGGCGCTGTTTGAGGCGCACCGACCCAGCCTGCACTGGGAGTGGATTGCGGGTCACGCCCACCCTGAACGCCGCTTTGACGAAGGCGCTGTGCGCAGCGCCCAGTCGGCCGCTGACTTGGTCGGCTACCTCAACTACATCCACCCCTACCGCGTGCAAATCGTCGGCGCTCGCGAAGTAGCCTACCTGTCCGCCTCCAGCCCCGACGACCAAGAGCGCCGCATCCAACGCATTGTCGCCCTGGAGCCCCCGGTGGTCATCGTGGCCGACAACCAAGTGCCGCCCGACCGTGTCGTGGCACTCTGTGACCGTGCTGACATCCCGCTGTTCGTCACCAGCGAGTCTGCTGGCCAAGTGATTGACGTCGTGCGCGGCTACCTGGCACAGCTCTTTGCTGAGCGCACCACGCGCCACGGCGTGTTCATGGACATCCTCGGTCTGGGCGTGCTGATCACCGGCGAGTCCGGTTTGGGAAAAAGCGAGTTGGGTCTCGAGCTCATTTCCCGCGGCCACGGCCTGGTGGCCGACGACGCGGTCGACCTATTCCGTGTGTCCCAGGCCGTGCTCGAAGGCCGCTGCCCCGAATTGCTGCAAAACCTGCTGGAAGTGCGCGGCATAGGCCTGCTCGACATCAAAGCCATCTTTGGCGAGACCGCGGTGCGGCGCAAAATGCGCCTCAAACTCATCGTCCACCTGGTGCGCAAAGAAACCTTAGAAAAAGAGTTCGAGCGTGTGCCCTACGAGCCTCTGTTTGAAGACATCCTCGAAGTGCCGGTGCGCAAAGTGGTGATTGCAGTCGATGCCGGGCGCAACCTCGCCGTGCTCGTCGAGGCCGCGGTGCGCAACACCATTTTGCAACTGCGCGGCATTGACACCTACCGCGAGTTCATCGACCGCCACGCCAAGGCCATGAGCCGGTAACCCCGTCGCAGTGGATTTGAAAGGTTGAATTGTTGCGGGGCCCATAGTGAAGTGCACAGGCTGCTGGATTCCCGCCTGCGCGGGAATGACATGGGGAGATGCCCAACGCCCCGCCCGTCGTCCCCGTCGGCGCTCGTCACCCCCGCCTGCGCCCCATTTTCCCACCCGCGCCCGTTGTCCCCACCCGCGCCCGTTATCCCCACCCGCGCCCGTTATCTCCACTGCGCCCGTCATTCCCGCTTGCGCCCGTCATCCCCGCGTAGGCGGGGATCCAAGATGGTGCCTCAGACGCGGTACCCCCGCGCGCACTCCATGCTTGCACGCTCAGCGTGCCAATGCGCCACCTGCTCGCTTTGGCGAAATCACCCTTTCAAATCCAATGACAGGCTTCCGAGCCCCTACTTTTATGCATCAGGGCGGAGGGCAACCTGGACTCTGCGTGACCCCCTGTCTTCAATTCCTATCCAAGACTCAGCGTTCCCGATTGCGGGCCGGGAGGGTGAATCGCCCCCCGGAATGGGGGGCGATTCACCCCCGATTCCCGGTTAGAGTGTGTCCGGTTCGGATGTCCGAACAATCACCATCACTAGAGAGCGCAGCATGAAAGACATTTACGTCAAGTTCACCAAGAAGACCAACTCCAAAGACATTCCTGGCGAGTCGACCGACTCCGACCACAAGGACTGGATGGAAGCGACCTCCTGGGCCCAAGGCATTCACCAGCCCACATCGGCCACCGCCTCCACCGCCGGCGGTCACTCTGCCGAGCGTTGCGAGCACGTGCCCATGATGTTCACCAAAGATGTGGACAAGGCCAGCGTCTATCTGTGGGAAGCCTGCTCGGCTGCCTACGCCTACGACGTCGAGATTCAGTTCTTTCGCGCCACCGGCACGGTGCGCACCAACTACCTGACGATCAAGCTCAGCAACGCCATCGTCAGCAGCGTGCAAACCAACGTCGCATCAGAAGGCCTGCCGACCGAAACCTTCACCCTCAAGTACGCCAAAGTGATTTGGAACCACAAGGGCTCCAAGGCTGACGGCAGCGCCAACGTGGGCAACGATGCTGGCGGTTGGGATCTGTCAGCTAATAAGGCTGCAGCTTAAGGTTATTAATATTCAAACACCCGCCGACTCTCGGCGGGTGTTTGAATAGATTAAAGAAATTACGAGAAAATACGTCATTCCGGTTACCCTATTAGCGACGAATAAAATCTTGGCCATTGCCACGGATAAAACCATTCGGCCTGTAACGCATTTCCCAGACAGCTCCTACCTTCCAGGTAAAATAATAGTTTACGGCCAAGACTTAACAAGTAATAGCGGTCGAGTACCAATCGGTAAACTGAGCGCCGGGAAAAACGCGACTGAGCTGAAAGCAAGAATGCAAAAACTGATACCGATTTTCGCGTCGAGCGATGAAACAGGTATGGTCGCCAGATTATTTGGAGAGTTCTTTACCAAGTTGTCATCCCCCAGATATTTTGATGACCCATCTCTTAACTATATGGCATCCATACATCAGAATATAAATTACTGGTGTGATGCGGCGTTATCAGCGCCAAATTCAAAATACAAGGCAGTCGGCAAAATTAGAATTCATCAAGCCCTTGAGGCCGCTGACTGGGATATAAATAATATTTCTGCGCCAACCGATCTTGGTGTCCCCGCATTTAATCGAGGAAATAAATATACCAAAACTGGCGATTTCAGTAATGGTCTCGGCCTCATGATTAATGGCGTTCAACACGCATATGCCTTGGCAAATTATTATAGCTACGACAATTCCCTAAAGCGCTACAAAATAGGAATACGATTTGTTTTCTGTGATGTTTTTGGATTGGATGATAAAGATTTAGTAGACTTCGGCGTTTCAGCTTGCACACCGATATGTGACTCAACAACTGGCATTCATGCATGGTGGCAGCTTCAGCATCAATATGGTTACGCACCATTGGTTACAAGAATAGTGATAGACAAAAATTATGAGGTCAATTTGAATTAATTAGGGGCTGTTCGGAAAAGAAGTCGGGGAGAATGGCGGCCTTTTGAGGCAGATGACCGAAGAACGCCACGCGTTGGATGACGAGCAGTGGGAGAGGTTGGGGAAGGTGTTGCCACGTAGTCAAGGAGGTCAAGGAAGG
>JANMGB010000213.1:0-1557 GCA_031374415.1 Burkholderiales bacterium
GCAGTTCCAAAACCCCGAGCACGACTACCACATGGCCCCCTTTGAATACGGAGGCGCAGGCACGCAAGAGTACGAAGACAACATCGCCGCCGAGCTGGAAGTGCGGGACTACTACATCGAGAAAAACGTTTTCTGGGTGCCCTTTGAAGCGCGCTGGCAAACCCTGCGCGACCTGGCCCAACTGCCGCCGGGCAGCGAACTGCCATGGCAGGTTCCCAAGCGCGACAGCGACAACCGCTACCTGCGCAACGCAGCCGGTGAGCTGGAGATGGTGTCCGACAAAATGCGCACCGTCGGCTGGCTGATCGACAACGCCATGGAGGCCGTGGAGCGCGAAAACTCCAAACTCAAGAACGTGCTCAACAAAGACTTCGCGCGCACCCAGATCGACAGCCACAAGCTGGCCGACCTGATCGCCCACTTCTCAGACACCGATTTCAACCGCAAGGACTACAACGGCCAGCCCCTGGGCCTGAAAAGCAAAGACATCCTCGGCCATGTGTACGAATACTTTCTCGGCCAATTCGCCCTGGCCGAAGGCAAAAAGGGTGGCCAGTACTACACGCCCAAAGCCATCGTCACGCTGATTGTCGAAATGTTGCAGCCCTTCAAAGGCCGGGTGTACGACCCTGCCATGGGCTCGGGCGGCTTCTTTGTGCAAAGCGAAGAGTTCATCGAGCAGCACGGCAGCGAAGTCGTCAGCGGCAAAAAAGGCCAGATCAGCGTCTACGGCCAAGAAAGCAACCCCACCACCTGGAAGCTGGCCGCCATGAACATGGCCATTCGCGGTCTGGACTTCAACTTCGGCGGGCAGCCCGGCGACACCCTGCAAAACGACCTGCACCCCGACCTGCGCGCCGACTACGTGATGGCCAACCCGCCCTTCAACATGAAGGAGTGGACTTTGAACCCGAGTTCGCAGGCAAGCTCAACTTCTACTTGAAGGCCGTGGACGAACAACTGCGCAGCGACCGAGACGCGCCCACCATCGGCTTGTTGTTATGCAAAAGCAAAGACCGGCTGGTGGCGGAATATGCGCTGAGCGACATTCAAAAACCGCTGGGCTTGGCTACCTACAGCCTGTCGCACACCTTGCCAGAGGCGCTGCGCGACAAGCTGCCGAGCATTGAGGTGTTGGAAGCGGAATTGGCGGGAAAAGTAGGGGGTGGAGATGAACACTGATTGGCCTGAGGTGTGCGTTGAAGGAATCGCGGCAAATGAGCCGAATGCTCTTGCCACTGGGCCTTTTGGCTCATCTATCAGTGCCAAGTTTTTCACTGCTAGGCGCTATGCATTTATGCCCGCGCCAGGTAGTGATGGGGAGCGCATTACGCGGCGGGATGCGTTAACTGAATGCAATGCCCATCCGATTTGGTACCCAGCAGGAGCGCACGACGAGTCGATTGAGGCGCCGCTGCTAGTGTAGTGTTGCACGCTTGATGGAACAAATAAAAACGATGCGTTTGGGGTCAGGGCAAGGCGCAAACCACAGCGATACCTGTAGGTATCGCGAGGATTTGCAACGCCGCCATGGCCCCAAAGGCGCGTTTTTATGTT